>CAZBGV010000085.1:0-14735 GCA_964491485.1 uncultured Woeseiaceae bacterium | reverse complement strand
CAATCGTCCCTACGTTCACGTGCGGCTTCGTACGCTCAAACTTTCCTTTCGCCATTGCGCTTCTCTCGTGGCTGTTCGTCTTTCGTTACGTTCCGGTGGCCGGGAGTCGACTGGAGCCCACACCCGGATTTGAACCGGGGACCTCTTCCTTACCAAGGAAGTGCTCTACCCCTGAGCTATGTGGGCGAAGCCCTCGCCGGTGACCGTCCAAACTGGAGCGGGTGATGGGAATCGAACCCACATCATCAGCTTGGAAGGCTGAGGTTCTACCATTGAACTACACCCGCCCTGGCGCTGTGCCGGTCCGGTTGGCCGGCGCGCCCGGTCACGGGCGCGGCACGGCCGACAGTCCCGGCGCCTCGCTGTCCCGTGTCAACGCGATCTAATTCCCTCGGTGATGCCGCCGAACCCGCAGCGTCCGGCATCCGACCCTCGAATCCGCGGCGGAGACGCGGATCGCCCGATGGTACCCGCGCGCGAACAGACCGCGATCTGCCGGTTGAGCCGCCGCAACTCCCCGATGTGGTGGAGGGGGTAGGATTCGAACCTACGTAGGCTAAGCCAGCAGATTTACAGTCTGCCCTCGTTGACCGCTTGAGTACCCCTCCGCCGACGCAAGCCGGGCATTGTCTAATCCTGTCCCGCGCCTGTCAACCGCGCGGGACGCGGGCGGCATCGTGCGGGTTCCGGCGCCTCACATCGACCAGTGCCAGGGCTCGTAGATGAAGCCCCAGGGGTTGTCGCGGGGGTAGGTCATCGTGAAGCCGAACGCGCCGGCGTTCGCGGTGAGCCAGCGGAAGGCGTCCGAATCCTCGAAGTCCTCCGTCAGCGGCCGCCGGCCCGGGGTGGCGATGTCCACCGCGAGCCCGGTGTGATGCTGGCTGAAGCCGGGCGCGGCGTTCACTCTCAATATCTCCGCGATCGTCTGGCCCCGGGCCAGCTTCTTGCGGATCAGCTCGGCCTGGTAATCGAAGCTCCGGAACCCCGAGACGAGCAGCAGCCGCACCCCCTCCCGTTCGGCGCGCAGCGCCATCTCGCGCCAGCGCGCGGCCGCCCGCGGCGCCAGCCGCTGCATGCGGCCCACCAGGTTCGGCCCGACCTCCACCAGCTCGCGCGCCTCGGGGAAGAAGGGCAGGCGCCGGTCGGCGGCGTAGTCCGCGGGGATGCCGAGCTCCCGGTGCAGGTTCTGATAGGTTTCCGTGAGCATCGGGGGGCAGTTTACAACGGGGGCCGCGGACGTCGAGATCGATGGGTGTCCCGAATTGAGATCGATGGGTGTCCCGGATCGGCTTGCCGAATTGAGATCGATGGGTGTCCCGGATCGGCTTGACTTTTCGGGGCGGTGAGGTCATCAATTTCGGTACCAACAGAAATGGACGAAATGGATGAAGCTGACGCCCGCCGTCGAGCGCTACGTGCTGCACTGGGGCGAGATGGGCACCCGCTGGGGGACCAATCGCACCGTCGCGCAGATCCAGGCGCTCCTCTATCTTTCGCCGCGCCCGCTGCGCGCGGACGAGATCGTGGACCTCCTGTCCGTCGCGCGCTCCAACGTGAGCACCAGCATCCGCGAGCTGCAGAGCTACGGGCTGGTGAAGATGACCCACGTCCTCGGCGACCGGCGCGACTACTTCGAGTCGCTGCACGACGTCTGGGAGCTGTTCCGGGTCATCATCGCGCAGCGCAAGCAGCGCGAGCTGAACCCGACCCTTTCGATGCTGCGCAAGTGCGCCGAGGACGTCGCGCGCGAGGAGCAGACCGACGAGATCACCAAGGAGCGCATCCGCAACATGCTCCAGTTCGTCGAGACCACGAGCGAGTGGTACGAGAAAATCCAGGCCGTGCCGACATCGACGCTGCAGAAGCTGATGAAGCTCGGCGCCGGCATCACCCGCTTCGTCAAATAGCCGCGGCGGGCCGGCCGCCGGGGGGGGCACCCCGCCGGCGTCACGCCCGCACGCGGCGCGCGAACCAGCCGACGAGCAGCGCGAACGCGATCAGCCCGGCCAGCTCGACGCTCCACGCGGGCCCCAGCCAGTCGGTGCCGATGCCCTCCGTGCGCCGGCCCTGCAGGAACGCCAGCGCCGCGATGCCGACGCCGAGCAGGCCCTCGCCGCCCACGAAGCCGCTGCCGAGCAGGATGCCCCGCTCCCGGTACCCGGCGGCCCGCGCCGGATCGCGCGCCCGGCGCTCGAACCCCGCGCGCAGCAGGCCGCCGACGAACACCGGCGTCATCGTGGAGACCGGCAGGTAGACGCCGACCGCGAACGGCAGCGAGGGAATGCGCAGCACCTCGCAGGCCAGGGCGATCGCGATCCCGATACCGACGAACCCCCAGGGCAGCTCCCGGTCCAGCACGCCGTCGATCACGAGCTTCATCAGCGTGGCCTGCGGCGCGGGCAGCTCGCGCGTCCCGAAGCCGAACGTCTCGGCGAGCAGCAGCACGGAAAGGCAGACGAACGCCGCCGAGGTGAGCGCGCCGATCAGCTCGCCCGCCTGCTGCCGGCGCGGCGTCGCGCCGAGCAGGTAGCCGGTCTTCAAATCCTGCGACATGTCGCCGGCGATCGAGGCGGCGATCGCCACGACGCAGCCGACCGTGAGCGCCGCGACCTTGCCGGACAGGTCGGTCCAGCCGAGCAGCAGGAACACGCCCGCCGTGCCGAGCAGGGACGCGATCGTCATGCCGCTCGTCGGGTTGCTGGTCACGCCGACGAGGCCGACGATGCGCGAGGCGACCGTGACGAAGAAGAACGCGAAGACCACGACGCACACGGCCGCGATCAGCCGCACGAGCACGCCGCCGACCCCGCCGAAAATGGGCGGGGCGAGCACCATCAGCAGGATCACCGCGAGCAACCCGCCCGCCACGACGCCGAGCGGCAGGTCCCGCTCCGTGCGCGGCACGGCCGCGGTCGCCGGGGCGCCCTCGCCCACCCGCTCGCGCAGCCCGGCGGCACCCACCCGGAAGCTCTGCAGCATGACCGGGATGCTGCGGATCAGCGCCACGATGCCGGCCGTGGCGACCGCACCGGCGCCGATATAGCGGACGTAGCGCGACCAGATCTCGCCCGCCGACAGGTCGCGGATCAGCGCTGCCGTCTCGGGGAATACGGGCGCGTTGAAACTCGCCCCCCACGCGCCGATCGCCGGGATGATGACGACCCAGGCCAGCAGCCCGCCGCCGACCATCACCGCCGCGATCCGCGGGCCGAGGATGTACCCCACCCCGAACAGCGCCGGCGACAGGTCCATGCCGAGCTCGCCCTTGGGGATGAAAGGCAACCGCGCCGCGAGTGACGCGGGCAGCACGTGCGCCCACGACGTCAGGGTCTTGAAGAACGCGCCCATCCCCAGCCCGAAGAAGACGTAGCGCGCGCTCCTGCCGCCGACCTCGCTCGCCACGAGCACTTCCGCGCACGCGGTGCCCTCGGGATAGGGCAGCCGCCCGTGCTCGCCCCGGATCAGCAGGCGCCGCAGCGGGATCATGAAGAGCGTGCCGATGACCCCGCCGCACATCGCGAGCAGCGTCATCTGCAGCAGCCCGGGCGCGACGCCCCACAGGAACAGCGCGGGCAGCGTGAAGATGACGCCGCTCGCGAGCGAGCTCGAGGCGGAGCCGATGGTCTGCGAGATGTTCGCCTCGAGGATGGTTCCGGAGCGGCCGAAGGTCCGGAGCGCGCGGAACGCGGCGACGGTCATGACGGCGACCGGGATGGACGTGCTGATCGTGAGACCGGCGCGCAGGCCGAGGTAGGCGTTGGCCGCGCCGAACACGATGCCGAAGAAGATGCCGAAGAGCGCCGCCTTCAGCGTGAACTCGGCCATGGTCGAGTCCGCCGGCACGTACGGCGGGTACTCCTGCCCGGGAGCGAGCTCGACGTACGCGAGCGGCGAGAGCCCGGCGGCGGGCGGGTTGTCGTTCTTCGGCATCGCGGCTCCCGTCCGGCTGCTACGGCCAAGCCTGCCATCGCCGCCCCGAAAGCGGAAATGCCGCCCGGGAACCCCGGGCGGCATGTCATCATGCGGGCCGGATGACCCGCAGCCTTTCTCCGTGCGTACCCCGGCCGTCCGTGATCCGCCGCGGCGCGCGGGCTGCGCACGCCGGGGCGCAGGGCACGGAGCTGGATGCTACTACATCTTGTGCTCCAGCGTGAACGACGTACAACATATGCATGGATCCCGCGACCCAGAGAAGCACCCGGAGCCCCCGTGACCGACAGCTACCCCGTCTCCCGCACGAACAAGGTCCGCCAGCTGCAGAGGAAGGCCCGCTACGACCGCGAGACGGTCGGGCGCATCCTCGCCGCCGGCGTGGTCGCGCACGTCGGCTTCGTGCAGGACGGCGCGCCCGTGGTCGTGCCGATGATCTACGGCCTCGACGGCGACACGCTGTACCTGCACGGCGCGCGCAAGGCCCGCGTCATCCGCCTGCTCGAGCAGACGGAGCGCGCCTGCGTCAACGTCACGCTGGTCGACGCGCTGGTGCTCGCGCGCTCGAGCTTCAATTCGTCGTTGAACTACCGCTCCGTGACCGTCTTCGGCGCCCCGCGCCTCGTCGACTCGTGCGCGGAGCAGCTCGCCGCGTTGCGTTGCATCAGCGAGCACACGATGCCGGGGCGCTGGGACGAGCTGCGCGCGCCGCACCAGCGCGAGCTGAAAATGACCGGCGTGATCGCGCTGGCCGTCGAAGCGGCCTCGGCGAAGGTCTCCACGGGCATGCCGGACGACGAGCCGGAGGACTACGCCACGCCGGTGTGGGCCGGCATCCTGCCGCTGGTCGCAAGTTTCGGTACCCTCGTGGACGACGAGCGGCTGGTCCCCGGCGTCGCGCCCTCGGAAACCGTGCTGGCCATGCAGCACAGGAGGCTTTGAATGACCGACACCAACCGGCAGATCCGGCTGGCTTCGCGGCCGCAGGGCTGGGTCACGCAGGAGAACTTCCGCATGACGGAAGCGCCCGTGCCGGAGCCCGGCGACGGGCAGGTGCTGGTCCGCAACGTCTACCTGTCGGTGGACCCGTACATGCGCAGCCGCATGAACGACGTGAAGTCCTACGTGCCGCCGTTCGAGGTGGGCGAGGTGCTGAGCGGCGGTGTCGTCGGCCGTGTAGCCGCGAGCCGCAACCCGGACTTCCGCGAAGGCGACTGGGTGAATGGCCTGCTCGGCTGGGAGAGCTACTCGCTCACCGGCGGCCAGGGTCTGTACAAGCTGCCGCACCTCGACGTGCCGAGGTCGTACTGGCTGGGCATTCTCGGCACGCCCGGCATGACGGCCTACGTCGGGCTGTTCGAGATCGGCCGCGCCGAGCCGCGCGAGACGGTGTTCGTCTCCGCGGCCTCCGGGGCCGTGGGCAGCGTCGTCGGGCAGCTCGCGAAGATCCACGGCTGCCGCGTGACGGGGTGTGCCGGATCGGACGAGAAAGTGTCGCTGCTCACGACGGAGCTCGGCTTCGACGCCGCCTTCAATTACCGGACCAGCGAATCGCTGTCGCAGAGCATCCGCAAGATGTGCCCGAAGGGCATCGACGTGAATTTCGAGAACGTGGGCGGCGACATGCTCGAAGCCGCGCTGCGGAACATGCGTACCTACGGCCGCATCGTCCTGTGCGGGATGATCGCCAACTACAACGACGCGGAGAGCCAGCCGGGGCCGCGCGGCCTCGCGAGCATGATCGGCAAGCGGCTCACGATGCGCGGCTTCATCGTCACGGACCATCCGGACACCTGCAAGGAGTATGTCGCGAAGGCCACCCGCTGGCTTTCCGAGGGGCGCCTCAAGTACCACGAGACGATCGTGCAGGGCATCGAGAACGCGCCGGCCGCGTTCGTCGACATGCTGAAGGGCAACAAGGTCGGCAAGCAGATCGTCCAGCTCGCCGAGGAGGGCTGAGCCCGCCGGAGGTCGGCGCATGCGGCAGCGCCTTGTCGCGCGCCAAAAAAAGCCCCGCCGGAAAGCGGGGCTTCGATTCAAAAGATCCGGGTGCGCGCGGCTATTCCATCCGGTACAGCACTTCGAGCCCCCAGACCCGGCCCTTGTTGAGCGGCGAGAAGGTCGCGCCGTCGCCCACGAGCCCCAGTCCCGGAATCGGGAACGCCGGGCCGCCGGGGAAGTTCGGCGGCAGCTGCGTGTCGCCGCCGATCGTCGACTCGTCCTTCAGGTTCCTGCCGAACACCGACACCGTCAGCCGGTCTTCCAGGAGGCCGAGGCTCACGTTCGCGTTGAACATGTCCACGGCGCGCAGCCGGCCCTGGTTATTGTCGGTGTAGAACGAGGGATCGCGCCGGTAGCCGCTGCCCTGCACGGTCAGTGAGCCGAACGGCAGCTCCGTCTGCCAGGTGAGCTGCGCCCCGTAGGACCACGGCGCGAGGCGCGGAATCTCGAGGTTTTCGTCCTCGGCGTCCACCTTGCCGTCGCCGGAAATGTCGAACAGCACCTCGTCGTAGCTGCCGTCGACGTAACCGAGGCTCGTCTGCAGGAACAGCGAATCGGTGAGCGCGGCGCTGAACTCCATGTCGACCCCGGTAATCGTCGCATCGGCCGTATTGCGGATGAGCTGCACCACGCCGACCACCGGGTCGGGAAGGTTCACCTCGCGCTGCATATCGTCGATCGTGTTGTAGTACGCCGCGCCGTTGAAGCGCAGCCGGCCCTCCGCGAAATCCTTCTTGAGTCCCACTTCGTAGGACGTCAACTCCTCCTGGTCGAACGACTCGTTCGGAATCAGCACCGCGGTATGGCGCATGTTGTAGCCGCCGCTGCGGAAGCCCTTGGTCCAGAACGCGTACATCAGCGTCGTGTCGTCCGGCTGCACCTGCAGGCCGATCTTCGGCGTGAACGCGTGCCAGGTGCGCGAGTCGTCCAGGTCGAAGCCCGTGCAGTTGGCGCCCAGCAGGCAGCGGTTGAACGGGATCGCGGAGATCTGCGCCTCTTTCTTCTCGTGATCGTAGCGGGCGCCGAGATTCAGGGTGATCTCGTCCGTGAGCTCGATGTCCGCCTGCGTGAAGACACCGACCGAGCGCATGTCCTGGAAGCCGCCGCCGGTGGTGTTCTGTGCCGGTGGCGGGGCCACCGGGATCAGGCGCTGCTCGAAATAGGCGAGGTCCTGGGTGAGGTAGAAGATGCCGCTCGTCAGGTGCACGTTGCCGAGCCGGCCGGAGTAGCGAAGCTCGTTGCTCCACTGGCTCTGGTCGGTCGTCGACAGCGCGTGGAAGAAGAACAGCGGCGACGCGTCGATGTCGCCCAGCGTGTTGCTGCTGTACTCGCGGTAAGCGAGGATGTTGACGATCTCGCCGTCGCCGAAGCCGACGTTCCAGGTGGTCTCCAGGATCGCCTGGTCCCACTCCGCGTCATAGAAGCCCGG
Source organism: uncultured Woeseiaceae bacterium (assembly GCA_964491485.1). GTDB lineage: Bacteria > Pseudomonadota > Gammaproteobacteria > Steroidobacterales > Woeseiaceae > IDS-8. Next base: position 7,375 of record CAZBGV010000085.1, on the reverse strand, counting down.
CTCGTCGATCGAGAAATCGAAGCTGTCTTCCCTGAACAGGCCGCCGTTCTGCGAAGCCGGGCCGTCACCGTCGGACTCGCCGTGCGTGTAGCGCAGGATGGCGTTGAAGAAATCGCTCGGCTCGAACTCGTAGGCGGCATTCACCAGCGTGGTTTCGGCCTTGCCGAATTCCGAGCCGTCGAACAGGTTCGTGTGCCAGCCGTCGTCCTTGTTGTGGTAGACGGCGAGCTTGCCGCCGGACGCGTCGGAGAACGGTCCGGACACGGTCGCCGAATAGAACTGGTTCAGCCCGGTCTCTGCCGCGACCTTCGCCTTGACGGAGAACTGGTCGGTCGGCCGCGTGGTGCGGACGAGCACCGCGCCGCCGGTCACGTTGCGGCCGAACAGCAGGCCCTGCGGGCCGCGCAGCACCTCGATGCCCTCGATGTCGAACATGTCGAACACGACGCCCGAGTTGATGCCGAGATACATGCCGTCGACGAACACGCCCACGGCGGGGTCGATCGAGGGGATCGAGCTGTTGATGCCGATGCCGCGGATCGAGAAGTTCGCGACACCGCGCGCCGTGCCGATGTCCTCGAGCTGCACGCTGGGCGCGACGAAGCCGAGCGTGGAAAGATCGCGCAGGTGCAACGCGTCGATCTGGTTCTCGTTGAACGCGCTGATCGCGACCGGTGCATCCTGGACATTGATACCGCCCGCCCGCTTCGTGCCGGTCACGATGATTTCCTCGAGGAAATCATCGGCCAGACCCTGCGCCTGCACGGCCGGCGAGAGTGCGAGAGCCGCAAGCGCCGCAGGCAGCGTCGCGAGCAGCGCGCCGCCGCGCTTCACCGTTCGAATCAGCATCGTGGAATCTCCGTCAAAGACGTGGAATGTTCTTATCGCCCGCCTTGTTGCGATCACAACAACCCCCCGGCGTTCATCGTCTGCGGCGCCCTTCGGCAACCTTGGCAGTATGGTACTGAAGGCGAATGAATAATGGTACGGCTGCCGGCGCTTGCGCCGGGTCCGGGCCCGGCCTGCAGCGCTTGTCGCGAAAAAGTCACAACCCGCGGCGGTGCCGCCACGCGCGCCCCCTCGCGCGGCCAGGAGATCGCCGCGTGGCCGGGCGATGCGGGAGGCAGGCTTACGACGCGACGTGGGGGAAGCGGCTGTGCTCCATTTCCAGGCGCAGCAAGGCCTGCTTGACGTGCAGGCCGCCGCCGAAGCCCGTGAGGTCGCCGCTTGCGCCGATGACCCGGTGGCAGGGAATGATGATCGGGATCGGGTTGTGGCCGTTCGCCGCGCCGACGGCGCGCACCGCCTTCGGCCGGCCGATGCGGCGCGCGATCTCGCCGTAGGAAACGGTCGTGCCGTACGGAATCTTGCGCAGCTCCTGCAGCACGGACAGCTGGAACGGGGTGCCGGCGGGGGCGAGCCGCAAGTCGAAGAGCTTGAGAGTGCCGGCGAAATAGGCGTCGAGCTGGCGGCAGGCTTCGTCGAACGGCTGCTCCGACCAGATCCAGTGCGCCTCCGGCTCGCGCCGCCGCTTGCCTTCGGGAAACGCGACGACCCGCAGGGCGTCTTCGTCGCCGGCGAGCAGCAGCTCGCCGATCGGCGTGTCGAGGTAGCGGTAGTACATGCTCATCCTCCGGAGCCCGGCAGGGCATTCCACAACAGCATAGCCGCGTACGCCCGCCACGGGCGCCAGCGCAGCGCGCGTTCGGCGAGCTCCGCGGGACGCAGGCGGCGCGACGGATCCAGTGCCTTCAACAGGCCGAGGTCGGCCGCCGGCCAGGCGTCGGGGTATTTCAGCGCGCGCATCGCGACGTACTGCGCCGTCCAGTCGCCGATGCCGCGGATTGCGCAGAGCGTGCGGCACAGCGCGTCCGGGTCCTGTCCGGCATCGAAGCGCAGATCGCCCGCGAGCACGGCGGCCGCGACGCGGCGGATCGTCTCGGCGCGGCTCTCGACCAGGCCGAGGCGGCGGAAGCGCGCGCGCCGCAGGCGCTCGGGCGCCGGGAACGCGTGCGTCAGCCCTCCGGAAGCAATGCCGGGCGCGAGCGCAAGCGGCTCGCCGTAGCGGGCAACCACCCGGCCGGCGAGCGTCGTGGCCCCCTTGACCGATACCTGCTGGCCGAGGATCGCGCGCACCGTGAGCTCGAAGCCGCTCCAGGCGCCCGGGACCCGAATGCCGGGGTGCGCGGCGAGCCGCGCACCGAGCTCCGGGTCGCGGCCGAGCGTGGCGCCGATGTCGGCCACGGGTGCGTCGAGATCGAGCACCTCGCGCGTGCGCTGGATGACTTCGAACAGCCGCTCCGTCGGCATGCCGCGCACGGTGAGAGCGAGAAAGCCGGGCTTGTCCGCGGGCGCGACCTCGACCAGGGCATGGCACCCGTCCAGCGAGAGCACGCGCCGGTACGTGTCGCCCGCCACGCATTCGACGCCGGGCGTCGCGCGCGGGCCGAAGAACGCGAGCAGGGCGCGCCAGTCGAACGGCTCCCGGTACGGCAGGCGCAGCGCAAGCGTCGCGCCGCCGGCGGCGGCCGCCCGCGCGCCGTTCGCCCGCCCCGCTTTCCTGAGCTCGCGCGGCGAGCGCCCGTAGGTTTTCAGGAAAGCATCGTTGAAACGGCGCACGCTGCCATAGCCGGCCGCCACGGCGATGTGGCTCATCGGCAGCTGCGTGTCGTCGATCAGCCGCTTAGCGAAGTGCAGTCGCTGCGTGTGCGCGACGGCCAGCGGTGAGGCGCCGAGGTGCTGCGTGAACAGGCGCCGCAGGTGGCGGCTCGTGACCCCGAGCCGTTCCGCGAGGCGCTCCACGCCGCCTTCGTCCAGCGCCCCGGCCGCGATGAGGCCGAGACCGCGGCGCACCGTCGTCGACGTGCCGTTCCACGCGGGCGTGCCCGGCGCGCATTCCGGGCGGCAGCGCAGACACGGGCGGAAGCCGGCCTCGGCGGCCGCCGCAGCGCTCGGGAAATAACGCACGTTCGCGCGCTTCGGCGAAACCGCGGGGCAGATCGGCCGGCAGTAGATGCCGGTGCTCGTGACGCCGATGTAGAACTGGCCGTCGAAACGCGCGTCACGCGCGAGGCGGGCGCGCTCGCAGATGTCCGGGTGCAGCATGGCGGTATCCTTGCGGACCCGCAGTATACGTCCGGCCGGGCTGCGAATTGGCCAGAATCGGACGTAGACGCCCGGGCTCCTGCGCTCGGGTCAGCGGTCGATGCCGCCGAGGCAGAGGTACTTGATGTCGGTGTAATCGTCGAGGCCGTACTTCGAGCCTTCGCGCCCGTGCCCGGATTCCTTGATGCCGCCGAAAGGCGCCATCGGGTTCGAGATGATGCCCTCGTTGATGCCGACGATGCCGTACTCGAGCCCCTCGGCGACGCGCCAGATCCTGCCGACGTCGCGCGCGTAGAAATAGCTCGCAAGCCCGAACGGCGTGTCGTTCGCGAGCCGAAGCGCCTCTTCCTCGGTGGCGAACCTGAACAGCGGCGCGACCGGTCCGAAGATCTCCTCGTTGAACACGCGCATGTCGGTGCTCACGTCCGTGAGCACGGTGGGGTTCACGAAATGGCTGCCGAGGTCGGAGCGGCCGCCGCCCCAGGCGACGGTGGCGCCGCGGCTGACGGCGTCGTCGATGAAGGCATACACGTCGTTCGCGGCCTTTTCGCTGATCAGCGGCCCGATTTTCACGCCCTCCGCCGCCCCGTTGCCGACCTTCAGCTCCGCGGTGGCGGCCAGCAGCTTCTCGGTGAACGCGTCGTACACGCCGTCCTGCACGAGCAGGCGGTTCGCGCACACGCAGGTCTGGCCGGCGTTGCGGAACTTGCAGATGATGGCGCCTTTCACCGCCTCGTCGAGATCCGCGTCGTCGAACACGATGAACGGCGCGTTGCCGCCGAGCTCCATCGAGGTGCGCTTCATCGTCTTCGAGCACGCGGCGACCAGCATCTTGCCGACCTCCGTCGAGCCGGTAAACGTGAGCTTGCGGACGATGGGATTCGACGTGAGCTCGTTACCGATCTCTTCCGTCCTGCCGGCGACGATGTTCACGAGGCCCGCCGGCACGCCGGCGCGCGCCCCGAGCTCCGCGAACGCCATCGCCGAGAGCGGCGTGTAGTTGGCGGGCTTGCAGACGACCGCGCAGCCGACCGCGAGCGCCGGCGCGACCTTGCGCGCCAGCATGGCCGTCGGGAAGTTCCAGGGCGTGATGCAGGCGACGACGCCCACGGGCTGCTTGATCACGAGCAGGCGCTTGTCGCCGGAGGGCGCCGGGATCGTGTCCCCGTAGAGACGCTTGCCCTCCTCCGCGAACCACTCCAGGTAGCCGGCGGCGTAGGCGATCTCGCCGCGCGATTCCGCGAGCGGCTTGCCCTGCTCGGCGGTCATCAGGCGCGCGAGATCCTCCTGGTTCTCCATGAGCAGGTCGTGCCACTTGCGCAGGATCGCCGCGCGGCCGGGCGCCGGCACCGCTCGCCACGAGCGCATGGCCCGGTCGGCGGCCTCGATCGCGCGCCGCGCCTCGGCGGCCCCGCATTTCGCGACGCGCGCGACGACGCTTGCATCGGCGGGATTCGTGACCTCGAAGGTCTCGCCGCTGTCACTCCCGACCCATTGGCCGTCGATGTACGCGCCCGACTTGAGCAGGCTCTGGTCCGATAACTCGATGCTCACGACTCGCTGGCTCCGCTGGTCCGGTTTGGCAACGTGGGAGGCAGGACGGACGTCCTGCCTCCCATGATATCGCATTGCCGCGGAGCCCGTGACAGCCGCTCAGGCCGCGTTGCGCCGGCGCTCGCCGAGCCAGGCTTCCAGCTCCTCCGCGCCGCCGATGTGCTCGCCGTTGACGAAGACCTGCGGGAAGCTCACCTTGCCGGCGACGGCGCGCAGCGTACGGTCCGTATAGGCGCGGTTCAGGACCAGCTCCTCGAACTCGAGCCCCGCGTCGCGCAGCAGCCCGCGGGCGCGGGCGCAGAACGGGCAGCCCTGGCGCGCGAAGATCGTGACGTCGAGCGGCACCGGCGCCTTCGGCGCGAGGTACTTCAGCATCGTGTCGGCGTCCGAGACCTCGAACGGATCGCCCGGCTGCTCGGGCTCGATGAACATTTTTTCGATTACGCCGTCACGCACCAGCATCGAGTAGCGCCACGACCGCTTGCCGAAGCCGAGATCTTCCTTGCCGACCAGCATGCCCATGCCTTCCGTGAACTCGCCGTTGCCGTCCGGCAGGAACGTGATGTTGTCGGCGTGCTGGGACTCCTTCCACTCGTTCATGACGAACGCATCGTTTACGGAAATGCAGACGATCTCGTCGACGCCGTGCCGCCTGAGAGTGTGCGCGAGCTGGTTGAAGCGCGGCACATGGGTCGACGAGCACGTGGGCGTGAACGCCCCGGGCAGGGAGAACACGACGACGGTCTTGCCCGAGAAGACCTGGTCGGTAGAAAGGTCGACCCAGTCGTGGTCCCGCCGTGTGCGGAACGTCACATTGGGAACGCGTTGTCCTTCACGATTTTCGAGCATTGCGAACTCCTTGCAGCAAAGCTTGAGCCAGTCGATTGATTCGGAACGGGGCCGGCGCGACACTCCGGCTTCGGCCGTGGACCGCGGCACGGCACTCGACCTTTCCAGGTCCGTTTTCGTCCAGCTCCGGCGCGCGGCCAGGGCCCACTGTACGGCCGGGCGAATTTAAAGGAAAATAGAATGTTCCTATCAGAACAATCTATTCTGTAGAACTTGCGATACCCGACCGTCAAGCAGCTCCGCTACTTCGTCGCGCTGTGCGATGCCCGGCATTTCGGCCGCGCGGCGCAGGCGTGCTTCGTGTCGCAGTCGGCTTTCAGCACCGCCATCCAGGAGCTCGAGCGGCTGCTCGACACGCCGCTGGTCGACCGCACCAACCGCCGGGTCACCATCACGGCCGCCGGCCAGGAGGTCTGCGCGCAGGCCCGCCGCTGCCTCGCCGCCCTCGAGAACCTGGTGGAAACCGCGGGCCAGTGCCGCAACCCTCTTTGCGGCAGCCTGCGGCTCGGCGTCATCCCGACGATCGCGCCGTTCCTGCTGCCGCGCATGCTGCCGAAGCTGCGCAAGGCCCATCCGCAGCTCCGCCTGTACCTGACGGAAGACCGCACGGACCGCATCCACGAGAAGCTGCTCGACGGCGAGCTCGACCTGCTTTTGCTGGCGCTGCCCTACGATCTTCGCGGCGTGGAGGAACTGAAACTGTTTCGCGACCGGTTTCTCCTCGCGTACCGCGACGGCACGAAGCGCGTCGATGCCGGCCAGTACCAGTTCGGCCGGCTCGATTCGGCGAGCATCCTGCTGCTGGAGGACGGCCACTGCCTGCGCGAGCACGCCCTGACGGCCTGCAAGATCCGTGACAGCGACAAGGTGAGCCGGTTCGCGGCAACCAGCATCCTGACGCTGGTCGAGATGGTCGATGCCGATCTCGGGATCACTTACCTGCCGGAAATGGCGCAAGGCTCCGCGCTGCTGCGCAACAAGAAGGTGAAGCTCGCGCCGATCGGCGACTCGGCCTATCGCACGATCGGCCTCGCGTGGCGCAAGGGCAGCGGCCGGGAGGAGGAGTTCCGGCTGCTCGGGGATTTCCTCACGCAGCAGGCGGCGGCGTAACGAATCCGCGCCGGGCTCCCGTAGGAGCCCGCCATGCGGGCGACCGTTATGGCCGGGTCGCCCGCGTGGCGGGCTCCTACGGGAGCGAGGCCAGGCGGGGTGCTGTGCGCTCCGGCAGGTGCTGGAACGCATCCTCGGCGCGCGGCTCGCCGGGCGCGAACCAGGCGAGCTCGCCGGCCAGCGCCGCGGTCTCACCGGCGATCATGAGCGCGGGCGCGGCCACGCCCGCGGCTTGCGCCTTCCGGCCGATATCCGCGAGCGTGCCGGAAATCACGCGCTGCCGGCTCGTGGTGCCATGCTCGACGATCGCGGCCGGCGTTTCGGCCGCCGCACCGTGCCGCACCAGCTCGGCGGCGGTCTCCGCCGCCGCGGCGGCGGTCATGTAGAGCACCAGCGTGTGGCCCGGCCGCACGAGCGCGGCCCACTCCGGGCGCGCGCCGCCGTCGAGCCTCGCGGTCGCAAACGTCACCGCGCCGCTCATGCCGCGCTGCGTGAGCGGAATGCCGGAGTAAGCCGCGCAGCCGAGCGCGGCCGTGACGCCCGGCACGATTTCGTACGGCAAGCCCGCGGCGGCCAGCGCGCGGGCCTCTTCGCCGCCGCGGCCGAACACGAACGGGTCGCCGCCCTTGAGCCGGCACACCCGCTTGCCCGCGCGCACGAGGCGCACCAGCAGGTCGTTGATCGCGTCCTGGCCGGCGAGCTGCCGCCCGGCCGCCTTGCCGACCGGGATCAGCTCGGCTTCCTTGCGCGCGAAATC
>CAZBGV010000084.1:0-14902 GCA_964491485.1 uncultured Woeseiaceae bacterium | reverse complement strand
CGGCTCCGGCGCGCCGCGATCGACGTAGTACACGATCGGCTCGACGGCCTCGCTCACCTCCGCCGCCGGGTCTTTCTTCCCGAGCCGGTGGCGCCGGGCGTAGGCGACCTGGAGCGGTTCGCCGATCGGCTGCGCGTAATCCACGAAGCCGCTCCTCCCGTAGCCGAGCCCGATGAGGCCGGCGCGCGGATCGTACGGCAGCGGCGTGTAGCCGGGGCCGGGCAGGCGCACGAACGAATGGTGCAGGTGCACGCTGAACTGGCGCGCGTCGGACACCACCGTGGGCAGCCATTTGCCCTCCGGCGTGCCGGTGAACGTGACGATCGCCTCGACCTCGCTGTTGTCCGGGAACGCGCGGGTGCGCGGCAGGAAGATCGCCGAGCGCGCCGCGTCGGTCGTGTAGGTGCCCTCGCCGGCGTCGGCGAGGCGGCCCGCGATGTCGTCCGCATCGCGCAGGAAGAATTCCGTGGCGTCGATCAGGGTGGTGCCGTCCACTTCGCCGAGGGACTCGAAGCCCCACAGCACCGCGGGCGCGAACGACTCCTGCACCGCCTTGCGCTCGGCGGCATCCTCGCTCACGGCGCGGTAGCGCAGGTTCTCCTCGATCAGCAGCACCTTCCGGCCCGTGCGCTCGAAGCGCACGATGCGCGTCGCGCCGAGCTGGCCGCGGTCGAGCCCGAGGTCGTTCGAGCCCACGCCGCGGGCGAGCGACGACTGGTACAGGAGCTCGTTGCCGAAGTCGTCGATCGCGAGCAGGAGGCGGCCCCTCGCGTCGTCCCAGTACAGGTCGACGAAGCCGTGCATCGCCCGCATCGCGTCGATCTCGGCGGCGATGTCCTCGTCCGCCCCCGTGCCGGCGCCGCCGGTGCAGGCCGCGAGCGCCACGAGCAGCGCGCACGGCAGCCATCGATTCGACATGTTTCCCCCTTTCCCGTGGTTTTTCGAGCGCGCCGGCGGGCGCCGGCGGGCAGCATATCAAGGGGTCCGGGCGGGCGCATCGGCGCGTCGCCAGACATCGATGTCAGAAAATGCGAATTTCCCTTTAAACTCCAGTTTTTTTGGCCTAAGATCGATGTCATAAAGACGGACCTCGTGCGGGTCCGCCGGGCGAGGAGGGGGAAAGATGTCGCGGCAGCGTACTTCCAGGGCCGCCGGCGCCGGACGCCGGCAGAATGCAACCCACGTCGAGGGCTCGGGCGCCCGCGGGCCGCAGCGCAAGCTGCTCGCCGCCGCGGTGGCCAGCTGCCTGATGGCGGGCGCACCGACGGCGTTCGGCCAGTCGGCCAACTCGAACCTGCGCGGTGAGGTGAGAACCGATACGGGGCCGGCGGCGAACACGGAGGTGGTCGCCACCAATCTCGCCACCGGCGCGGTCCGCAGGACCACCACGACGGCGGACGGCCGCTACGTGCTGATCGGCCTGGACCCGGGGACCTGGACCGTGCAGGCGGGCGGCGCCCGCGAGGTCGTGACGCTGTCGGTGGCCTCCAACTCCACCCTGAACCTGGAAGCCGGCGCGGGCGCGACGCCCTCCGATCTCGATACCATCACGGTCGTGGGGCAGCAGGCGCAGCTCGACGTCCTGACTTCGGAGGTGGGCTCCACGGTGTCCCCGCGCCTCATCGAGCAACTGCCGCAGGCGACCCGCAACTTCCTCGAGTTCGCGGACACCGTGCCCGGCATGGCGTTCACCGTCGACCCGCAGGGTTTCACCAGCGTTCGCGGCGGCGCCTTGAGCAGCAACACGAGCAACCTGTACATCGACGGCGTCAGCCAGAAGAGCTACGTGGCGGCAGGCGGTATCGCGGGGCAGGAGCAGACCCGCGGCAACCCGTTCCCACAGCTGGCGATCGACCAGTACAAGGTCATCACCTCGAACTACAAGGCCGAGTACGGCCAGGTGGCCGGCGCCGCTTTGACTGCCGTCACCCGCTCCGGCACCAACGACTTCGAGGCCGAGGCGTACTACCGCTTCACCAATGAGAGCCTGCGCGAGAAGCGGCCGGACGAGGAAACGCCCGGTGCCGAAAAAGTGGACTCGCAGACCAAGGAGTACGGCATCGCGCTCGGCGGCCCGATCATCCGGGACCGGCTGCACTATTTCCTGGCCTACGAGTACAAGGACCTGATCACGCCGCGCAGCGTGCTTCCGGACTCCAACGCCTCCCAGTTCGCCGAGTTCCTCCCCGCCGAGGCGCAGGCGCTGTTCGGCCCGCAGGACCAGCCGTTCGAGGAGGACCTGCTGTTCGGCAAGCTGAGCTGGAGCATGACGGACGACGATCTGCTCGAGCTCAGCTTCCAGTACCGCGACGAGGTGCAGGTCGATTCCGTCGGCGGCACGCGCGCCTCCGAGCACGGCCGCGATCTCATCAACAAGGACAAGCGCGCCACCTTGCGCTGGGAGCGCAGCGCGGATCGCTGGTTCAACGAGGTGCTGTTCACCGTCGAGGACACGGAGAGCAACCCGTTCCCGACCGGCATCGGCAACGGCATCACCTACGCGTACCTGAATCGCAACCCGGACGGCTCCGTCGCGAACGAGTGGAACCTCATCGAAACCGGTCCCTCGAGCGGCTTCGACGCCAAGGCGCAGAAGCAGAAAGGCTGGTCGATCGCCGACAACCTGACGTTCCCCGGCCTGCAGTGGGCCGGCGATCACACGGTGAAGCTCGGCGTGACCTACCGGGATCTCGACCTGACGTTCCAGGACGCGGGCGCGATCAACCCGCAGTTCAAGTTCGCCGTGGACGAGAACGGCGTCGCCTCGCAGCCCTACCGGGTGGATTTCCTCTCGCGGTTCCTGACCAGCCAGAGCCCGATCGTGGTCAGCAACACGAAGCAGTACGGGTTCTTCATCCAGGACGACTGGGCGGTCAACGAGCACCTGATCCTGAATCTCGGCATCCGCTGGGACTACGAGGACAATCCCGCCTATACCGATTTCGTCACGTCGCAGGATTTCGTCGACGACCTGTTCGCGGACGATCCGGCCAACCCGGGGCACCCGTGGGCCGACCGCCTGCTCGCGAGCGGCCTGAACGCGAACGACTTCGTCAGCACGGGCGACAACCGCGACAACTACGACGGTGCCTGGGCCCCGCGCTTCGGCTTCTCGTACGACATCAACGCCGACGAGCGGCACGTGATACACGGCGGCGCCGGCCGGTCCTACGACCGCAACCTGTTCAGCATCCTCTCCCTGGAAGTGACCAAGGCCGCGCTGTCGCCGGTTGCGGTGTACTTCCAGGATCCCGTCACCGGCGAGTGCTACCGGGACGACGGCCGGCCGTGCGTGGCGTGGGATCCCGAGTACCTCACCGGCGGCGTCCCCGCGTTGTCCGCGATCCCCGTGACCCAGGGCAGCGCCGAGCTGTTCATGCTCAACAACCACCTGAAGACACCGTACGCCGACCAGTACAGCCTCGGCATCTCCAACGAGGTCGGCGAGTGGCGGACCGACGTGACGGTGCAGCGCGTCCTCGCATACGACGGCTTCATCTTCACGCTCATCAACCGCTACCCGGACGGCTCGTTCTTCCAGAACGGCAGCCAGCCGTGGGGCGAGCCGGTGCCGGGCTGGGCGAACACGATTCTCGGCAACAACGGTGTCGAGTCGCGCAGCACGCAGGTGCTGGTCTCGGCCAACAAGCCCTACGACCGCGATTCGGGCTGGGGGCTCAGCCTCGCGTACACCTATACCGACGCGGAGCACAATCGCCAGGTCGGCGACAACTTCGCGTTCGACAAGGCGACGATCGCCGATTATCCGTTCGTCAGGGTCAACGACGTGCCGAAGCACCGCATCGTCGCCGCGGGCTCGATCGACGGCCCCTGGGATACCACGTTCGGCGCCAAGATCGTGCTCGAGACGCCGCGGCCGTGGAACACGATCAGGGATTACGGCAATCGTCCGCCGGACGGTTCCTTTTCCCAGCAGTTCGCGTACACGCCCCCGGGCATCGGCAGCTTCCTGATCGGCGGCGACATCTGGGGCTACCGCACGGTGGACTTCCAGGCGACCAAGTACTTCAACATCGGTGAGTACGAGCTGACCGCCCGGGTGAACCTGCTGAACGCGTTCGACTACAAGAACTTCCGGAGTTACAACCTGATCAGCCCGGGCTCCGACGGCGTCCTCGATCCGGAGATCGAGGTGAACGAGTTCGGGGACATCCTGTACGTGCCGCGGACCCTGAGCTTCGAGGTCGGCTTCAGGTTCTGATCGGTTTTCCTGTCGGGCTCGGGGCGAGGCGTCGTCGAAAACCGTTAGCCCCGGGTCCGGCAGGCGCCTGCACGGCTGGAATGCGATGATCCCCGCACCCGTCCGCAATATCGTCATCGTCGGGGGCGGCACCGCCGGCTGGATGGCGGCGGCTGCCTTCGCACGCGTTCTCGGCCCGATCTGCAACATCCACCTGGTCGAATCGGAGCTCATCGGCATCGTCGGCGTCGGCGAATCGTCGATCCCGCACATCAAGGCCTTCAACAACCTGCTGCGGATCGAGGAAGCCGAGTTCGTCAGGAGCACGCAGGGCACGTTCAAGCTCGGCATCCAGTTCATCGACTGGGGCCGCAAGGGCGACAGCTACCTCCACGGCTTCGGCGCGGCGCTCGGGCCGGACCTCGGCTTCGTGCCGTTCCACCAGTACTGGATCAAGGGACGGATGGCGGGGCGCGCGCGCGACATCGGCGCCTACCAGCTGAACACCTCGGCGGCCACCCGCAACAAGTTCATGGTGTCGGCGCGCGACGTGCCGCCCGGCTCCCCGCTCGCGAACATCGCTTACGCCTACCAGTTCGATGCCAGCGTGTACGCACAGTACCTGCGGCGGTATGCGGAGAAGCTCGGCGTGCGGCGCACGGAAGGGCTCGTCGACGAGGTGCTGCTGCACCCGGAGACGGGCTTCGTCGAGGCCGTGCGCCTGCAGGGCGGCGAGCGGATCGCGGGCGACCTGTTCATCGACTGCACGGGCTTCCGCGGGCTCCTCATCGAGGGAGCGCTGCACACCGGCTACGTGGATTACACGCACTGGCTACCGTGCGACCGCGCGGTGGCGGTGCCGTGCGAGAAAGTGGGCCCGCCCACGCCGTACACGCGCGCGAGCGCGCGCGATGCCGGCTGGCAGTGGCGCATTCCGCTACAGCATCGCACCGGCAACGGCTACGTGTATTCGAGCCGGCACCTGAGTGACGACGAGGCCGTTGCCACGGTGCTCGCGAACCTCGACGGGCGCCCGCTTGCCGAGCCGAAGCTCTTGCGCTTCACGACCGGGCGCCGCAGGCAGCTCTGGAACAGGAACGTCGTCGCGCTCGGCCTCTCGAGCGGCTTCCTCGAGCCGCTCGAATCCACCAGCATCCACCTGATCCAGTCGGGCATCTCGAAGCTGCTCGAGCTCTTCCCGCGCGAGGGCTTCGACCCGGCGCTGGTCGACCGCTACAACGCGAGGCTGGCGTTCGAGTTCGACCGGATCCGCGACTTCATCATCCTGCACTACTGCGCGACCGAGCGGGACGACACGCCGTTCTGGAACGAGTGCCGGACGATGACGCTCCCGCCCGAGCTGCAGGCCCGCATCGACCTGTTCCGCGACGGCGGCGGCTCTTACCGGGAAGGCGACGAGCTGTTCGCGGAGATCAGCTGGATCGAGGTGATGCTCGGGCAGCGCATCGTGCCGCGGGCGTACCATCCGCTGGTGGACCTCGTGCCGGAAGCCGACATCTACCGCTTCCTCGAGGGCGTGGCGCAGACCGTCGAGCGCTGCGTCGACGCCATGCCGACCCACCAGGCGTTCATCGACAGGCACTGCGCGGCACCACCCCCGTAGGAGCCCGCCATGCGGGCGACATGAACGCCCGGGTCGCCCGCATGGCGGGCTCCTGCGGGGGCGGCGCCGGTCAGTCGGCGGTTTCGTCCGGGGCGAAACCGATCGCGTCGAGGGCGGGCCGGATCTCCGGGTTCGCCATGAACAAGTCCCACACGAGCCCGCTGCGGTGGTTCTCGATCATGACCACGATCGGCCCCTGGTTGAGCGCCATGTAGGCTTCCTCGAACCAGTTCTGGGTCTCGTTGAAGCCGTCGTGAAAGCCGTAGATGCCCCAGATCCTGTCGCCGAGGTCGCGATAGAAGTGCTTCAGCGCCGCCATGGATTCTTCGGGCGTGTACGGGAACGAGGCGAGCGACGCCATCACGTTGATCGTGCCGTTGTCGTCGCGCGGCAGCGGCCGGCCGCCGCCGGTGTTGATGCCGGCGGACAGGCCCCAGGTATCCGGCCCGTAGCCCTTGAAGCCGTTCGGGTTCTCGATGCAGTAGGCGCGGTTGATGAGCGCGATCGCGCGGTTGTTCTGGAAATAGTTCGTGTAGCGATCGCGGATGCCGCGCGGATCGAAGCCCATGAACGAAAAGTGCGTGAAGAACAGGTCCGAGCCGTTGCCCACGCCGACGTCGAGCTTGATCCCGTACCAGCTGCCGCCGTTCACGTAGTGATCGCCGGCCGTGGTGCGGCTCCAGCCCTGGCGATAGCGGACGTTCCGTTCCGAGGTACCGGCCCAGCCGGTGTGATAGAGCTCGGCGGGGACGGCATGGGTCGGCGACGCGATCGCGAGCAGGTAGACGATCATCGTCTCGTTCCAGCCGATCAGCGGGTGGCTGATGTGGAAGCCATGGTCCGGCGACCAGTGCCAGTAGAGCACGTCGCTGTCGGGCGTCTTGCGGTACCAGCTCCACTCCACCTCGCGCCACAGCCGCGTGATGGTGTCGCGGATCTCGCGCTCCGTGGCGTTGTCGCGATCGAAGTAGCGGCGGGCGGCGAGCAGGCCCTGCATCATGAACGCGGTCTCGACGAGATCGCCGCCGTCGTCGTACTTGCCGAAAAACGGGATGACGTGGCCGGTGTTGCCGTCGAGGAAATGCGGCCAGACGCCGTGGAAGCGGTCCGCGTGCGCGAGGAAGCGCACGATCTTCAGCATGCGCAGGGCCACCGCTTCGCGCGGCGCGAAGCCGCGTTCCGCGCCCACCAGCATCGCCATCACCCCGAAGCCCGAGCCGCCGAGCGCCAGCAGGTTCGCATCGCCCGGCAGGACCTCGGGCGCGATGCCCGCGAGCGGATGCCCGCCTTCCCAGTAGTAGCGGAAGGAAGCTTCCTGCACCATCGTCAGGAGCTCGTCGTCGCTGAACGGTCGCGTGCGGGCGCGCTGCGAGACGCTCGATGCCGCCGATTCGTTGCCCGCGAGATCCAGCGCGGTCACCCGGTACACCGCTTCGCGCGGCGGCGCGCCGACGTAGTCGGTGAAGCGCGCCCGCGATCCCTGCTGGGTGCCGACCGGCTCAAAGGTCTTGCCGTCCCACGAGCGGTAGATGCGATAGGCGAGCAGGTCGTCCGCCTCGCTCGGCGTCCACGTGACGTCGAAGTGGCGCTCGAAGGCCTGCACCTGCACCGCTTGCGGCGCCGGCGGCGGTGTCGTGTCGCCGGTATCGACGTCGCGGATGCGGAAGTCGTCGACGTACAGCGTGTGCGGCCGGCCGTCGTCGAGCCCCTGCGTGAAGGTCACGCTCAGGATATCGGGGACGTCGAACTCGTTCTCTCCGGTGCCGCGGGTCGGCCGATCGAAGATCTCGGCAAACGGCAGCTCGATTTCCACCCAGCGCCCCGCCGGGATGCGCTCGTCGCCGCTGACCAGCGTCACCGCCGGCGTGCCGTCCTCGTCGACGTCCTGCAGAAACAGGCGCGGCGAGTTCGCGGCGGTGATCTCGGAATCCGCGAACACCCGGAACGTCAGCGCCTGCCCCTCGAAATGAAACGGCCGCGCGTAGCGCCGGGTGATCTCGACGGTCGCCTGCCAGGCGCCGCCGAAGGCGGAGGTCCACGCGAGCCTGAGCGCGTTCGGCGGGCTCGCGAAATGCCCGGTCTCCACCGGCAGCTTGTCGTCGATCAGCTCTAGCTTGCTCGGCGCGACGAACCAGCCGCTGCTCGCCACGAAGCCGCCGTCCGCGTCGGCGTTGTCGAAGATGACGTGGCGATCGTAGAAGCCCGGCGTACCCTTGCCGGCCGCGAGCGCGGCGGCGGGCCCGGCCAGTCCGAAAATGGCGATGAGGAGCGTTGTCGAGCGCAGTCGGCGCATGTCGGGACCCCCGGGCGTCGGCGTGCCGGCGGCCGGCCGGCCGCGCTGGATTTTCTGACATCGATACTAGGCGAAAAACCTCGGTAATTGAAGGAGGATTTGCTTTTTCTGACATCGATGTCTATCGTCGATCCAAAAGGCCGAGCCCCATGCCATGACCACCTCGACTCGCGCGTTTTTCCGGCTGCCCGCCCGTACGGCGACCGTCCTTGCGTTCCTGCTGCTCGCGACCGTTGGCCCGGCCGGGACCGCGAGCGCGGATGACCTCGCGGCGGCGGGATCGTCCGCCGCATCGCGCGACGCCCGGGAACAGTCCTTCGTCGACGCGCTGCTCGAGCGCATGACGCTCGAGGAGAAGGTCGGGCAGATGACCTCGTTCACCAGCGACTGGTCGACGACGGGGCCGACGATGCGCGAGGGCTATCGCCGGGACATCCGCGAAGGCCGGGTCGGCTCCGTGTTCAACGCCATCACCGCGGCCTATACGCGCGAGCTGCAGGAGCTCGCCGTCGAGGACACCCGCCTCGGCATTCCGCTCCTGTTCGGCTACGACGTGGTGCACGGCCACCGTACGATTTTCCCGATCCCGCTCGGCGAAGCCGCTTCGTGGGACCTCGCGGCGATCGAAAGGAGCGCGCGCGTCGCCGCGACGGAGGCGGCCGCGGAAGGCATCCACTGGACGTTCGCGCCGATGGTCGACATCGCGCGCGACCCGCGCTGGGGGCGCATCGCGGAAGGCGCCGGGGAGGATGCTTATCTCGGCTCGCTGATCGCGGCCGCGCGCGTGCGCGGCTTCCAGGGCGACGACCTCGCCGCGCCGGACACGATCCTCGCCACGGCCAAGCACTTCGCGGCATACGGTGCGGCGCAGGCCGGGCGCGATTACCACACGACCGACGTATCCGAGCGTGAGCTGCGCGAGACCTACCTGCCGCCGTTCGAAGCCGCGGTACACGCGGGCGTAGGCTCCATCATGACCGCCTTCAACGACCTGAACGGCGTGCCCGCGACCGGCAACAGCTGGCTCATCAGCGACGTGCTGCGCGGCGAGTGGGGCTTCGACGGGCTCGTCGTCAGCGACTACACGTCGATCAACGAGCTGGTGCCGCACGGCTTCGCGCGCGACGACGCGCAGGCCGCGGAGATCGCGGTCACGGCCGGGGTCGACATGGACCTGCAGGGCGGCGTTTACCTCGCGCACCTGCCGGCCGCGCTCGATCGTGGCCGGGTAACGGAATCCGCGATCGATCGCGCCGTGCGCGTCATTCTCGACGCGAAGTACCGGCTCGGGCTGTTCGAGGATCCGTACCGCTACTCGGATCCCGAGCGCGAAGCCGCCGTGATCTATCGCCCCGAGTTCCTCGACGCGGCGCGCGACATGGCGCGCCGTTCCATGGTGCTCCTGAAGAACGAGGGCGGATTGCTGCCGCTGTCCGACGATATCCGCTCGATCGCACTGATCGGGCCGCTCGCCGACAGCGAGGCCGACATGCTCGGGAGCTGGTCGGCCGCCGGCGAGCGCGAAGGCCGGCCGGTGACGCTGCTCGAGGGCCTCGAGGCGCGGCTCGGCGATTCCGTGGTCATCCGCTACGCGCGCGGCGCCGACTACACGCTCGGCAGCACGGACAAATCGGGCATCAAGGAGGCGCTCGCCGCCGCGCGTGCCTCCGACGTGATCATCGCCGCGCTCGGCGAGGCCGGCGACATGACGGGCGAGGCGGCCAGCCGCACGTCGCTCGAGCTGCCCGGCTCGCAGCCGGCGTTGCTGCGCGCGCTCGCCGAAACGGGCAAGCCGATCGTGCTGGTGCTCATGAACGGCCGGCCGCTTGCGATCGACTGGGCGGACGCGCACATCCCCGCGATCCTCGAAGCCTGGTTCCCCGGCACCATGGCCGGGCACGCGATCGCCGACGTGCTGTTCGGCGATTACAACCCGTCGGGCAAGCTGCCCGTGACGTTCCCGCGCAACGTGGGCCAGGTGCCGATCTACTACGACATGAAAAGCACCGGCCGCCCCTACCAGCCGGGACAGAAATACGTGTCGCGCTATCTCGCGACGCCGAACGCGCCGCTCTATCCGTTCGGCTACGGCCTGAGCTACACGCGCTTCGAGTATTCGCCCATCGAGCTGGACCGGGAGCGGATCCGGCCGGGCGAAACGCTCACCGCCGCCGTCACGGTCACGAACGCGGGCGGTTACGCCGGCGAGGAGGTCGTGCAGCTGTACGTGCAGGATCTCGTCGGCTCCGTGACGCGGCCGGTGAAGGAGCTCAAGGGCTTCCGGAAGATCCGCCTCGAAAAGGGCGAGAGCCGGCGGGTCGAGTTCACGCTGGGCGACGAGGACCTCGCGTTCTGGCGCCGCGACATGACCTTCGGCGCCGAGCCCGGCGAGTTCAGGCTGTACATCGGCACGTCGTCGGAGGACGTGCAGGCCGCCGGCTTCACGCTGCTCGCCCCGTAGCAGCCCGCCATGCGGGCGACATCGATGTTCCGGTCGCCCGCATGGCGGGCTCCTGCGGGGCCGGTGGCCGAGACGCGGGCCGCGCCGCCGCAACTTGTGGTAAATACAGGCTCCGGACACACTCCATGCTCATGACCGGAACCATGCCTCACAGCCGGCTCGAGCCGGACGGGAAGCTGCCGTGCGGCGCGTGAACATCGCCGACGTCGCGCGGCGCGCCGGCGTGTCGCGCAAATCAGTCTCGCGCGTCATCAACCGCGAGGAGTACGTCAGCGACGCCCTGCGCAAGAAGGTCGAGAAAGCGATCCAGCAGCTCAACTACGCGCCGGACCGGCAGGCGCGGAGCCTGCGTTCCGGGAAGTCTTTCCACATCGGGTTCCTCTACGAGACGCCGTCCTCGTATTTCGTGATCAGCCTCGTCGACGGCATCCGTGCGGGCTGCCGCGACCGCGGCTACGAGCTCGTGCTGCACGAAACCACCGCGAAAGGCTCGCGGCTCGTGCTTTCGGTGCTGGAGTTCGCCGAGCGCGAGCGGGTCGACGGGCTGCTCATGATGCCGCCTTTGACCGACGACGAGCAGCTGCTGGCCGCGCTCGACGACGCCGGTGTCCTCTACGGCCGCATCGCGCCCGGCACGCAGCGGCGCGACGGGCTCGATGTCCGCACCACGGACCATGCCGCCGCCGTCGAGATGACGGAGCACCTGCTGTCACTCGGCCATCGCCGCATCGCGTTCATCAGCGGCGATCCGGGTCACCTGGCGATGATGCGGCGCCTCGACGGCGTGCGCGACGCGCTTGCCGCGGGTCCGCCCTGCGAGCTCACCGTGCAGCAGGGGTACAGCACCTTCGAGAGCGGCCTCCGGGCGGCGAAGGAGCTACTGTCGCTCGATCCGCGGCCCACGGCGGTGTTCGCGGCCAACGACGACATGGCGGCGGGCGTGATCTACGAGGCGCAGGAGCTCGGGTTGCGCATACCCGGCGATCTCAGCGTCGCCGGGTTCGACGACACGCTGCTCGCGTCGCGCATCTGGCCCGGGCTCACCACCGTGCGCCAGCCGACCGGCGAGATGGGCGAAGCGGCCGCGCAGCTCCTGATCGACCGGGTTATGGGGCGCAGGGCCGAGACGGGCGACCCGCTGCCGACGGAGCTCGTCGTGCGCCGGTCGACCGGCCCCGCACCGGGCTGATGGAGGTCCAGACCCGCTATACGATCCGACTCGCGCTCATCGTCGCCATCGGCGGCTTTCTCATGGGCTTCGAGGCCTCGGTCGTGTCGGGCATCGTGACGTTCATCGCCGAGGAATTCGATCTCGGCCGCATCGCGCTCGGCTGGGCCGTCGCTTCGCTCACGCTCACGGCCACCGTGGCGATGCTCGCCGCCGGTCCCCTGAGCGATCGCATCGGCAGGCGGCCGGTGCTCATGATCGCGGCGTTGCTGTTCCTGGCGGCGGCGATCGCGGCGGCGGCCGCGCCCGATTTCGTCGCGCTCGTCGCCGCCCGCATGGTGGGCGGCCTCGCCGTCGGCGCGGCGCTGATCGTCGCCCCCATGTACATCGCCGAGATCTCGCCGGCACGGCTGCGCGGCCGTACGGTTTCGCTGAACCAGCTCAACATCGTCGTCGGCATCTCGACGGCTTTCTTCAGCAATTACCTGATCCTGGAGCTCGGGCGCTCGGAGCTCGCGCCGGTGCTGCATCTCGGCGAGCACAGCTGGCGGGCGATGCTCGGCATCGAGGCGCTGCCGGCGCTCGGCTATTTCCTTGCCCTCTTCGCCGTGCCGGAAAGCCCGCGCTGGCTCGCGATGCACGGCCGCGACGAGGCCGCGCTCGCCGTGCTCCAGCGCTGCAGCGGGCGCGAGCAGGCAAAGCTCGAGCTCGCGGCCATCCGCGCTTCGCTCGCGAACCGGGCGGGGCCGCGCATCGCGGAGCTGTTCCGGCCTTCGATGCGGCTGGTGCTCATTATCGGCGTGTCCGTCGCCGTGCTGCAGCAGATCACCGGCATCAACGCCGTCTTCTTCTATGCGCCGATGATTTTCGAGCAGTCCGGCATCGGCACGGATGCGGCGTTCATGCAGGCCGTGCTCGTCGGGCTGGTGAATCTCGGGTTCACGCTGCTCGCCATCTCGCAGATCGACCGGCTCGGGCGCCGCCCGCTGCTCGGCGGCGGGCTCGCCGGCATTGCCGCCTGCATGCTGCTCCTCTCCTACGGCTTCGGCTCGGCGACCTACACGCTCGACGACGAAGACCTGGGCCGGTTCCCGGCGCCGGAGCAGGAAGCGCTGGCGCCGCTCGCCGGCCAGGCATGGTCGAGCGACGTCGAGTTCCGGAGGGCCGTGGTCGATGCCGCCGGCGCGGATTTCTGGCGCAGCTTCGAGGCGGAGCTCGTGAGTGCCGCCAGCGATGCAAATCCCGCGCTCATTCTCTTCGGCGTGCTCGGCTTCGTTGCCTGCTTCGCCATCTCCATCGGCCCGGTGATGTGGGTGCTGTTCGCGGAGCTCTTTCCCAACCGGCTGCGCGGGCTCGCGATCTCGTTCGTCGGCTTCGTGAACTCGGCCGTGAGCTTCACCGTGCAGCTCGTGTTTCCGTGGGAGCTCGAACGGATCGGCAACGCGGGCACGTTCCTCATCTACGGCCTGTTCGCGATCGTCGGGCTCGCCATCGTCATGCGCGTGCTGCCCGAGACCAACGGCCGCAGTCTCGAGGAGCTGGAAGCCACCCTCGTCGGCTAGAATAAAAAGAGACAGACCAGCCCGCGGGAGGACGCCATGCCCCTCACCCTGAACGTGAACGGCAGAGCGCACGAGGTCGACGTCGAGCCCGAAATGCCGCTTCTCTGGGTGCTGCGAGAGGCGCTCGGCCTCACGGGCACGAAGTACGGCTGCGGCATCGCGCAGTGCGGCGCCTGCACGGTGCACGTCGACGGGCAGCCGGTGCGCTCGTGCAGCGTGCCGGCGGCGAGCGTCGCGGGCCGTCGCGTCATCACCATCGAGGGCCTGTCGCCGGACGCGAGCCACCCGGTGCAGCAGGCCTGGATCGAGCACACCGTGCCGCAGTGCGGCTACTGCCAGTCGGGCCAGATCATGGCGGCGGCGGCGCTCCTTGCGCGCTCGCCGGATCCGAGCGACGCCGAGATCGATGCCGCGATGGCCGGCAATCTCTGCCGCTGCGGCACCTACCCGCGCATCCGCAAAGCCATCCACCGCGCGGCAGAGCTCGCGAAGGAGTGATCATGCCAGCGCAATCGATGATTTCGCGCCGCGCGGTCATTCGCACCATGCTCGGCGCCGGCGGCGGCATGGTCCTCGGCTTTCACATTCCGGACGCGCTCGCCGCGGCCGTGGCGCCGCAGCCGTGGACGACGCCGACCGGCGGCGTCGAGATCAACGCGTGGCTCACGATCGACGGCGACGGTACCGTGACGATCCGCGTGCCGCACACCGAGCAGGGACAGGGCGCGCTGACCTCGGTGGCGATGCTGGTCGCGGAAGAGCTCGATGTGCCGTGGGAGAGCATCCAGGTGGTGTTCGCGGACATGCACCGGCACGTGAACGAGGGCGGGGAATACATCGTCACTTCCACGCACGGCTCGCAGCTCGTGCGCGACCAGCACCCGCACATCATGCAGGCTGGTGCGTCCGCGCGCGAGCGGCTGAAGGAAGCGGCGGCGAACGCCTGGCGCATCGAGCGCGGCGCGGTGACGGCCCGCCAGGGAACCTTGAGCGCCGGCGACCGCCGGGCGCCGTACGCGGATTTCGCCGCGGCGGCGGCGAAGATCACGCTGGACGAGGAGCCGGCGATCAAGACGCCCGACCAGTGGTGGCTGCTCGGCCGGCCCGTGCCAAGGCTCGACGCGCGCGTGAAGGCCGACGGCAGCGCGCGCTTTTCCATCGACGCGCGCCCGCAAGGCCTCGTATACGCGGCCGTGAAGTGCTGTCCCGTGCC
Source organism: uncultured Woeseiaceae bacterium (assembly GCA_964491485.1). Taxonomy (GTDB): domain Bacteria; phylum Pseudomonadota; class Gammaproteobacteria; order Steroidobacterales; family Woeseiaceae; genus IDS-8. The sequence goes on along the minus strand of CAZBGV010000084.1, from coordinate 380 downwards.
CTGGGGCAAGCTCGTCCGCTACGACTTCGAGCGGGTGCGTGACCGGCGCGGGATCATCGGCGCGGTCGAGTTCCGCGCCCGTCCCGGCCGCCGCGACAATTCCGACCTGCAGGACGGGGTCGCGATCGTCGCGGATTCCTGGCACCGGGCGAAGACAGCGCTCGACGACCTGCCGATCGAATGGGACTTCGGGCCGGAAGGCGAGGTGAGCAGCACCACGCAGGCCGCGCAGGCGCGCGAGCTGCTCGATGCGCCGGGCGAGGTCAGCCAGGCGAGCGGCGGCGACGCGCTCGCCATGATCCGCGCAGCGGAGCGCGTCGTCAGTGCCGACTACCACCGCCCGTACGAAGCGCACGCCCGCATGGAGCCGATCAACGCCA
>CAZBGV010000083.1:0-14976 GCA_964491485.1 uncultured Woeseiaceae bacterium | reverse complement strand
CGAGCAGCTGCTTGATCGTGTTGCCGAGCTCGGCAGGAGACCGCACCGTGGTGACTCCCGCCGCGTCGAGGGCGCGGAACTTGTCCTCGGCCGTGCCCTTGCCGCCCGCGATGATCGCCCCGGCGTGCCCCATGCGCTTGCCCGGCGGCGCGGTCACACCCGCGATGTAGGCGACCACCGGCTTGTGCATGTGCGAGGCGATGTATTCCGCCGCGGCTTCCTCGTCGCTGCCGCCGATCTCGCCCACCATGAGCACGCCCTCGGTCTCGCGATCCGCCTCGAAGAGCTCGAGGCAATCGATGAAATTCATGCCGCGCACGGGATCGCCGCCGATGCCGACGCAGGTGCTTTGCCCGAGCCCGCAGCGGGTCGTCTGGTAGACGGCCTCGTATGTGAGCGTGCCGGAGCGGGACACGATGCCGACCCGTCCCTTCTTGTGGATGAATCCGGGCATGATGCCGATCTTGCACTCCTCCGGCGTGATGATGCCCGGGCAGTTCGGCCCGATCAGCCGGCAATCGTAATCGGCGAGCGCGGCCTTCACCTTCACCATGTCGAGCACGGGAATGCCTTCCGTGATGCACACGACCAGCCGGATGCCGGCGTCGGCCGCCTCGAGTATGGCGTCCGCTGCGAACGGGGCCGGGACATAGATCATGCTGACGTCGGCACCCGTTTCGGCCACGGCCTCGTGGACCGTGTCGAAAACCGGCACGCCGAGGTGCGTCTCCCCGCCGCGCCCCGGCGTCACACCCCCGACGACCTGCGTACCGTACTCGATGCACTGGCTCGTGTGGAAGGAGCCCTGGTTGCCGGTGATTCCCTGGCAAATGACCTTGCTGTTCTTGTCGACGAGTATGCTCATGCTGCGATCCGTCAGGCCGCTGCTGCGACGACTTTCTTCGCCGCGTCCGTGAGGTCGTCGGCGGCGATGATGGCGAGCCCGCTCTCGGCCAGCAGCTCGCGTCCCTTGTTCACGTTCGTGCCTTCCAGTCGCACCACGACGGGCACGCTGACGCCCACTTCTTTCACGGCGGCAATGATGCCTTCGGCGATCAGGTCGCAGCGGACGATGCCGCCGAAGATGTTCACGAGGATCGCCTTCACCTGCTCGTTGGAGAGAATGAGCTTGAAGGCCGCGGTCACGCGCTCGCTGGTCGCGCCGCCCCCCACGTCGAGGAAGTTCGCGGGCTCCCCGCCGTGCAGCTTGATCAGGTCCATGGTTGCCATCGCGAGCCCGGCGCCGTTGACCATGCACGCGATATCGCCGTCGAGCGAGACGTAGTTGAGGCCGTGCTCGGCGGCCTGCCGCTCCATCGCGTCTTCCTGCGCGGGGTCGCGAAGCCCGGCGAGCTTCTTCTGGCGGAACAGCGCGTTGTCCTCGATGTTGATCTTCGCGTCCAGGGCGACGACGTTGCCGTCCTTCGTGACGATCAACGGATTGATTTCGACCAGGCTCGCGTCGCACTCGGTATAGAGGCGGTACAGGCGGTGGATGATGCCGGAGAGCTGCCTGCCCTCTGCCTTGTCCAGGCCGAGCCCGAGCGCCAGCCGGCGCACCTGGTATTCCTGCACCCCGGCCGCCGGCGACACGGCGATCGTAATGATCTTCTCCGGCGTTTCGGCGGCAACCTGCTCGATGTCCATGCCGCCCGCCGCCGAGGCGATGAATGCGATGCGGCTGACCGTGCGGTCCACCAGCAGGCTGAGATACAGCTCGCGGTCGATCTCCGAGCCGGCTTCCACGTACACGACGTCCACCGGCAGGCCGTCGGGCCCGGACTGGTGCGTGACCAGCCGTGTGCCGAGCAGGGCCTCCGCGTGCCGGTGCACCTCGTCGATCGATCTCGCGAGCTTGACGCCGCCCGCCTTGCCGCGCCCGCCGGCGTGCACCTGCGCCTTGACGACCCAGAGACCGCCGCCCAGCGCTTCGGCCGCTTCGGCTGCCTCGCGGGCGGATCGGGCAGGCCGGCCTTCCGGCACCGGGATGCCGTAGTCAGCGAACAGTCGCTTCGACTGGTATTCGTGAAGATTCATGCGATTCCTGCAATGCCGGGTAGAGAATGCAGCGGGCGCCGTATTGTGTAGCAAAGGCGGCGGGGACGCAAAACGGCGCGGCGGCCCCGGCCCGCACGACGACAAGCCACGAGCGGCTGCGTATCATTGCGGCGGGGCGAGGTACAGCGGCGGAATCCGGCGAGCATGGCACACGCTAGCGCACAAGGCGGCGACCTGCTGCGGCAGCCGGCGCTCGAAGACTCCGACCTGGCGTGGCGCGTGTTGACGACGCTCGATGCGTTTCGTCTGTTACTGGCTGCGGTGCTCCTTGTCCTGTTCTTCGCGTCGGCGGACGAGCGCATTTTCGGCGACCGCTATCCCGGGGTCTTCGCGGCGACGGCGGCCGGCTACCTCGTGTTCGCGGCCGTCTCCTGGTTCGCCATCCGCCGGCGCTGGATCCGCGCGGGGCCGCTCGCCACCGTGCAGATCACCGCGGACATCGCCGCCATCGTCACGCTGATGCACGCGAGCGGCGGCATCAGCAGCGGGCTCGGCGGCCTGCTCATCGTGTTCGTCGGCGCGGGCAGCCTCATCGTGCCGCTGCAGATCCCGGCGACGTTCGCGGCGCTGGCGACGCTCGCCATACTCGCCGAGCAGTTCTTCTCGCAGATGGCGGGTTACAGCGACGCCGGCAGCTACTCCGCGGCGGGCGTGCTCGGCGCGATCATCTTCGCCGTCTCCATGGCGGCGCGGCCGCTCGCGCACCGCATCCAGGCGAGCGAGGCGCTGGCCGAGCAGCGGGGGATCGATCTCGCCAACCTTTCGCAGCTGAACGATTACATCGTGCAGCACCTGCGCGAGAGCATCGTCGTCCTGGACGAGAGCGATTGCGTGCGCCTGATGAACGCATCGGCGGCACGCCTGCTCGGGGTGCCGCCGTCGTCCCAGGGCATGCACGTACGGGAGATCACCGCGGTGCTCGCCGATTACATCGAGGCCTGGCGGACGGAGCCGCAGCGCCGGTCGCACGTCGAGTTCACGCTGCTCGCGGACGGCGGCAGCGCGCGGCTGGTGGCGCACCTCGCGCCGCTCGGCGACGCCGGCGAGCGGACCGGGCCGATTCTCGTCTTTCTCGAGGACCCGAGCTACATGAACGCGCGCGTGCAGCAATCGAAGCTCGCCTCCCTGGGGCGGCTGTCGGCAAGCATCGCGCACGAGATCAGGAACCCGGTCGGAGCGATGAGCCATGCCGGGCAGCTGCTCGCGGAATCGAAGTCCCTGGGCCCCGAGGACGTCCGGCTCACGGAGATCATCCGCGCGCACGCCGAGCGCGTGAGCCACATCATCGAGAACGTCCTGCAGCTCTCGCGGCGCGAATCGAGCCGCCCGGAGCGCTTCGATCTCGGCCCCTGGCTCGAGGAATTCGCCGGCGAGTTCGCCGCCACCCAGGAGCTCGCGCCGGGCCAGCTCCGGCTGGCACCCGTGCCGGCCGGGCTCGAGATCCTGATGGACCCGAGCCACCTGCACCAGATCCTCTGGAACCTGTGCGACAACGCGGTGAAATACGCGCAGAAGGCCCAAGACAAGCTGGTCGAGCTCAGGGCCGGACGGTTCCACCGCACGCAGCAGCCCTATGTGGAAGTTCTTGACCACGGTCACGGCGTGCCGCCCGCGAACGTCGATAGGATCTTCGAGCCGTTCTTCACCGATCGGCATGGCGGGACCGGGCTCGGGCTCTACATTTCCCGGGAGCTCGCCGAGCTGAACCGCGCCTCGCTGGTGTACCAGCCGCGCGAGGGCGGCGGCAGCATTTTCCGCATCGCGTTCGCCGACCCGGGACGCTGGAACGCGGTGCAAGACAAGTGAGGGACGGAATGAGACCGACCGCGCTGGTGGTCGACGACGAGCCGGACATACGCGAGCTGCTGACGCTGACGCTCGACCGCATGCAGATCGACACGGTGGTGGCGGGCGATCTCGCGGAAGCGCGGCGGAAGCTGGCGGGACGCAGCTTCGACATCTGCCTGACCGACATGCGCCTGCCGGACGGCAACGGGCTCGAGATCGTCGAATGGATCCAGAAGAACGCGCCCGGTGTACCGGTCGCGGTCATCACGGCGCACGGCAACGTAGAAACCGCGGTGCAGGCGTTGAAGCTCGGGGCGTTCGACTTCCTCTCGAAGCCGCTCGATCTCCAGAACCTGCGCAACATCGTCGAGAACGCCCTCAGGCTGGATCGCGGACAGCCCGCCGGGGGCCGCACGCGGCTGCTCGGCGATTCCGAGCCGATGCGGCGCGTGCGCGAGATGGTCGACAAGGTGGCGCGCAGCCAGGCGCCGGTGCACATCTCCGGCGAGTCCGGAACGGGGAAGGAGCTGGTGGCGCGCCTCATCCACGAGCGCGGCCCGCGGCGCGAGGCGCCCTTCGTGCCCGTCAACTGCGGTGCGATCCCGGCCGAGCTGATGGAGAGCGAGTTCTTCGGCCACCGCAAGGGTTCGTTCACCGGCGCCGTGAACGACAAGGTCGGCCTGGTGCAGGCGGCCCACGGCGGGACGCTGTTCCTGGACGAGATCGGCGACCTGCCGCTCTCCATGCAGGTGAAACTCCTGCGGGTGATCCAGGAGCAGAGCGTGCGCCCGGTCGGCGCCTCGCGCGAGGAAGCGGTCAACGTGCGCATCCTGTCCGCCACTCACCAGAGCCTGGGCGAGCTGGTGGCGCGCGGGGATTTCCGGGAAGACCTCTATTACCGGATCAACGTGATCGAGGTGCACGTGCCGCCGCTGCGCGATCGGGGAGACGACGTACTGCTGCTGGCGGACGACATCCTGCGTCGGCTCGGCGCCTCCCTGGAGGCGCTGGACGAGAGCGCGAAAACCGCCCTCCTCCGCTACAGCTTTCCGGGCAATGTGCGCGAGCTCGAGAACCTGCTGGAGCGCGCCGTCACCCTGTGCGCCAGCGGGCGCATCAGTGAGAGCGACCTGAATCTGCACGGGCAGCGCTCGCCCGCGGCGGGCACGCCCCCCGCCGGACCGACCGCGCTGGGCGACCAGCTCGAGGACGTGCAGCGGCAGGCCATCATCGAGGCCCTCGAGAAAACCCGCTATAACAAGACCGCCGCGGCGAAGCTCCTCGGCCTGACCTTCCGCCAGCTGCGCTACCGGATCAAGAAACTCGGCATCGAGTGATCGTGGCCCCGTTCACCGGCGCTAGTGCGCCGCGAACAGGTGTTCTCGAACGTCCGGGTTGGAGCTCTTCCAGATCACATTGTCGATGAAGTAATGGTGCACGTTGATGAATATCCACGACATGAACATGAACAACGATGCGCCGAAAACCGCCCGGTCATAGTGCACCAGATCGTCCAGGACGTTGGGGACGCCCCAGAACCCCATGTAACCGAGTGCCAGTGCCGCACAGCCGAACAGGGCCATTCGATAGCCCGCCAGGCTTCGGAAGTAGCGGCCGAAAGGCCGCCCGGCAGGCGCAGCGAAGCCGTCGGGCCGACCGGCTTCGAGGTTCCGCTGATAGCGCGCAACCACCGCCAGGTACTGAAGCGAGTGAAATGCCGGCACAATCAGCAGGAACAAAGGGTTGACCCTCACGAATACCAGCCACAGGTAGATGGACGTCAGGTACGCCACCACGCCGTTGAACGGCACGCCCCTGGCGCCTTTCTCACCGGGAAGGCACCGGGTTACGAAGCTTGCCAGCACGAGCGCGGTCGTGATCGTGGCGACCGCTGCCGCAACATGGAAAACCGGATCCGGGATGTCGAACGTGTAGTAGCTGAGCGAGAAATAGTCGCGCGCGTGCACGTACCGGTTGCCATGCAGCCACGCCGCCAGCCAGCAAGCATACGCGTTGGCGACCAGGATTCTTTTCTCGGTCACGGAGAAGAAGTTGCGCTTGAGCACGGCATCGACCATGAGCATGCCGTACCCCTGCTTCACGTAATGCCAGCCCACGAGGAAGGTCATCAGGTTGGCCGCGCGACCGAGCAGCACGGCGTCTGAACTGGCGGCGCCGAAGGCAAAAAAGCCCAGGAACGCAACCGGTACGGCGATTCCGACGGCCGCATAGCGGGCCCGCATACTGAAGGGATATTCCAGCCCCGAAATCTTGCGGCGGAAATTGCGGTAGAAGATCTGGTAGGAGCTCGCGAAATGGGGATGATTAATGAAGTTCGCCAGGAACAAGGCAACGGCGGCAACCCGCGGCTCGGCGGCATCGGGCGGAAGACACGCGATGAGCGGCAACAGGATGAGAGAGGCGCCTCCAAGCAGCAGGAAATCGCTGACGGGTCCGAACAGGAACCGCCGGGGCGCAGAGCGAATTTCCGAAGCCAGGGAAACCATTGGCAACCAAGGATACGGCGTCCTCGCTTGCAGGACCTTGCCCGAGTGCTCACTTCTGCCAGCTCCTGCCCACGACGCACCTGACAATTTTTGTCACTTTACGACAGTTCGCGTCGTCGAAAAGCGTCGATTACTTCACGGCATCGCGCCTGCTTCCTTGCCCATAATTCCGCCCGAAACAAGGCATTGCACCAAAGCACGGAGCTTCTGGCACAGGCCTTGCTACGGCCCTCCGTACAGGCGGAAACGCCGTCGCAAAACGAACGCAAGACAAACCGCTTCCTCAGGGAGATAGAGAAATGAAGAAGGTCCAGCAGGGTTTTACCCTGATCGAACTGATGATCGTGGTCGCGATCATCGGCATCCTGGCGGCCATCGCGATTCCGGCGTACCAGGATTACACGATCCGGGCGCAGGTGTCCGAAGGCCTTAGCCTGACCGGCGCGGCGAAAGTTGCCGTCACCGAGTACTGGCAGGACCGTGGTCAGTTCCCGACCGATGGGCCGACCGCTGGCCTGGCCGCTGCAGACCAGATCACCGGCAAGTACGTCACCAGCGTGGGCGTTGCAAGCAACGTGATCACCGTCACCTATGGCAATGACGCGAACAACGCCATCAACGGTGCCACCCTCACGCTGACGGCCTCGACGAACGGTGGCAGTGTGGAATGGACGTGCGCCGGCCTCAACATCCTGAGCGGCGAGCCCCAGTGGCTGCCTTCATCGTGCCGCCCGACGGCCGCTGCTCCGGCCCCCGGACCGTAAGGTACGGAAGGTACGATCCCAGGCATTCTTGCCTGTCCAAAGCCCCGGCCTCGCCGGGGCTTTTTTTTCTTTCGTATATGACGGGAAGTGCCCGGAAGGCCGCACGTCGCGATACACTTCCGACGTTTTTTGGACGCTCCCGGATCCCCGAACGATGCAACGCTCGCACGCGTTCACACTGATCGAGTTACTGCTGATCGTGGCCATTATCGGCGTCCTCGGCACGATCCTGATTTCCGCCTACCAGACCTACACCGTCCGCAGGGAGGTGGCCGAAGCGCTGAACATCGCGCAAGCCGCCGAAAAGGCGGTGGTCGATGCGTGGCGTGCCACGAGCTTGCCGCCGCGAAGCCGGATCGAAGCCGGCATGCCGGCGGATCCCGCCGAGTCGCACGGCCGCTACGTCTCCGAGATCAGGGTCGTGGACGGCCGGATCGACATCCATTTCGGCAACGAAGCCCATCCGGACCTGGTCGGGCGCTTCCTTTCGCTCACGCCGTATGTTGCCGGCGCCGGGGTAACCTGGCGCTGCGGGCGCGCCCCGGCGCCGCCCGGTGAGCCGATGACGGACGGCACGATCGCGGCCGTGTACCAGCCGGGGACGGTGGATCCGCGTTACCTGCCGTCGGCGTGCCGCTGATCCCGGATCGGCCCTCCGGGCGGGCCGGAACCGCCTCGACGAGTATCTTCCGCAACTGTGAACAGCGGCACAAAATGCAGTTGATCCGGCTACTTGGATCGGGGAGACTGTAGCGTCCAGCAAGGGTCCGGAAGAACGAGAACGATGGGGCGCGGAGCCCAGCACACATGGCGGTAACGGCTTCTCAATCAGCGCTTTCCGGCCTGCCGCGCCGCCTCGTACAGGACGGCATCATCGCCGAGGACACCATCCTGGACGCGAGCGAGGCGGCCCGCAAAGCCAAGACGCCGCTCGTGCCCTATCTCGTCGCCAATGACCTCGCGGACTCGCGGGCCATCGCCGTAGCCGCCTCTCACGAATTCGGCGTCCCCCTCCTCGACCTGGACGCCATCGAGCTCGACCTCGAAGTCATGCGCTCGGTCGACCAGAAGCTCTTGACCAAGCACCGCGTGCTGCCGCTGGTGCGCAGAGGCCAGCGCCTGTTCCTCGGCATCTCGGATCCGACCAACCTGCAGGCCATGGACGAGATCCGCTTCCAGACGAGCCTCCGGGTCGACCCCATCGTGGTCGAGCAGGCGAAGCTGGATGAACGGCTCGCGAAAGCGCTCGAGGCGATCGATACGTCGATGGGCGCGCTCGGCGAGGAAGGCTTCGACGACCTCGACAACCTCGATGTTTCCACCGGCGAGGAGGAGCACGAGAACGTCACGCGCGACGACATCGAGGACGCACCGGTGGTGCGCTTCGTCAACAAGGTGCTGCTGGACGCCATCAAGCGCGGCGCCTCGGACATTCATTTCGAACCCTACGAAAAGATGTTCCGCGTGCGCACGCGGCTCGACGGCGTACTGTCCGAGGTGGCGCAGCCGCCGGTGGCCCTCGCCAACAAGATCTGCGCCCGCCTCAAGGTCATGTCGCGGCTGGACATCGCCGAGCGGCGGGTGCCCCAGGACGGCCGCATCAAGATGCGGCTTTCGAAGAACCGCGCCATCGACTTTCGCGTCAGCACCTGTCCCACGCTGTTCGGCGAGAAGGTGGTGCTGCGTATTCTCGACCCGAGCAGCGCGAAGCTCGGCATCGACGCGCTCGGCTACGACGAGCACCAGAAGGCGCTGTACCTCAAACACCTGGCGAAGCCGTACGGGATGATCCTGGTGACCGGTCCGACCGGCTCCGGTAAAACGGTGTCGCTGTACACCGGCCTCAACATCCTGAACACGGCAGACCGCAACATCTCGACCGCCGAGGATCCGGCGGAAATCAACCTGCCGGGCATCAACCAGGTGAACGTGAACCCGAAAGTCGGTCTCACCTTCGCCTCGGCGCTGAAGGCGTTCCTGCGCCAGGACCCGGACGTAATCATGGTCGGTGAGATCCGCGACCTCGAGACGGCGGAGATCGCCATCAAGGCCGCGCAGACCGGCCACCTCGTGCTGTCCACCCTGCACACGAACGATGCGCCGCGCACGCTCACGCGCATGGTCGACATGGGGGTGAAGCCGTACGCGATCGCCTCCTCGGTGAGCCTCATCATCGCGCAGCGCCTCGCGCGCAAGCTGTGCGACAACTGCAAGGAAGTGAAGGACATTCCCAAGGAAGCCCTGCTCAAGGAGGGCTTCCACAAGGACGAGCTGAACGGGCTCAAGATCTTCGGCGCCGTCGGCTGCAAGCTGTGCAACGAAGGCTACAAGGGCCGGGTCGGCATCTTCCAGGTGATGGAGGTCTCCGAGACGATGGGACGCATCATCATGGAGGGCGGCAACTCCATGCAGATCGCCGACCAGGCCGCGAAGGAAGGGGTCGTGGACCTGAGAAGGGCCGGGCTGAATAAAGTCAAGGAAGGCGTTACCAGCCTGGACGAGATCAATCGGGTTACCGTCGAGTGACGCGGCGCACGCCGCTGACGGGCTTTATGGAAGAACGACGCGATGGCTGACTCAACCGCGATAAGCTCCATTCCGTTCCTCTGGGAAGGCACGGATCGCCGAGGCAAGAAGGTCAAGGGCAAGGCCATGGCCGCGAACGAAGCGGCGGTGCGTGCGGACCTCCGGCGCCAGGGGGTCGTTCCCAGCCGCATCAGGAAGCAGAGCAAAGGCCTGTTCGCCGGCAAGGGCACGATCACGACCGCCGACATCGCGATCTTCAGCCGGCAGCTCGCAACCATGCTCAATGCAGGCATTCCGCTCGTGCAGGCGTTCGAGATCGTCGGCGCCGGGCACGAGAATCCCGCGATGCAGAAGCTCATCCTCGGCATCAAGGGTGACGTCGAGGGCGGCAGCGCCCTGGCCGAGGCATTGGCCAAGCATCCGCTGTACTTTGACGACCTCTTCGTCAATCTCGTGGAGGCCGGCGAGCAGGCTGGCGCGCTGGAGACGCTGCTCGACAAGATCGCGACTTACAAGGAAAAGACCGAGGCCATCAAGAAGAAGATCAAGAAGGCGCTGACTTACCCGGCCGCCGTGCTGGTGGTGGCCTTCGTGGTCACGACGATCCTGCTGATCTTCGTCATCCCCGCGTTCGAGGACCTGTTCAAGGGATTCGGCGCCGACCTGCCCGCGTTCACGCGTGCGGTGATCGATCTCTCCGTGTTCGTGCGCACGCACGGTTGGATGCTCGCCATCGGAATCGGGGCGGCCGCGTTTGCCTTTTTCTATTTCAAGAAGCGCTCGCGCGCCATGCGGCACTTCCTGGATCGGATGGCACTCAAGATGCCCATCATCGGGCCCATTCTCCAGAAGGCCGCCATCGCGCGCTACGCCCGCACGCTGTCGACGATGTTCAATGCCGGCGTGCCGCTGGTCGAGGCGCTCGAGTCAGTGGCCGGCGCCACCGGCAACATCGTCTACGAGCAGGCCGTGCTGCGCATGAAGGACGAGGTCGCGACCGGCCAGCGCCTGCAGCAGGCGATGGAGAACACCGATCTCTTTCCCAACATGGTGATCCAGATGGTCGCCGTCGGCGAGGAATCGGGCTCCCTCGACGAGATGTCGGCGAAGGTTGCCGATTTCTACGAGGACGACGTCGACAACGCCGTCGACAACCTGAGCAGCCTGCTGGAGCCGATGATCATGGCGATTCTCGGCGTGCTGGTCGGCAGCCTGGTGGTCGCCATGTACCTGCCGATCTTCAAGATGGGCTCGGTGATCTGACGTGACGTTGCCGTATTGACCGGCGACAGGAAGCAATTCTTGTGGTACGTCGCGCAGGCGGCGGAAGTGGGCGGCGATAGACCCGGGGCCGCCCGGGCGGACGGTCTTGCGGTCGTTCGGGATCGGGTCGCCCGCGTGGCGGGCTCCTACGGATGATCGGGGAGTTGTTCGCCGCATCGCCGGTGGTATTCACCGTCGCGGTGTTCCTGTTCTCGCTGCTGGTGGGCAGCTTCCTGAACGTCGTCATCCACCGGCTGCCCATCATGATGGAGCGCGACTGGCGCGCGCAGTGCGCGGAGCTCGCGGCCACGCCCGCGCCGCCCCTGCCGGAAGGCCGCTTCGACCTCGTGGCGCCCCGCTCCCGCTGCCCGGCCTGCGGCGCGCCGATCACCGCGCTCCAGAACATCCCCGTCATCAGCTACCTCCTGCTCAAGGGCCGCTGCGCGAGTTGCGGGGTGCGCATCTCGCCGCGCTATCCCATCGTCGAGCTCCTGACCGCGCTGCTGGCCGCCGCCATCGCGTGGCGCTTCGGTTTCGGCTGGGAGGCCGCGGCCGCCCTCCTCCTCACGTTCGCGCTCGTCGCCGTCAGCGCCATCGACCTCGATCACCAGATCATCCCCGACTCCATCTCGCTGCCGCTGGTGTGGATCGGCCTCGCGCTCTCGCTGTGGCATCCGCTGCCGGGCGCCGAAGTCCTGTTCGTCGCCCCGAAGGACGCGATCGTCGGCGCAATCGCCGGTTATCTCAGCCTCTGGAGCGTCTATCATCTGTTCCGAATGCTCACCGGCAAGGAAGGCATGGGCTACGGCGACTTCAAGCTGCTCGCAGCGCTGGGCGCATGGCTCGGCTGGCAGATGCTGCCGCTCATCATCCTGCTCTCGGCGGTGGTCGGCGCGCTGGTCGGGATCGCCCTGATCGCGTTCCGCCGCCACGACCGCAACGTGCCCATTCCCTTCGGCCCGTATCTCGCCGCCGCCGGCTGGGTGGCGCTCGTGTGCGGTGAGCAGATCGTCGACTGGTATCTCGGCTATATGGGCTGATGGCCGCGCTGCGCATCGGGCTCACCGGCGGGATCGCCAGCGGCAAATCCGCCGTTGCCGATCTCTTCGCGGAGCGCGGCGTGCCGATCATCGACACGGACGTGATCGCCCGCGAGGTCGTCGAGCCCGGCCAGCCCGCGCTGGCCGAGATCGCCCGTGAATTCGGGCCGGGGGTGCTGGGGGCCGACGGCCGCCTCGATCGGCGCAGGCTGCGCGATCTGGTCTTCAGCGACGACAAGCGGCGCAAGGCGCTGGAGCGCATCCTGCATCCTGTCATCCGCCGGGTCGCCGAAGAACGGGCGCGCTCCGCGGGTGGCCCCTACCACATCGTCGTCGTCCCGCTGCTCGCCGAATCGCCGATGCGGGCGAGCATGGACCGCATCCTGGTCGTCGACTGCAGCGAGCGGACGCAGCTCGAGCGGTTGCTGCGAAGGGATGCCGAAAGCGAGGCGCAGGCGCGCCGGATGATCGCGGCACAGGCAAGCCGCGCGGAGCGGCTCGCCATCGCGGACGACGTGATCGACAACGACGGCTCCCTCGAGGCGACCGAGCAACAGGTCGACGCGCTGCACCGGAAGTACCTCGAGATCGCCCGTTCCGGTTGACACTAAAGGGTGTCCGTCCGCGGCGTGCGAGCCACGCGCAGAGACCGATCGGTCGCTCTCCGGCGTCATTTGCCCTCCCCAATGGGGTAGCGCAGAATACGGCCCATGGCGAGACCCCTCTCTGAAATGCAGGCGCCGACAGCCGCGCGGCGCCTGGTGCAGTACGAGCAGCCGTTGAACGAGCGCATGCGCACCTTCATGCGCCTCGAGTTCCTGTACCAGCAGCTGCTCTATCATTTCGAGCTGGAGGCCGACTGGGCCACCCGGGCCGCCACTGCGGGTCTCCTCGACATCGTCGCGATCCTCATGCGCGGCGACGTGCGCAGCGACGTCTTCAAGGAGCTCGACCGGCAGATCGAAGCGCTGCAGCGCTTCAAGAGCGAGCCCGCCGTCGACAAGAAGCGGCTCGATGCCCTGATTCACAACCTCGCGGACAGCCGCAACGGCGTGAACGCGATCGGCCCCGGGTTCCTGCAGCCGCTCAAGGACTCCGAGTTCCTGAACGCGTTCAAGCACCGGAGCAACATTCCCGGCGGCACCTGCGAATTCGACCTGCCCGTGTACAGCCACTGGCTCCGGTATCCGTACGAGCGCCGCGCGCGCGATCTCTCGCAGTGGATCGATGCGATCCGCCCCGTTTGCGACGCCGTCGTCGAGCTGTTGTGGCTGACGCGCGAGAGCGCGGAAGCGAAGCCGAAGACCGCAATCAACGGCATGTACCAGTACAACGTGCAGAAGGGAGCGAACTGCCGGCTGCTGCGCGTGTCGCTGCCGGAAGGCAGCACGCTGTTCCCGGAGATCAGCGCGCACCAGCACCGCTTCACGATCCGCTTCCTCGAATGGTCGTCGGTGGACAGCCGCGCCGTGCAGACCGGCCACGACGTCGATTTCCATCTCAGCATCTGCTGAGGCAACGCCCGCTCGCTCCCTCCCGTCGCAGGAGCCCGCCATGCGGGCGACCTGATGATTCCTGTCGCCCGCATGGCGGGCTCCTACGGTGTCAGGGTCGCGCCGTCTGCAACGCCTCCAGCACCGCGGCGTTCGCGGGCAGGAGCTTCTCGGGCGCGATCGCCTCCGGAGCCAGCCAGCGCAGCGGCTGGCCGAGCAGCGGTTGCGGCGAGCCCTCCCATGCCGTCACGAGAAAGAACGCGAGCGCGACCGAGCGATCCGGGTAGTCGTGCGCGACGTTGAAGAACGGCTCGGAGGCGACGACCTCGATGCCGAGCTCCTCGCGCAGCTCGCGGCGAAGCGCTGCCTCGGCCGTCTCGGCCCCGTCGATCTTGCCGCCCGGAAACTCCCACAACCCGGCGAACGGGTGATCGTGCAGGCGTCCGGCAAGCAGCACGCGGCCCTGCGCATCGCGCAGGATCCCGGCGACGACGGAAAGCGGGCGACTCAGGTCAGGCGCCCGTGACACTGCTTGTATTTCTTACCCGAGCCGCAGGGACAGGGCTCGTTGCGGCCGACCTTGCGCTCGTGTCGGACGAACGGGGCGTGCGGCGCCGCGGCTTCGGCCGTTTCTGCCGCCGCCATGCCGGCCGGCATCGGCTGCGCGCCGGCGGCGGCCTGGGCCGCGGCCGCCAGCTGCCCGAGCGCCGCGGCCTCCGCGTGCCGCGCCTGCAACGCCTGCGCCACGCGCCGCTGCGCTTCCATCCGCTGCACGTCCTGCTCGCTCTGGATGCGAATGCGGGAGAGCACGCTGATCGTGTCGTGCTTCACCTGCTCCAGCATCGCGCCGAACATCTCGAACGCCTCGCGCTTGTACTCCTGCTTCGGGTTCTTCTGCGCGTAGCCGCGAAGGTGGATGCCCTGCCGCAGGTAGTCCATCGCCGCAAGGTGCTCCTTCCAGTGATGGTCGAGCTGCTTCAGCATGACTTCCTTCTCGACGTGCCGCATCAGCGTGGAGCCGATCGCCTGCTCCTTTTCCTCGTAGCTTTGCTGCAGGGCCGCGGTGACGCGCTCGCGCACGCCTTCGTCGTTCAGCTTGTCGTCCTGCTTCAGCCAGCCGGCGATGTCCAGGCGCAGCCCGAAATCGCGCTCGAGCACCTTGGCAAGGCCCTCGGGATCCCACTGCTCCTCGACGCTGCCCGGCGGGAAGTATTCGTCGATCGTCGCATTGATGACGTCTTCGCGGATCGCGGCGACCGAATCCTTGATCTCCTCCGCTTCCATCAGCTCGGTGCGCTGCTGATAGACGACCTTGCGCTGGTCGTTCGCGACGTCGTCGTATTCGAGCAGGTTCTTGCGGATGTCGAAGTTGTGCGCCTCGACCTTGCGCTGCGCGCGCTCGATCTGGCGGGTCAGCAGCTTGCTCTCGATGGCCTCGCCCTCGCGCATGCCGGCCCGCGCGAGGAGCGCCTTGGTCCTCTGCGGATCGCCGAAGATGCGCATCAGGTTGTCTTCCATCGAAAGATAGAAGCGGCTC
>CAZBGV010000082.1:0-14987 GCA_964491485.1 uncultured Woeseiaceae bacterium | reverse complement strand
TGGCGCAGCTCGAGCGTCACGAGCCGGGTAAGAATACCATTCGGGCCGAGATCCGCGGAAGTTTCGCCGTGCCGCAGGTAATACTGCACGAGCATGTCGCTCGGCTGCTGCCGGTTTTCGGCCGCCTCGGGACGCGGCTGCGTGTAGGCGGCAGGTGCCGCCGCCTGGACTGTCTCGCGGGGGGTGCCCGGCGGGGCCTCCATGCTGCGCAGGCCGACCACGGCGAGCGCCGCCACCGAGGCTGCGATCGAAAGCCCGGCCACCGGCTTCAGCCAGTTCACGCGGCGTGGCTCGCTCGCCGGCTGGACTTCGATCGGCGGCTCCTGCCCGAGCGAGCGCGCGATGCGACCCCGAAGCTCGCCCATGCCGGGGATCTCCCGTTCGCGGCGGATCGCCCGTCCGATCGCCAGGTACTCGGCAACGAGCTGCCGCAGCTCGGGGTCCTGGCTCAGCCTGCGCAACAGGAGCTCCGTTTCGTTCTCCGGCAATTCTCCGTCGACAAAGGCGGAAACCTGCATTCTCAGGGCATCGTTCATGGGGTCACCCACTCGTACTTTTCTTCTAATCCACCAGGTTGCCGATCTTCTTGCTGATCGCGTCGCGCGCGCGAAAGATCCGCGAGCGTACGGTTCCGACCGGACAGTCCATCGTTTGTGCGATTTCCTCGTAACTCATGCCGTCGAGCTCTCTCAGCACGATGGCGGTGCGCAGGTCGTCCGGCAGCGACTGGATGGCGCGTTCCACGGTCTCGTGCAGCTCCCGGCTCATGGTCACGCCCTCCGGCGTATCCGTTTCGCGCAGCTTCGCGTGCAGGTCGAACTGTTCCGGATCCTGCATGTCCAGCTCGACGTCCATGGGACGCCGACGCTGTGCAGCCAGGTAGTTCTTCGCCGTGTTCACCGCGATCCTGTAGAGCCAGGTGTAGAAGGCGCTCTCACCGCGAAAGCGAGGCAGGGCCCGGTAAGCCTTGAGGAACGCTTCCTGGGTAATGTCCAGGGCCTGGTCCGGGTCCCGCACATAGCGCATCACCAGATTGACGATTTTGTGCTGATATTTGAGAACCAGAAGGTCGAAAGCACCCTTGTCGCCCTTCTGGACCCGCCGGACCAGCTGAGCGTCCGACGAATCACCCGCCATGCCGGCACGCTCCACCCGATACATGGAACCGCCGGCTGCCGGACCGTCCGACCCCGCAATAGACCGGACGAATAGTCGAAAGTTCTCGGGTGTCTGCGTCGGACATCGACACTGGTTCGAGGAAAATGTGAACCCGTTCCGGGCCGTCTGCCGGCGTGTTGAACGCCGTTGCGAGAGAAGGGCAGTCCACGGTGCGCGAATGTTAGCAGCTTCGCCGTGGCCGTCGAAAGCCGCGGGCGTGCCGCCAGATGACCGTCAGGCGGCGCCACGCCTCGCCCCCGGCGCTCGCGCGTCGCAGGAGCTCGCCGTGGGCGAGGCCGTCCTCGAAACGCAGCCGGAGCCACGCCCACCGCTCCAGCACCACGCTGCCGGGCAGGAGCTCGAGAGGCCGGTCGGGCTGCCCGGCGCGTCCGCCGCGGAGCCCCCCGTCGGCGCTCATGACGATCCGGTCTATGCGCGACATGCCACGGAGCAGCCGTCTCGCTTCGACGGCCGCGGCGGCGAGCCAGAGCAGCACGAGCGCAAGCTTCGCGCCGACGGGCACCGGGAGCACCGCGAGCAGCAGCAGGCCGCAGGCATCGGCGGCGACGAGCCCCGCAACGAGCGTGCGCCTGAGTTGGCTATCCGGAGCGAGCCGGGTCTCGTATCCGGCGGACGACATCGGCGAGCGCCTCGTCCTCGACGGTTGCCCCCTGCAACAGGTAGGCGATGAGCCAATCGTCGCCAAGCTGCAAAAGCCGCCGAAACGCCGCTTTTTCCCGCTCGCTCGCGCGCGGCCAGCGGCGCTCGAGGTATCCGAGCAGCAGCACGTCGAGCTCCCGCATGCCGCGGCGGCACTGCCAGCGCAGGCGGGCTTCGTTCACCGGCGCCACACCGTACGCACCAGCGCTTCTGCCGTCAGACCGGACGTGCGCTAGAGCTGCCGCTCGACCAGCATCTTCTTGGTCTCGGCGATGGCGCGCGCCGGGTTCAGGCCCTTCGGGCAGGTCTGCGTGCAGTTCATGATGGTATGGCAGCGATACAGGCGATACGGGTCATCGAGGTCGTCGAGGCGCTCGCCGGTGGCCTCGTCGCGGCTGTCCACGAGCCAGCGATACGCCGCGAGCAGCGCGGCCGGCCCGAGATAGCGATCGCTGTTCCACCAGTAGCTGGGGCAGCCGGTCGAGCAGCACGCGCACAGGATGCAGGCGGCCGGCATGTCGATCCTCTCCTGCTCCTCTTTCGTCTGCAGGCGCTCGCGGTCGGCCGGCGGCGGCGTCACCGTCTGCAGCCACGGCTTGACGGCGGCGTATTGTGCATAGAATTGCGTGAGGTCGGGCACGAGATCCTTGATCACCGGCATGTGCGGCAGCGGGTACACCTTGATCTCGTCCGGCAGCTCGTCCATCGACTGCGTGCACGCCAGCGTGTTCTTGCCGGCAATGCTCATCGCACAGGAGCCGCAGATGCCCTCGCGGCACGACCGGCGAAAAGTGAGGGTCGCGTCGATCTCGTTCTTGATCTTGATGAGCGCGTCGAGAACCATCGGCCCGCACTGGTCCATGTCCACGTCGTAGGTGTCCATGCGCGGGTTGGCGCCGTTTTCCGGGTCGTAACGGTAGACCGCGAAGCGGCGCACGTTCTTCGCTCCATTCGGCGCCGGATGGTGCCTGCCCTTCGTGATGCGCGAGTTTTGCGGCAATCGGAACTGGGCCACTCGATCAACCTCCTGTATGCGGCGGACCCGTAGGAGCCCGCCATGCGGGCGACTCGGCGTTTAAGGTCGCCCGCATGGCGGGCTCCTACGGCTTCATGCCAACGTCAATAAACCCTTTGTTTCGGCGGTACCGGCTCGACTTCGTCCGTCATGGTGTGCGCGTGCACCGGACGGTAGTCGAACGACACGCGGCCCTCGGCGTCCACGCGGCACAGCGTGTGCTTCATCCAGTTGACGTCGTCGCGCTCCGGATAATCCTCGCGCGCATGGGCACCGCGGCTCTCCGTCCGGTTCAGGGCCGACTCGATCGTGGCGGTCGCATTGAGCAGCAGGTTCTCGAGCTCGAGCGTCTCGATGAGATCCGTGTTCCAGATGCGCGAGCGGTCCGTCAGGCGAACGTCGGCAAAGCTCCGGAAGGTGCGGCGCAGCTCGCGTGCCCCCTCGTCCAGCACCTCGCCCGTGCGGAACACCGCGGCGTGCGATTGCATCGTCTTCTGCATCTCGAGGCGGATCTCGGCGGTCGGGCGCGTGCCGTCGGCTTCGAGCAGCGCCTGCACGCGCTCCGCGCTGGCACGTCCCGCGTCGGCCGGCAGCGGCTGGTGGCGGGCGCCCGGCTCCATCGTCTCCTCGCAGAACCTGGCGGCGGCACGGCCGAAGACGACCAGGTCGAGCAGCGAGTTGGAGCCGAGCCGGTTCGCACCGTGCACGGATACGCAGGCGGCTTCGCCGACCGCCAGCAACCCCGGCACGGTCACCTGGCGCTCCGCGTCTTCGCTCACGATCACCTGGCCGTGGTGATTGGCCGGGATCCCGCCCATGTTGTAGTGCACGGTCGGCAGCACCGGGATCGGCTGCTTCGTCACGTCGACGGCGGCGAAAATCCGCGCAGTCTCGGCGATGCCGGGCAGGCGCTCGTGGATCACGTCCTGGCCGAGGTGCTCGAGGTGCAGGAAGATGTGATCCTTCTCGACCCCGACGCCGCGGCCCTCGCGGATCTCGATCGTCATCGCGCGGCTCACGACGTCGCGCGAGGCGAGATCCTTCGCGTTGGGCGCATAACGCTCCATGAACCGCTCGCCTTCCGAGTTCGTGAGATAGCCGCCCTCGCCGCGCGCGCCCTCGGTGATCAGCATGCCGGGGCCGTAGATGCCGGTCGGATGGAACTGCACGAACTCCATGTCCTGCAGCGGCAGTCCGGCGCGCAGCACCATGCCGTTGCCGTCGCCCGTGCAGGTATGCGCGGACGTGCACGAGAAATAGGCCCTACCGTAACCGCCGGTCGCGAGAATCACCTGGTGCGCGCGGAAACGGTGCAGCTGCCCGTGCTCCAGGTCCATCGCGACGATACCGCGGCAGGCGCCGTCCTCCATGATGAGGTCAATCGCGAAGAACTCGACGAAAAACGTCGCATCGTGCCTGAGCGACTGCTGGTACAGGGTGTGCAGCATCGCGTGCCCGGTACGGTCGGCGGCGGCGCAGGTGCGCTGCGCCACGCCCTCGCCGAAGCGGGTCGTCATGCCCCCGAAAGGCCGCTGGTAGATGCGCCCGTCCTCGGTGCGCGAGAACGGCAGGCCGTAGTGCTCGAGCTCGATCACCGCGTGCGGTGCTTCCTTGCACATGTACTCGATCGCGTCCTGGTCGCCGAGCCAGTCGGAGCCTTTGACGGTGTCGTACATGTGCCAGCGCCAGTCGTCCTCGCCCATGTTCCCGAGCGCGGCGCTGATGCCGCCCTGCGCGGCGACCGTGTGGCTGCGGGTCGGGAACACCTTCGTCACGCAGGCCGTCGAGAAACCGGCTTCCGCGAGCCCGAGGGTCGCGCGGAGCCCTGCGCCGCCGGCTCCGACGACGACGACGTCGTAGGTGTGATCGATGAAATCGGTATTGCTCATGGGGTGCCCAGCGCGATTTTCAGCACGGCGTACACGGCACCGGCCGCGAGCAGTGCATGCAGGAATTTCGAGGCGACCAGCGACACGAGACGCGCGAACGGCTGGTGGACGTAGTCCTCGATCACGACCTGCACGCCGAGACTCGAATGCCATGCGAGCGTGATCGCCAGCAGCGCCATCAGCACGGTGTTCCAGGGCCGGCCGAGCCAGTCCTGCACCGCGCGGTGCCCGAAATCCGGCACGAGGAGCAGCGAGACGACGAACCAGGCGCCGAGCAGGACCAGCGCCGCGGCCGTCAGGCGCTGCGACCAGAAGTGCCCGGTGCCGGCCTTCGCGGATCCCAGC
Source organism: uncultured Woeseiaceae bacterium (assembly GCA_964491485.1). Lineage (GTDB taxonomy): Bacteria > Pseudomonadota > Gammaproteobacteria > Steroidobacterales > Woeseiaceae > IDS-8. Next base: position 9,920 of record CAZBGV010000082.1, on the reverse strand, counting down.
CCGAGGACGCGCCCGAGCGGCGTGCGCAGAGTCTGTTTCGCCATCCTAGACCGCCAGCCAGTAGCCGAGCGTGAGCACGACCGCCGCGACGATGACCGTCCAGCCGGAGGCGTTCGCCTGGCGGATTTCGAACCCGAAACCCAGGTCCCAGACGAAGTGGCGGATGCCGTTCGCGAGATGAAAGAAGAAGGCCAGGGAGACCAGGGCAAGGAACAGCCGGCCGGGCAGCGAGCCCATGGCGCCGGTGTAAGCCTGCCAGGCGTCGGGTCCCTGCGCCGCGGCCGTGAGCCCGGCGACCAGCACCACCAGCCCCAGCGAAAGGAGGAGTCCCGTTGCGCGGTGCAGCAGCGACACCACCATGGTCATCGGCCAGCGATAAATGAACATGTGCGGCGACAGCGGCCGCTCAACCGTATTCATCGAGAGTCGTTCATCGGCATTGGTTCTTTCGCGCCTGGCGGTCGGCGGACTCCTGTCCCGTTCCACGTCCGAAGCCGCCGCGGGTTATTATTGTGTTTCCCTGCCCCCGACGAGAATCCCTGTCGCAAGCAGCAAACGTCCGCGCCTTCGGATACGGGAAATTATGCCAGAGTGCGTTTCATCCTGCATGAGCCCGTTCGAGCTGATCCGTTTCAGAGGAGACGATGCCGTCCTGTTCCTGCAGGGCCAGCTGACGCAGGACGTGCACCTGCTGCCGCGCGCCGGCGCCTTGCTCGCGGCGTGGTGCAATCCCCGGGGCCGGGTCGTCGCCGTCCTGCGGCTGCTCCATCTCGGCGATGCGCTCGGGCTCGCGGCGCCCGCCGAGCTCGCAGAGGCGCTCGTGCGCCGCTTCACGATGTATCGCCTGCGCGCGCGGGTCGAGATTGCGATCGCCGCGGACTTCTGCATCGCCGCGGCCGGGGCCGACGAAGATCGCGCGGCGCTCGCGGCGCTCGGCCTGCTGCCGCCGGCAGAACCCCTGGCCGCCCGCCGGGCGCACGGACTGACGGCGCTCGCGCTCGGCGAGCGGGACGTCGAGCTGTACGGCCGGACGGACGATTTCGCGAGCGCGGGCCTCGCGCTGCGTGCACCGCGCTCCGCGGAGCAGTGGCAGCAGGCGCTGATCGCGGCAGGGATCGCGACGATCGGCACGGCAACCAGCGAAAAGTACACGCCGCACATGCTGAACCTCGATCGGCTCGGCGCCGTGAGCTTCAGCAAGGGCTGTTACACCGGGCAGGAGATCGTCGCGCGCACCGAGCACCTCGGCCGCGTGAAGCGGCGCCTCGCGCGCTATCGGCTGGAGGGCGGGACCGCGGCTCCCGGCGATCCGGTGCTGCACGCGGGAAGCGAAGCGGGCGAAATCGTGAACGCCGCGGGCCGGGACGTCCTCGCCATGGTCCCGATCGAGCTGCATCGCGAGACGCTCACCGTGAACGGCCACGCCGCGACCCCGCTGGAAGGACCCGACCCGTAGGAGCCCGCCAGGCGGGCGACCCAAAGTCCAATGTCACCCGCCTGGCGGGCTCCTACGACAAGCCGGTTTCCGGGCGCATGTGCGGGAAGAGCAGGACGTCGCGGATCGACGGCGAATCCGTGAGCAGCATGACCAGCCGGTCGATCCCGAGCCCCAGGCCCGCCGTCGGCGGCATGCCGTACTCCAGGGCGCGGATGTAGTCCGCATCGAAAGTCATCGCCTCGTCATCACCGGCACTGCGCAGCGCCGCCTGGGCGTGGAAGCGCGCCGCCTGCTCCTCCGGATCGTTCAGCTCGGAGAAGCCGTTCGCGAGCTCGCGGCCGGCGATGAACAGCTCGAAACGGTCCGTGATGAACGGATCGTCGTCGTTGGTGCGTGACAGCGGCGAGACTTCGGTCGGATACGCCGTGACGAACACGGGACCGGTGAGCCGGGCTTCGGCGGTTTTCTCGAAGATCTCCATCTGCAGCTTGCCGGGGCCGAAGTTTTCCCGCACCTCGATGCCCAGCTCGGCCGCGCGCGCGGCCAGCGCCGCCCGATCGCGCACGCGGGCGCGCCCGAGCTCCGGGTTGAACTCCAGGACGACGTCTTCCAGCGTGCGCCGGGCGAACGGCCGCGCGAAATCGAGCTCCTGGCCCTGGTACGTGACCGCCGTGCGCCCCAGCACCGATTGCGACATTCCCTTGAGCAGCGCCTCGGTCGTCTCCATCAGGTCGTCGAACGTCGCGTACGCGCGGTACAGCTCGAGCATGGTGAACTCGGGGTTGTGCTGGGTCGAGATACCCTCGTTGCGGAAGTTGCGGTTGATCTCGTAAACCCGCTCGAAGCCGCCGACGACCAGCCGCTTCAGGTACAGCTCGGGCGCGATGCGCAGGTAGAGCGTCATGTCGAGCGCGTTGTGATGGGTCTTGAAGGGCCGCGCCAGCGCACCGCCGGCCAGCACCTGCATCATCGGCGTCTCTACCTCGAGATAATCCTGCGATTCGAGAAACGCGCGGATGTACGCGACGATCCGGGCCCGCGTGCGGAATACTTCCCGGCTCCGCTCGTTCATGATCAGGTCGAGGTAGCGCTGCCGGTAACGCAGCTCCTGATCCGTGAGGCCGTGATACTTCTCCGGCAGCGGCCGCAGGCATTTGGCGAGCAGCCGCAGCTCGTCGACCATGACGGTGAGCTCGCCCGTCTTGGTCCGGAACAGCGTGCCGGACGCGCCGACGATGTCGCCGACGTCCCAGTGCCGGAAGTCCTCGTAGACGTTCCCGAGGCGCTCCCGCTCGAGCCGCAGCTGGATGCGGCCGGTGCGGTCCTGGAGCTTCGCGAAGCTCCCTTTCCCCATCACCCGCTTTTCCATCATGCGGCCGGCGACCCGCACCCGCACGTTCTCCTCGCGCAGGTGCTCGGCATCGTGCGTGCCGTACGTGCAGTGCAGCTCCTCGGCGAGCGCGCTGCGCCGGAAGTCGTTCGGGTAGGCGTTCCCCTCTTCTCGCAGCCGCTTGAGCTTGCGGCGACGCTCCGCGATCAGGGCGCTCTCGCCCGTGCCGTCGCTCTCCGCCTTCACCGGTTCGTGTTCCTCCATCGTTACAAACCCTGCTTGAGGCTCGCCTCGATGAAACGATCGAGATCCCCGTCGAGCACCGCCTGCGTATTGCCGACCTCCACACCCGTCCGGAGATCCTTGATGCGACTCTGGTCGAGCACGTACGATCTTATCTGATTGCCCCAGCCGACGTCGGCCTTGGAATCCTCGACCTCCGCCGCCTTCGCACGGCGCTTCTGCAGCTCCAGCTCGTAGAGCTTCGCCTTGAGCTGCTTCATCGCGGTCGCCTTGTTCTTGTGCTGCGAGCGGTCGCTCTGGCACTGCACGACGATGTCCGTCGGCAGGTGCGTGATGCGTACCGCCGACTCCGTGCGGTTGACGTGCTGGCCGCCCGCGCCGCTCGCGCGATAGACGTCGATGCGCAGGTCGGAGGGATCGATCTCGATGTCGATCTCGTCGTCGATCTCCGGCGACACGAACACCGATGCGAAGGACGTGTGCCGCCGGTGGCCGGAATCGAACGGCGATTTGCGCACCAGCCGGTGCACCCCGGTTTCCGTGCGCAGGCGCCCGTAGGCATATTCCCCCGCCACCCGCACCGTGGCGCTCTTGATGCCCGCCACTTCGCCGGGGGAGAGCTCGATGACCTCGGTCCCGAGGTCGTGCGCTTCGGCCCAGCGCAGGTACATCCGGAGCAGCATCCCCGCCCAGTCCTGGGCCTCGGTGCCGCCCGCGCCGGCCTGGATGTCGAGGAACGCGTTGGACTCGTCCAGCTCGCCGCTGAACATGCGCCGGAGCTCGAGCTCGCGCAGGCGCCTCTCGAAGCCTTGCGTGTCGGCCGCGATTTCCGCGAGCGTCGCCTCGTCCCCCTCTTCGCTCGCAAGATCGAAGAGCTCGCGCGCGTCGGCGAGTCCGGTCGTGAGCGCCTTCAGCGTCCCGACAACCTTTTCCAGCGCGGCCCGCTCCCGCCCGAGGGCTTGGGCGCGCTCGGGGTCGCTCCAGACACCCGGCTGCTCCAGCTCGCGCTCGACTTCGGCAAGCCGCTCCGCCCTGACGTCGTAGTCAAAGGTACCTCCTCAGCGCGCTGACGCGCTCGGTGAGGTCGGCGATCTTCTGCTTGGTATGGTTCGCTTCCATGGTTCGGGCAGGCGAAAGTGCGGCATCTTAGCACGTCGATCGCCGCCAGAAGCGCAGGCGGTCGGCACGGCGAAGCTCTGCCGAGGCACCGTCCGCGAACAGGAGCGTCAGGCGCCCGGGCGCGCCGCCCTGCAGCATCTCCGCGAGCTCCGCGAGCACGCCGGCCGGGTCTTCGGCCGGCGGCACGGCGACGAAACTGTCACCCGCCCCGGCGCCCAGCGCGCGGGCGGCCGCAAGCGACCCGGGCCAGCGAGCCGCGCGCGCGGAGGCGCTTTTCCAGTAGCCGCGCACGACGGGATCGTCCCCGACGAGGAGCGGCAGCTCACGCGGCGAGGGCCCGGGCGCGCGGCCGCCGCCCCACAGCCAGAGCGCGTTGAGCGGCGGCGCACCGGCCGCCGCGCGGCGGCGGTTGACGTCCGCGTCGTGCAGGCACATCTGCACCTCGGCGAGCAGGCGCGCGTGCGCCGGGGCAGTGCCCGGCGCCGGCAACCAGCGCTCCGGTGCGGCGCCCTGCGCCAGCGCGGGCGAGAGCTCGGCCGTCGCGAGCGGCGCCTCGGCCAGCAGATAGCCGGTGCCCTCCACGGCCAGGAAGCGGCCGCCCGTGCCAGCGGCATCGAGCTGCGTCGCGAGCGATTCGAAAGCGGCGCGCACGTCGGCGGGCGGGGAGAGCGCGGCGGGCAGCGCGTGCAGGTGCAGGTGGTTCATCCCGGCCTCGAGGTACACGGGGTCGGCGGCCGCGACCCACTGCTCCGGCCGCTCGCCCGTCTGCTCCCAGTAGCGCAGCGCGGCCAGCCCCCCGGCGGGCGGCGGCACGCCCAGCCGTTCGAGGATCCGCGGCAGCCATTCGCGGCGCGTGCCGTCCCGCTGCACGCGCGCGCGTTGCAGCCAGCGTCCGATCCCGCTGCGCTGCGCCTCCGCGAGGGCCACGTGCAGCGTGACGACGGCACCCGTTCCGCCAGTGTGGTGAGTCAGCATCGCCTCCGTGCAGGCCGTCCGCGCAGCGCACGCCGCCCCGGCAGGCCGCGCAGGTCAGACTCCTCGTGCCTGCAGGAGTATGATAACCGTATGCAGATTTCTCGCGAACCTCGCTCCGCCGTCACCGTGCGCCACGTCGCGCCCGGCGAGCTCCGTATCGGGCAGCAGACCCTGACGCACAACGTGGTGGTGACACCCGATCGCGACATCCGCGACTGGCCCACGGACGACGTCAGCAAGCTGGATCAGAGCGACGTCGACCGGCTGCTCGCGATGGAGCCGGAGATGGTCGTCCTGGGCACGGGGTTCCGGCCGGTCGTGCCCCCGCGCGAGCTCGTCTTCGCGTTCGCGCGGCGCGGCATCGGTTTCGAATCGATGACCACACCCGCCGCCTGCCGCACGTTGAACATCCTGACGCAGGAAGAACGCCGCGCGGCCGCGGTGCTGATCATCAACGAGCCGTAGCACGCTCCGCCGAAAAAGGTCGTCCCGGCCTTTTCGACGTGGCGGCGCGCCAGTTCCCCGCCGCGATTCGACCCTGAGCAGCGAGACTGCAGCCGGGGTTCAGTCGAGCAGCGACTCTCCGCGGATCCCGTTGCTCTCCATCATGTCCTTCAGGTTGCGCAGGGCATCGAGCTGGATCTGGCGGACGCGCTCGCGGGTGACGCCGATCTCGGCGCCGATCTCCTCGAGGGTCAGCCGGCGGCATCCGTGCAACCCGAAGCGCCTCTCGACCACGGCCCGCTGCTTGTCGGTGAGCTTCATGAGCCATGACTCGAGTATGGCGACGACGTGCTCCTGCTGCACGCATTCCGCCGGCTCGGCTTCCGGGTGCGCCATGAGCGTTTCGAGCGGACCCCGCTCGTCGTCGCAGCCCGACCCGATGGTCACGCGTTCGTGCAGGGCGATCAGCTTTTCGATCTCTCGCGGGTCGCGATTCAGGTACTCGGCAATGTCGGAAGCCGAGGGGCTGGTGCCGTTCTCCTGGCGCAGCGCGCGCGCGGCGCGCAGGCAGGCGTTGATGTCCTTGATGACGTGAATCGGCAGCCGCACCGTGCGTGACTGGTTCATGATCGCGCGCTCGATCGTCTGGCGGATCCACCACGTCGCATAAGTAGAGAAGCGGAAGCCGCGCTCGGGATCGAATTTCTTGACCGCGTGAATGAGGCCGAGGTTGCCCTCCTCGATGAGATCGAGCAACGGCAGGCCGCGGTCGAGATAACGTCGTGCAATCTTTACGACGAGCCGCAGATTGCTCTCGATCATGCGCTTGCGCGCGGCCTCGTCGCCCCGCTGCACGCGGCGCGCAAAACTGACTTCCTCCGCCGCGGTCAGGAGCGGCGAGGCGCCGATCTCGTTCAGGTACAGCCGGGTGACATCGAGGGTCGGCGTGTTCTTCGCGGATAGCTCTTCCGCGCGGTCGAGCAACTCGTCCGCAGGCCCGAGCGCCTGCAGGTCGAATTGCGGTGGTCCACCGTGCTGCTGTTGTACTGCCCTCCTGCCGTTGGTCGTTCTTTGCCGAATTACAGCGTTCACTCGTGAGGCTCCTTGGTCTGGCCGCGCCCGGGAAAACGGACTGCAACGCAGGATCTGCCGATCCCGCCGGATTGAGGTCAACTTTACGATTGAGCACGTGGCGTTGAACGCCAGTGTGGAGACGGGCTGTCCCGCGCGCGCGACCGGAACGACCGGCGGCAGAGACTGGTCAGTCGCCCGTGCGCGCCGGCAGGTAATCCAGCGGGTCGACCGGTTCGCCGTTGCGCCTGATCTCGAAATGCAGGCGCGGCTCCCGGCCCGGACCTTCGCCCATCCTGGCGATGGGCTGGCCTTTGGCGACGACTTCGCCCTCTTGTACCAGCAACGACGCGTTGTGCCCGTAGGCACTGAGGTAGGTGTCGTTGTGCTTGATGATGATAAGCTGACCGTAACCGATTAGTCCACTGCCTGAGTAAACGACGCGCCCGCCCGCGGCGGCGCGCACGGGCTGCCCCTCGTTCCCGCCGATCAGCACGCCGGTGCCGGTGCCCGGGCGCTGGCCGAAGCGCACGACGACCGTGCCGTCGGTCGGCCATTCCCAGCTCGTCGGCGGCGGCTGCGCCGGCAGCGCAGGCGGCGGCGCGGGCGCACGGCTCGTGCGCGTCGCGCGCCCGGAATCGGCGGCTTTGGGAGGAGTCGCGGGCACGCTGCGATGTCCGGCGGGCATGCCCGCCGGCGGATACAGCTTGATGAGCTGGCCCGGATAAATGAGTGAGCCGTCGCCGAGATCGTTCCAGCGCGCGAGATCGCGGTAATCCTTGCCGTAGCGCCACGCGATGGTGAACAGCGTTTCGCCGGCGCGCACGATGTGGTAGTCGCGCATTTCCTCCACGCGGGGCGCGGAGCCGCAGCCGACGAGGAGCGAAAGCACGGCGCAAAACGCAAGGAGCGCGCCGCGAACGGTGGTGCACGCGCACGCGGCCCGCCTGCCGCGTGCGCGGCGAACGTTCATTGCCGCAAAGCGACCCATGTGCGGCGCCGCGGGACCGTGGGACCCGTCATCGCGTTCAGCCCTTCACCAGCGGCACGAAGCTCACCGCACCGAGCACCGTTTCGCTGAAATGATCGGCCTCGCGGACGATGCGCGTGAGCTCCTGGCGGCCGGACGGGCCCACCGGAATGATCATGCGGCCGCCCGGACCGAGCTGCTCGAGGAGCTTTCGCGGCAGCTCCGGTGCGGCGGCCGTGACGATGATGCCGTCGTAGGGCGCGTATTTCGGCCAGCCGGCCCAGCCGTCGCCGCGCCGGTACTGCACGTTGTAGATGTCGAGGTCGCGCAGGCGCTGCTGGGCGCGCCGCAGCAGCTCGGGGATGCGCTCGACCGTGTGGATCCTGCCGACGAGCGGCGCCAGCACGGCCGTCTGGTATCCGCAGCCGGTGCCGATTTCGAGCACGCGCTCCGGCGCGAAGCCGTCGAGCAGGCTTTCCGTCATGCGCGCGACGACGAACGGCTGGCTGATCGTCTGCCCGAGGCCGATCGGCAGCGCCGTATCCTCGTACGCGCGGCTCGCGAGTGCCTCGTCGACGAACAGGTGACGCGGCACGTTGCGGATCCGCTCGAGCACGGCGCGCGAATGGATGCCCTGCGCCTCCAGGCGGCGCACCAGCCGGTCGCGCGTGCGCGCCGAGGTCATGCCGATTCCGGAGACGTCGGGGCGATGCTGGATCACGTCTTCAACCAGTCCGCGATACGCGGCACTGCTTCGTGCCGCGTGAGGTCCACCTTGAGCGGCGTGACCGCCACCGCCCCGTTCTCCAGCGCCTCGAAATCCGTGCCGGGACCGGCATCCCGGCCCGCTCCCGCGGGCCCGATCCAGAAGATGGTGCGCCCGTAGGGATCCTTCGAGCGCACCAGCGGCTCCGAGCGGTGGCGGAACCCGAGCCGCGTCGCAACGACGCCGTTCAGCTCCTCGTACGGCCGATCCGGCACGTTCACGTTCAGGATGACGTCCGCCGGCAGCGGATTGCGCCGCAGCCGCTCGATCAGGTCGCACGTGACGCGCGCCGCCGTCTCGAAGTGCGTGACCTGCTGGCCGACGAGTGACACGGCGATGGCCGGGAAACCGAGATAGCGGCCTTCCATCGCGGCCGCGACGGTGCCGGAATAGATCACGTCGTCCCCGAGATTGGCGCCGTGGTTGATGCCCGACACGACGATATCGGGATCGAAGTCCAAGAATCCCGAGAGGGCGAGGTGCACGCAGTCCGAAGGCGTGCCGTTCACGAAATAACGGCCGGGCTCGACCTCATGGATGCGCAGCGGTGTGTGCAGGGTCAGCGAGTTGCTCGCACCGCTGTGATTACGATCCGGGGCGACGACCACGATATCCGCGATCTGCGCCAGTGCCTTCGCCAGGGTGTTGATGCCGGTCGCGAGATAGCCGTCGTCGTTGCTGACCAGAATTCTCATGCACCCCTCGATCCCTGTGGCGGCGCTCACTATACTCAATGTTCGCATGTCGCCATAGCGCCGGTTCCGCGGATTCCGGCGCCGCCACTTTGCGGGTCGCTGCTCCGTGACAGATCGAAAAACGCGGCCGCCGGCAGGCTTCGATCCCTCGCCCGAGGAGCGCGCGCTGTTCCGGCGCGCGGTCGGCGAAGCGCGGCCGATCGCCGTCGACGCGGCCCCGGCGCACCGCCGCCGGCCGACTCCGCGAGCGCGCTTCGCCCGCCGCGACGCCGAGAGCGTGCTGGAGGAAAGCCTCGCCGGCGACCTCGAGCTCGCCGAATCCCAGAACGGCGACGGCCTCTCCTATCATCACCCGTCCATCGGCAGGAAAGCCATGCGCCGCCTCGCGCGGGGCGGCTACAGCGTGCAGGCCGCGATCGACCTGCACGGCATGACCGTCGCCGAGGCGCGCAGCGCGCTCGCTGCCTTCGTCGACGACTGCCGCGGGCGCGGGCTCACCTGCGTGCGCGTCGTGCACGGCAAGGGCCGCGGCTCCGGCGCGCGCGGGCCGGTGCTGAAGCCGAAGGTCGACCGCTGGTTGCGCCAGTGGGACGGCATCCTCGCCTTCGTTTCCGCCCGCCAGGTCGATGGCGGCACCGGCGCGGTCTACGTCCTTCTCCGCAAAACCTGACCTGCTGCATCCGCCCGCTCCCGCGCGTTCGACAGCACCGGCGCCCGCGGGTGATCTCTTGCCGGATTCGCCGGGAGCGAAGGTTCGTGCCGGATTCGGCAGCGCCGGCGAGGGCGGCAAAGAGTTCGGCAGCGCCGGCGACGGCGGGGTGCACTCCGTGGTGGGTTCAACAGCGCCGGCGACGGCGGCGTAGCTTCGT
>CAZBGV010000081.1:0-15303 GCA_964491485.1 uncultured Woeseiaceae bacterium | reverse complement strand
GCTGGTGCACGACCATCGCGTACATCACGCTGCGGTTGTAGCGCGTGATGACGAAAAAGTTGTGGAAGCCGACCCAGTATTCGTTGCCCTTGTCGCCCTCGAGCACCAGCAGCTGGCCCGGCTCGTCGCCCGCGAGGTCGGTGGCGAACATCACCCCTTCGCGGCTCAGCGACGCCACCGTCTCCGTCGCCGAAAGCGAATTCCTGGCGGGATCCGCCACACCGCTGAAGCCGTCTCCGAGCGTCGCCTGCGCGACGACCGGGGTCCCCGGCTGCCAGCCGTGGCGCACGAGGTAATTCGCGATGCTGCCGATCACGTCCTGCCAGTCGGCCCAGATGTCGCGCCGGCCGTCGTTGCTCGAATCGACGGCATACGCCCGGTAACTGCTCGGCATGAACTGCGGCGCCCCCATGGCGCCGGCGTAGGAGCCCATGGCCTCCGTGGCTTGCATGCCTTCCTCGCGTACGAGCAGCAGGAACTGCTCCAGCTCGCGCCGGAAGAACGTGGCGCGCGGCGGATAATCGAAGGCCAGCGTGCTCAGCGCATCGAGCACGCGGTACTTGCCGGTGATGCGCCCGAAATAGGTTTCGACGCCGATCACGCCGACCAGCACTTCACGGGAGACGCCCGTCTCCCTGCTGATGCGCTCGAGCGCTGCGTCGTGCGCGCGCCAGAAGTCCGCGCCCGCCGCGATGCGCTCGTCCGTCAGGAAGATGTCGCGATACTGGTGCCAGCTGAGCGTCTTCTCCGCCGGGCGGCTGATCGCCTCGATGATCGCAGGCTTCGTTTCCGCCGCGGCGAGCACGCTCTCGAGCGCGTCGCGATCGTAATCGTGCTCGGTGGCCATGCGCTCGATGAACTCGCGCACCTCGGGGCGCTGCAGATCGAGCGCTCCGGCGGCCGCCGGGGCGCAGAGCATGACAAGCAGGATCGTCGTCGGAAGATACAGTGCGTTGACGATGGTCGGCTTCATTCTAGTGCGGCACGAACTTCCTGTGCGTGTGGATCGACATGAGGATACCGAAACCCGCCATCAGGGTCACCATTGAGGTCCCGCCGTAGCTGACGAGCGGCAGGGGCACGCCGACGACCGGCACCAGGCCCGTGACCATCGCGGTATTGACGAACACGTACACGAGCAGCGTCAGGCTGATGCTCCCGGCCACGAGGCGCGAGAACGTGTCGCGGGCGTTGATCGCAATGTAGAGGCCGCGCACCACGACGAAGACGTACAACCCGATGAGGGCGAGGGCGCCGAGCAGGCCGAGCTCCTCGCCGATCACGGCGAAGATGAAATCCGTATCGCGCTCGGGCAGGAAATCGAGCTGCGCCTGGCTGCCGTTCGTCCAGCCCTTGCCGAACAGGCCGCCCGAGCCGATCGCGATCTTCGACTGGATGATGTTGTAGCCCGCCCCGAGCGGGTCGGTGTCGGGATTCAGCAACGTCAGCACGCGTTGCCGCTGGTAATCGTGCATGAAGTGCCACAGCACCCAGGCGCCCGGCAGGGACAGCACCACGAGCGCCAGCATCAGGCGGAAGGAAAGTCCCGCGAGCACCACCACCAGCGCCCCCGCGGCCACGATCAGGAGCGCCGTGCCGAGGTCCGGCTGCTTCGCGATCATCACCGCCGGCATGACGATGATGGCCGCGAGCACGAGGATCTGCCGGTTGCCCGGCGGGAGCTGGCGATCGTGCAGGTACCACGCCGCGATCATCGGCACCGCGAGCTTCATGATCTCCGACGGCTGGAAGCGGATGCCGAGGTCGAGCCAGCGCCGCGCGCCCTGGCTCACGTCGCCGTGCGTGAGCACGAACCCGAGCAGCAGCAGGCCCGCGGCGTACGCCCACGGCGACCAGCGGCGCATGAGGTCGGGCGGCACCTGGGCCGCGACCAGCATGACGATCAGCGCGAAGCCCATGCGCATGCACTGGCTGAGCCACAGGTCGACGTTGTTGCCGACCGCGCTGTAGAGCACGAACAGCCCGAGGCCGGAGAGGAGCAGGATGCCGCCCAGCAGCGGCCCGTCGAGATGCAGGCGCCGGAGCAGGCTGGCCATGTCGCCGAGGCCCGGGCTGCGGCGCGCGAACAGGCGCTGGGTGTCGCTGAACGCCATGCTCAGGTGCCTTCCGCGAAGCCCAGGTACTCGTCCATCACGGCGCGGGCGATCGGCGCGGCCACGGTGCTGCCGCTCTGCCCGTTCTCGACCACGACCGCGACCGCGATCTTCGGCGCTTCCACCGGCGCGAAGGCAATGAAGAGCGCGTGATCGCGCAGGCGCTCCGCGATCTCCTCGGCGTTGTATTCCTCCTCCTGCGCGACCGTGAACACCTGTGCCGTCCCGCTCTTGCCGGCCATCGTGTACGGCGCGCCGAGACCGACGCGGCGCGCCGTGCCGGTCTCGCTCTGCATCACCGCGTGCATGGCATCGAGCACGCTTTCCCAGTAGAAATCGTTCTCGATCTCGACCGGCGGCAGCGGCTCGGCCTCGACCAGCGTGCGCTTGCCGGTGACCGGGTCTTCGCGCGCCGCGACCACGTGCGGGCGGAAACGCTTGCCGCGCATCGCGAGCGTCGCGGTGGCGTGCGCGAGTTGCAGCGGGGTGACCAGCATGTAGCCCTGGCCAATCGAGGCGATGACGGTCTCGCCGGGGAACCACACCTGGTTCGCCCGATCGCTGAAGTGGCTGCGCTTCCATTCGCGCGAAGGCACGAGCCCGTCCTTCTCGCCCGGGATGTCGATGCCGGTCGGCGCTCCCAGCCCGAACCGCGTCAGGTACTCGTGCATGCGGTCGATGCCGATCTCGCGGCTGATCTCGTAGAAATACACGTCGCAGGATTCGGCGATGGCGTCGTGCAGGTCGACCTCGCCGTGCTGCTTCCAGTCCCGGTAGCGGTGCGTGCTGCCCGGCAGCGTGTAATAGCCGCGGCAGAACGTGCGCCGCGTCAGGTTGGTGGCGCCGGTCGCGAGGGCCGCGAGCGCGAGCATCGGCTTGATGGTGGAGCCGGGCGGGTACGTGCCGCGCACCGCGCGGTTGAAGAGCGGCTGGTCGGGGTCCTTGAGCAGCGCCTCGTATTCGCTCGGGCTCATGCCGAGCGCGAAGGCATTCGGGTCGAAGCTCGGGGAGCTGACCAGCGCGAGCACCTCCCCGTTGTTCGGGTCGATGGCGGCGACGGCACCCCGGCGACCGTCGAGCGCCTGCATCGCCGCCCGCTGGAGGTCGAGGTCGAGGCTGAGATAGAGGCTTTCGCCCGGCTGCGGCGCTTCGCCCTCGAGCAGCGAGTCGGAGATGTCGCGTGAATCCGCCGGCACCTGGCGCCCGCTCGCGTTGATGACGATCTGGCGATAGCCGGGATCGCCGTGCAGCACGGCTTCGCCGGAGCGTTCGACCCCGGTCTTGCCGGTGTGCGACGTGCCGGCATAGGCGGTGGCATCCAGGCGCGCCAGGTCGTCCGCGCTGAGCGCGCCCACGTAGCCGATCACGTGCGCGATGAGCCTGCCCTGGGGGTAATGGCGCACCAGCCGCGGCTGGAAGTCGACGCCGGGGAAGCGCGGCCGCTCGATCGCGAAGCGCGAGATCTCGGGCTCGGTCAGCCGGAAGCGCAGCGTCACCGGCTTGAAGCGCGGCCCGTGCGCGATCAGCTCGTGGTAATGCGGGATATCCTCGCGCTGGATGAGCTTGAGCGCGGCGAGCCGGTTCAGCGTGTCATCGATGTCGGACACCTGCTCGGGCACGAGCTCGAGCTGGTAGGCCGGGAGGTTCTCGGCGAGGACCCGCCCCTTGCGGTCGTAGATCAGGCCGCGATTCGGCGGCAGTGCCTCGATGCGGAAGCGGTTGCCCTGGGAGCGCTCGGCGAAGTGCTCGTAATCGATGATCTGCAGCTGCACCAGCCGCGTGATCACGAGCCCGAGCAGCAGCGCGCCGCACACCCCGGCGAACACGGCCCGGTGCACGAACAGGCGCTGCTCGCGGTGATGGTCCTTGATCGGTGCGCTGAGCTGCACGGTTCAGCCGGTCACGCGGTAGCGCACGCCGCCCAGGGCGAGCGAGACGAGCGGCCACAGCAGCGTGCCGGCCGCCACCGGCCCCCAGTAGATCACGAGCTCGGGATAGATGCCCGCTACGCCGTTGATCCAGAACAGGATGAACTGGTAGACGGCGAGCAGCGCGGCGACCGTCAGGGTCATCTGCGAGATCGGGAACACGCGCAGCTGCAGGTGGAACTTGACCGTCAGGTAGGTGATGAACGCCAGCGCGAGCGCGTGCTGGCCGAGCAGGGTGCCGTAGGCGATGTCCAGCACGACGCCGAGGATCCAGGCCGTACCCACGCTGTAGCGGCGCGGCAGCGCGATGGACCAATATATAAGTGTCAGCGCCACCCAGTCCGGGCGATACGGGGCCGCCCAGTCGGGCAGGGGCACGATCGAGAGCAGGAGCGCGGCCACGAAGCAGCCGAGCACCGGCAGGCGTGAAGCGCGCCGCCTACTCATCGTCCGCCGCCGCGGCCGCGGCCTCGCTGGCGGGCTGCGCTGCCGCCGCGGCGTCCCGGCGCCCGGCCTCGCTCTCCGGCTCGCCCGGCCAGATCAGCATTACCTCGCGCACCTGCCCGAGCGCCGCCGCGGGCTTTGCGCTCACTTCCGCGAACGGGTTCTGCGGCACCCGGATCACGGAATCGACGGTGCCGACCGGGTAGCCCGGCGGGAAAGCGCCGCCCAGCCCGGACGTGACGAGCAGGTCGCCTTCCTGGATGTCCGCATTGTTCGGCAGGAAGGGCAGCTCGAGCCGGTCGTAATTGCCGGTGCCCACCGCGATCGTGCGCAGCCCGCTGCGATTGACCTGCACCGGCAGCGCGTGATCCGGGTCGCTGATCAGCATCACGTGCGACGACAGCAGGCCGGCCTCGATGACCTGGCCGACCACGCCCTGCGCATCGATGGTCGCCTGCCCCTCGAACGCGCCGTCGCGCGTCCCTTTGTCGATCACGAGTACGTGGCGGAACGGGTTGCTGCTGACCGACAGGATCTCCGCGACCTGCACCCGCTCGCGCACGCGGCTGCGCGCCTCCAGCATGGCGCGCAGCCTTGCGTTCTCGGCTTCGAGCGACGAGTAGCGCTGCAGGCGTGCCTGCGTGATCAGGCGCTCGGTCTCGAGGCGCGACAGCTCGAGCAGCAGCTGGTTGCGCGAGGACGTGCTCTCTCCGATCCAGCGCCACAGCGAGATCGGCGCGTCCACGACGACCCGCAGGGGGTACACGGCGGCCCCGATCGTCTTGCGCGCGGTATCGAGCCAGTCGGAGCGCTGGTCGGCGATGAGCAGGAAGAGGCTCAGCCCGGCGAGCAGCAGGAAACGGAGCCCCGGGGCCGGGGTGCTGAAGGAGCGCTGCGCGTGTTCGGCCATGAGCGCACCCGGTCAGGATGCTCCGGGTGCGGCTCGCGGCCGCCGGCGGAGCATCGGTTTCTCGAAGCAGGTCACTCCAGGCCGAACACCGCCGGCCCGTGCTCATCGATGAGCTCGATGACGCGGCCTCCGCCCCGCGCGACGCAGGTGAGCGGATCGTCGGCGATGATGACCGGAAGCCCGGTTTCCTCCATCAGCAGCTTGTCGATGTCCCGCAGCATGGCACCGCCGCCGGTGAGCACGATGCCGCGCTCGGCGACGTCGGCGCCGAGCTCCGGCGGCGTCTGCTCGAGCGCTTCCTTGACGGCGCCGACGATACCCTGCAGCGGTTCCTGCAAGGCCTCCAGGATCTCGTTGCTGTTCAACGTGAAGCTGCGCGGCACGCCTTCGGACAGGTTGCGTCCCTTGACCGAGATCTCGCGCACTTCCTGGCCCGGGAATGCCGAGCCGATCTCGTGCTTGATCCGCTCCGCGGTCGCTTCGCCGATCAGGATGCCGTAGTTGCGCCGCACGTAGTTGGTGATCGCCTCGTCGAAGCGATCGCCGCCGATGCGCACCGACGCCGCGTACACGATGCCGTTCAGCGAGATGACCGCGACTTCCGACGTGCCGCCGCCGATGTCGAGCACCATCGAGCCGCGCGCCTCGTGCACCGGCATGCCGGCGCCGATCGCGGCGGCCATCGGCTCGGGAATGAGATGCACCTTGCGGGCGCCGGCGCCTTCGGCCGACTCGCGGATCGCGCGCCGCTCCACCTGCGTCGAGCCGTAGGGCACGCAGACGAGCACGCGCGGGCTCGGGCGGAAGTAGCGGCTGCCGTGCGCCTTGCGGATGAAGTGCTGGAGCATCTTTTCCGTCACGGTGAAGTCCGCGATGACGCCGTCTTTCAACGGACGGATGGCGGTGATGTTGCCGGGGGTGCGGCCGAGCATGTGCTTCGCTTCGGTGCCGACCGCCTCGACCACGCGGCCGCCGCGTCCGGTGTCTTCCCGGATCGCGACGACGGAGGGTTCGTCCAGTACGATGCCGTGTCCGCGGGAGTAGATGAGGGTATTTGCAGTGCCTAGATCGATCGACAAATCGTTGGAGAAATACCCTAGAATGTTCTTCAGCACGCCCGAGCGTCCCCCGCGGGGAGAATCAGCGCCGTAATCTAGCAACGCGCAGGACAATGGGCAAGACGGCGAGTTATCATTGCGCGCTGTTCAACACGGCGAAAATGCCGGCGTTTCTCCGGAGTGTGATGAGCGTCACTATTGCCCTCTCGAGCAACCCGGCCGGCGAGAGAATCGCCGCCCGACCGACCTTCCGGACGATTGCGTGTCATTGACCAGAGACCAGGTGGAGCACCTCGCCCTGCTCGCGCGGTTGCAGCTCGAGGAGCACGAGGTGAGCGACGTCGTCGGCAAGCTGTCGCGGATCGTCGAGCTCGTCGACCAGCTGCAGGCGGCCCCGGTCGACGACGTCCGGCCAATGGCCCACCCGCTGAATGCCTCCCAGCGCCTGCGCCCGGACCGGGTGACCGAGACCATCGATCGCGAGGCGATCCAGGCGAATGCCCCGGCGGTGCAGGACGGTCTCTACCTGGTACCCAAAGTCATCGAGTGACATGGCCGGCGATGCGCTTCACGCACGGACGCTGACGGAGCTGGCGCGGGGCCTCGAGGCCGGCGAATTCACGGCCGTCGAGCTCGCGGAGCACCTGCTCGGGCGCATCGCGGCGACCGGCGAGGCGCTGAACGCGTTCATCACGGTGACCGCCGACGAGGCGCTCGCCGCCGCCGCCCGGGCCGACCGCGAGCGGGCCGGCGGCCGCACGCGGCCGCTCCTCGGGCTGCCGATCGTGCACAAGGACCTCTTCTGCACCCGGGGCGTGCTCACCACCTGCGGCTCGCGCATGCTCGCCAACTTCGTGTCGCCGTACGACGCGACGGTGGTGGCGCGCCTGCGCGAAGCGGGCGCGGTGATGCTCGGCAAGACCAACATGGACGAGTTCGCGATGGGCTCGTCGAACGAGTCGAGCTGGTTCGGCCCGGTGCGCAATCCGTGGGATGCCGCGCGCTCGCCCGGGGGGTCGTCGGGCGGCACGGCCGCGGCCGTGGCGGCCCGCGTGGCGCCGGCCGGCACCGCGACGGATACCGGCGGGTCGATCCGCCAGCCCGCGGCGCTCACGGGCACGGTCGGCCTCAAGCCGACCTACGGGCGGGTGTCGCGCTTCGGCATGGTGGCATTCGCCTCGAGCCTCGACCAGGCGGGCGTCATCACCCGCAGCGCGGAGGACGCGGCACTGCTCCTCGGGGTGATGGCGGGCTTCGACGAGAAGGATTCGACCTCGCTCGACCACCCGGTGCCGGATTACCTCGCCGCCCTCGGCCGCGGCGTCAAGGGGCTGCGCATCGGCATCGTGCGCCAGCACTTCGATGCGGGCCTCGATCCCGCCTGCGCGGACGCGGTGCGGGCCGCGCTCGCCGCGCTCGAGGACGAAGGCGCGGTGCTCACGGAAGTCGACCTGCCGCACATCGACCTGTCCGTGCCGACGTATTACGTGGTGGCGCCCGCGGAATGCTCGTCCAACCTCTCGCGCTTCGACGGCGTGCGGTTCGGGCATCGCGCGGACGACCCGAAGGACCTCCTCGACCTGTACTGCCGGAGCCGCGGCGAGGGCTTCGGCCCCGAGGTCAAACGCCGCATCATGATCGGCACGTACGTGCTCTCCGCCGGCTATTACGATGCCTATTACCTGAGGGCGCAGAAAGTGCGCCAGCTCATCAGCCGCGATTTCCGCGAGGCGTTCGCGCAAGTCGACGTGATTGCCGGGCCGACCACCCCGACCCCCGCGTTCGCCCTGGGCGAGAAGACCGAAGACCCGATCACGATGTACCTGAACGACATCTACACGATCGGCGCCAACCTCGCGGGCCTGCCGGGCATCTCCGTGCCCTGCGGGCGGGTCGGCGGCCTGCCCGTCGGCCTGCATCTCGTCGGCCCGCATTTCGGCGAGGCGACGCTGCTCGCGGCCGCGCACCGCTACCAGCAGCTCACCGACTGGCACCGGGCCTGCCCGGAGGGCTACGCGTGAACGGGCGCTGGGAGGCGGTCATCGGGCTGGAGATCCACACCCAGCTCGCGACGGTCAGCAAGATCTTCTCCGGCGCGCCGACCGCCTACGGCGCGGAGCCCAACACCCAGGCCTCGCTCATCGACCTGGGCTACCCCGGCGTGCTGCCGGTGCTGAACGAGGCCGCGGTGCGCATGGCCGTCAAGCTCGGCCTCGCGATCGGCGCCACCATTGCGCGGCGCTCGATCCTCGCGCGCAAGAACTACTTCTACCCGGACCTGCCGAAGGGCTACCAGATCAGCCAGTACGAGCTGCCGATCGTCGCCGACGGCGCCATCGTGATCGAGGACGCCGAAGGCCGCGAGAAGCGCGTGCGCATCACCCGCGCGCACCTCGAGGAGGACGCGGGCAAGTCCATCCACGGGATCGGGCCGTTCACCGGCGTGGACCTGAACCGCGCGGGCACGCCGCTGGTCGAGATCGTCTCCGAGCCCGACCTGCGTTCACCGGCCGAAGCCGCGGCCTACATGCGCAGCATCCACACCCTGGTGCGCTATCTCGAAATCTCGGACGGCAACATGCAGGAGGGCTCGTTCCGTTGCGACGCCAACGTCTCGGTCCGGCCGCGGGGCGAGGAACGGCTCGGCACGCGCACCGAGATCAAGAACCTGAACTCGTTCCGCTTCGTCGAGAAGGCGATCGCCTACGAGATCGAGCGCCAGATCGACGTGCTCGAGGGCGGCGGGACGGTGGTGCAGGAGACGCGCCTCTTCGATTCCGAGCGCGGCGTCACGCGGGCGATGCGCAGCAAGGAGGAAGCGAACGACTACCGCTATTTCCCGGACCCGGACCTGCTGCCGATCGAGATCGACGATGCCTTCATCGAGGCCGTGCGCCGCACCCTGCCCGAGCTGCCGGACGCGCGGCGCCGCCGTTTCGTGGAGGCATACGAGCTGCGCCCGGCCGACGCCGCCATCCTCGCGCAGAGTCCCGCGCTCGCCGACTACTTCGAGGCGACGGCGCGGGCCACCCGCGCGGGCCCGCGCACGGCCGCCAACTGGATCATCGGCGACCTCCTGGGCTTCCTGAACCGCGACGGCCTGGACATCGAGCAGAGCCGCATCGCGCCGGAGGCCCTGGGCGGGCTGCTCGACCGGCTCGCGGACGAGACGATCTCCGGCAAGATCGCGAAAGACGTGTTCGAGGCGATGTGGGCCGGGGAGGGCAGCGCCGACGAGATCATCGCCGCGCGCGGGCTCGCGCAGATCTCCGACCCCGAGGCGCTCGGCGCCGTCGTCCGCGAGGTGGTCGCCGCGCACCCGGCGCAGGCCGCCGATTACCGCGCCGGCAAGGACAAGCTGCTCGGCTTCTTCGTCGGGCAGGTGATGAAAGCGACCCGAGGCCAGGCGAACCCGCAGGAGGTGAACCGGCTGCTCAAGGCGGAGCTCGAAGGGAGCGGCAAGTGAGCCGGCGCGACGTCGTGCTGCCGTTCGGCTTCGAGCACCTGCCGATCCGCGGCGCCCTGATCCAGCTCGAGACCACCTGGCAGCGCATGCTCGAGGGTCGTGCCTACCGCCGCCCGGTGATGGAGGCGCTCGGGCATTCCGCCGCCGCCAGCGCGCTCATCGCCCAGAGCCTGAAATTCGAGGGCTCGATCACGCTGCAGATCAGCGGCGACGGGCCGCTCGCGATGCTGGTCGTGCAGTGCACCAGCGACCTCGAGCTGCGCGGCATGGCGAGCGCCGGCCGGCTCGCGCACGACCGCCTGCCGTTCCGCGAGCTGGTGTCCAACGCGCGCTGCGCGATCACCGTCGATGCGGGCCGCATGGAACGGCCGTACCAGGGCATCGTCGAGGTGAGCGGCGCCTCGCTCGCCGCGAGCATCGAGAACTACTACGCGCGCTCCGCGCAGGTGCCCAGCCGCCTTGCCCTGCTCTGCGACGGCGCCCGCTGCGGCGGGCTGCTCCTGCAGCAAATGCCCGGCCGCGACGCGGTCACGGGCGACGAGTGGCGGCGCGTCGGCCTGCTCGCGTCGACGCTTTCCGCCGCCGACCTCGCCGCCGGCATCGGGCCGGGCCTGCTCCAGCGCCTGTTCGCGGAGGACGATCTGCGCGTGTACCCGGCGCGCCCCGCCGTGTTCCGCTGCCGCTGCTCCGATCGGCGCGTGGACGACGTCCTGCGCCTGCTCGGCGCCGCCGAGACGGGCGAGCTCCTCGCGGAGCAGGGCCGGGTCGAGGTCACTTGCGAGTACTGCGGCCGCGTCCGCCGTTATGGCGCCGTCGACCTTGCCCGCGTCTTCGAGGGCACCCGGCCCCCGTCCGCCACCCTGCACTGACCGCCCGGCCGATCCTTTCCACCGGGCCGGGGCTTCCCCCGGCTGTGCGCCGTCTGCTACACTGCATCATATAAAAATATCGTGATTCGTTAATGCATCCTGCCACCGAAGCCCTGCTGGGGCGCCTGAAGGCGCTCGCCGACCCGACGCGGCTGCGCCTGCTCGCGCTCTGCCGCCAGGGCGAATGCAGCGTTTCCGAGCTCACGGCGGTGCTCGGCCAGAGCCAGCCGCGCGTCTCGCAGCACCTGAAGCAGCTCGTCGAGGCGGGGCTCGTCGAGCGCTTTCGCGACGGCAAACGGGTCTTCTATCGCGTGCCGGCGGTGCCGCGCGGCGGCGTGCGCGACCTGCTCGCCCTCATTCCCGACGGCGAGCCGCGGCTTGCCGCCGACGCGGCCGCGCTGCGCAGCCTGCGCGGGGTCGCGGTGGCGCCGGCCGCCGCACCGGAGCCCGCCGACGGTCCCGAGCGCGCGCTGCACCGCGCCTTCGTCGAGCTCACCATCACCGCGCCGCTCGGCGACCTGCTCGACATCGGCTCCGGCAGCGGGCGCCTGCTCAAGCTGCTCGCGAGCCGCGCGCACCGCGCGGTCGGCGTGGACATCGATCCCGATGCGCGGGCGCTCGCGCGGGCGGAGGTGCTGCTCGCCGGGCTGCCGAACGTGAGCCTGCGCGCCGGCGACATGTATCGCCTGCCGTTCGCGGACGGCGAGTTCGACACCGTGCTGCTGGACGGCGTGCTCGCCGCGGCGGCGCGCCCGGTCGACGCGCTGCTCGAAGCGCGGCGCCTGCTCGCGGACGGCGGCCGCCTGCTGATCCTGGAGGAGCTCTCCGGTCGCGCGGACCCGGCGCTCGAGCGCGCGCTGGCCGAGTGGAGCGCCGCCGCGGGCCTGCGCCTCGGGCGCTCGCGGCTTTTGCCCGCGGACGCGCCGCGCTGGTCGCTGGCCGTGGCAATGGCAATGGTGCGGCACAGCGCCGCGGCCTGAAGCGCAACACGATTCGACAAGGAGGGAGCCGTGCCGCAGCACCAAGCCGACCTGCCGCCCGCCGGGCGGGCCCAGGTTTCGTTCGAGTTCTTCCCGCCACAGACGCCCGAGATGGAAGCCACGCTGTGGCGCTCGATCGAGCGCCTGGCGGCGCTCGGCCCGCGCTTCGTGTCGGTGACGTACGGCGCGGACGGCTCGACCCGCGAGCGCACGCACGCCGCCGTTTCGCGCGTGCTCGACGAAACCCGCCTGACCCCGGCGCCGCATCTCACCTGCATCGGAGCCTCGCGCGGCGAGATCGACGACATTGCGCGCGGCTACTGGGACATGGGCGTGCGCCACCTCGTCGCGCTGCGCGGCGATCCGCCGCGCGGCTCGGGCGCCTATGTCCCGCGCAGCGACGGCTACGCCTACGCCGAGGACCTCGTGCGCGGGCTGAAGAAGGTGGCCGATTTCGACGTCTCGGTCGCGGCTTACCCCGAGGTGCATCCGGAAGCGCGCGACGCGGACTCCGATCTCGACAATCTCAAGCGCAAGCTGGACGCCGGTGCCTCGCGCGCGATCACCCAGTTCTTCTTCGACACCTCTTTATACCTGCGCTTCCGCGACCGCTGCGCCGCCGCCGGGATCGAATCGGTCATCGTGCCGGGCATCCTGCCGATCACGCGCTTCCCGCAGCTCGAGCGCTTCGCGGAGCGCTGCGGCGCCACGGTCCCGGCCTGGCTCAGGCGCCGCTTCGAAGGGCTGGACGAGGATCCCGAGACGCGCCGCCTGATCGCCGCGAGCGTCGCGATCGAGCAGGTGCGCGAGCTGCAGAAGGAAGGCATCGACGAGTTCCACTTCTACACGCTCAACCGCTCCGAGCTCACTTACGCCATCTGTCACGCACTGGGCCTGCGGCCGCAGCAAGCCGCCGCCTGAACCCGAGGGAACAACAATGATTGCGACAAGGGAACGCCGCATCGAAGCGCTGCTTGCAGCGCTGGAAAACCGGATCCTCCTGCTCGACGGTGCCATGGGCACCATGATCCAGAGCTATCGCCTCTCGGAGGACGACTATCGCGGCACGCGCTTCCGCGACTGGGAGCGGGACCTGAAGGGCAACAACGACCTCCTGTCGATCACGCGACCGGAGGTGATCGAGGCCATCCACCGCGGCTTCCTCGATGCCGGTGCGGACATCATCGAGACGAATACCTTCAACTCGAACGCGCCGTCGATGAGCGATTACGGCATGCAGTCGATGGTGGGCGAGCTGAACCTCACGGCCGCGCGCCTCGCGCGCAACGTTGCCGATTCGTATGCGCTCGCGGACGGCCGGCCGCGCTTCGTCGCGGGCATCCTCGGCCCGACCAATCGCACGGCCTCGATCTCTCCCGACGTGAACGACCCGGGCTATCGCAACATCACGTTCGCCGAGCTCGAAGCGACGTATCGCGAGGCGGCGATCGCGCTGATCGAGGGCGGCGCGGACTTCCTGATGGTGGAGACCATCTTCGACACGCTGAATGCGAAAGCCGCGATCTTCGCGATCCGGCGCGCGTTCGAAGCGCAGGGCGTCGAGCTGCCCGTGATGATCTCCGGCACGATCACCGATGCGTCCGGCCGCACGCTCTCCGGGCAGACGACCGAAGCGTTCTGGAACTCGGTGCGGCACGCGAAGCCGTTCATGATCGGGCTGAACTGCGCGCTCGGCGCGGCCGACCTCCGGCCGTACATCGCCGAGCTCGCGCGGGTGGCCGAGACGCGCGTGAGCGCGCATCCGAACGCCGGGCTGCCCAATGAATTCGGCGAGTACGACGAGACGCCGGAGAGCATGGCCGCCATTGTCGGCGAGTTCGCGGCGAGCGGCCTCGTCAATCTCGTCGGCGGCTGCTGCGGCACGACGCCCGAGCACATCCGTGCCATCGGCGAGGCGGTTCGCGGGAAGGCGCCGCGCAAGGTGCCGCAGCTGCCGGTGCGCTGCCGTCTCTCCGGGCTCGAGCCGCTCAACATCGGGCCGGACGACCTGTTCGTGAACGTCGGCGAGCGCAGCAACGTCACGGGCTCCGCGCACTTCCGCCGCCTGATCGAGGCGGACGACTACGCGCAGGCGGTGCAGATTGCGCGCCAGCAGGTGGACAACGGCGCGCAGCTGATCGACGTGAACATGGACGAGGGCATGCTCGACTCCGAGCAGGCGATGCAGACCTACCTGCGCCTCATTGCCTCCGAGCCCGACGTCGCGCGCGTGCCGGTGATGATCGATTCGTCCAAGTGGTCGGTGATCGAGACCGGGCTGCGCTGCATGCAGGGCAAGTGCGTCGTCAACTCCATCAGCCTCAAGGAAGGCGAGGAGGAGTTCATCCGCCACGCGCGCCTCGTCAGGGATTACGGCGCGGCCGTGGTCGTGATGGCGTTCGACGAGCAGGGCCAGGCCGACAACGTCGAGCGCAAGGTCGAGATCTGCAAACGCTGCTACCGCATCCTGACCGAGGAGGTCGGCTTCGATCCGGCCGACATCATCTGCGATCCGAACATTTTCGCCATCGCGACCGGCATCGAGGAGCACGCGAGCTACGGCCTCGACTTCATCGAGGCGACGCGCCGCATCAAGGCCGAGCTGCCGCACGTGCTGGTGAGCGGGGGCGTCAGCAACGTCTCGTTCTCCTTCCGCGGCAACAACCTGGTGCGCGAAGCGATCCATTCGGTGTTCCTGTACCACGCGATCCGCGCCGGCATGGACATGGGGATCGTGAACGCCGGGCAGCTCGCGATCTACGAGGACCTGCCCGCGGGGCTCCGCGACGCCGTGGAAGACGTCGTGCTCAACCGGCGACCGGACGCGACCGAGCGGCTGCTCGCGCTCGCCGAGGAGTTCAAGGGGCAGGACGGGCAGAAAGCCCGCGGCCAGGACCTCTCCTGGCGCGAGCTGCCGATCGAGAAGCGCCTCGAGCATGCGCTCGTCGCCGGCATCGACGAGTTCATCATCGAGGACACCGAGGAGGCGCGGCTCGCGGCCGAGAGACCGCTCGACGTCATCGAAGGCCCGTTGATGGCCGGCATGAACGTCGTCGGCGACCTGTTCGGCTCGGGCAAGATGTTCCTGCCGCAGGTCGTCAAGTCCGCCCGGGTGATGAAAAAGGCCGTCGGGCACCTCGTGCCGTTCATCGAGAAGGAAAAGGGCGGCGCGCGCGAATCCAACGGCAAGATCGTCATGGCCACGGTCAAGGGCGACGTGCACGACATCGGCAAGAACATCGTCGGCGTCGTGCTCCAGTGCAACAACTTCGAGGTCATCGACCTCGGCGTGATGGTCTCCTGCGAGAAGATCCTTGAGACCGCGCGGCGCGAGAACGCGCAGATGGTCGGCCTTTCGGGCCTCATCACGCCGTCGCTCGACGAGATGGTGCACGTTGCGCGCGAGATGCAGCGCCAGGGCTTCGAGCTGCCGCTCCTGATCGGCGGCGCGACGACCTCACCCGCGCACACCGCGGTCAAGATCGAGCCGAACTACGAAGGCCCGGTGATTTACGTGAAGGACGCGTCACGCTC
>CAZBGV010000080.1:0-16473 GCA_964491485.1 uncultured Woeseiaceae bacterium | reverse complement strand
CGACCGAACGCAGCCACGTACCCGAAACGAAGGCACCACGCCGCAGGAGCCCGCCGGGCAATGCGTGGGTCAGGCGGCGGCGAGCTGGTAGGAGCGCAGCCGCGCGGCGAAGTCCTCGAGGACCTTGATGCCGCTGGCTTCCGCCTCGGCACACCATTCGCGCAAATGCTGCAGCAGCCGCTCGTTGCTCATGTTGGCGCCGCTCCAGAGCCTCGCGAGGCGCTCGCGGAATTCGTGCACGGTGTTGAGCGCGGCGTTGTCGGAAAGTAGCTCGCCCAGGCGCCGGCGCGCGGATTCGTCGAGGAGCACGGGCGTGCGGATGAACAGCTTGCGCACCCGCCACAGGCGTCCGCCGTCGGTGGTCCTCGCGCTTTCGCGCTTCAACACCGGCAGGGTGACCTGGCGCGTGTAGTCCCTCAGCACGTGCATGCGATTGACGATCACGGCGCGCAGGTTGTCGAGATCGACGTGCGGGCGCGGATCTTTCTTGAGCACGGGCTTCGGCGCCACTTTTTTCACTTTGGCGAGACCGAGCGCGCGCAGGATGCAGATGTACATCCAGCCGATGTCGAATTCCCAGCTGCGCACCGAGAATTTCGCCGAGGTCGGGAAGGCGTGGTGGTTGTTGTGCAGCTCCTCGCCGCCGATCAGGAAAGCCCAGGGGATCAGGTTGGTCGCGGCATCGTCGCACTCGAAGTTGCGGTAGCCGCTGTGGTGCCCGAGGCCGTTGATGACGCCGGCGGCGAACACGGGCATGGAGATCATCTGCACGGCGATGATGATGATGCCGGGCACGCCGAAGAGCAGGAGATCCGCGACGACCGTCAGGACGATGCCGCCGTAGGGGAAACGCTGGTAGATGTTGCGCTCGATCCAGTCATCCGGGCAGCCGCGCCCGAATTTCTCGAGCGTTTCGGGTTTGTCCTTTTCGGCGCGATACAGCTCCGCGCCTTCGAGCAGCACTTTCTTCAGCCCGACGACCTGCGGGCTGTGCGGATCGTCCGGCGTCTCGCAGAACGCGTGATGCTTGCGGTGCACCGCCACCCACTCCTTCGTGAGCATGCCGGAGGTGCACCAGATCCAGAAGCGGAAGAAGTGCCGCAGCGCGGAATGCAGGTCGAGCGCGCGATGCGCCTGGTCCCGGTGCAGGTAGAGCGTCACCGCCATCATCGTGAGCTGCACCATCGCCACGGTGACGATCACGTATTCCCAGAAGGACAGATTCAGCAGGCCGTACAGGTATTCCATTTAGCGGGATTCCAGGGAAGTTGCGGTGAGTATAATCTGCGGCGCGCCCGATCGTGGGACCGGGGTCGCCGATTTTGCAGCTCGTGGTGAATTGCCGCAGGCGTCAGCAGCAAAAACGTGCGCCAGCTCACGGGAGCGGTGTCGCACGGAGCATTATGCCAGAACTGCCCGAAGTCGAAACCAGCCGCCGCGGCATCGCGCCCTGGCTTGAAAAGCAGGAGGTTACGGCGGTAACCGTCCGCGAGCGCCGGCTGCGCTGGCCGATCCCGCGGGTGATCGACCGCGAGCTGCCGGGACAGTTCATCAGGAGCTTGCGCCGCCGCGCCAAATACCTGCTGTTCGAGACCGACCGCGGCACGCTGCTCCTGCACCTCGGAATGTCAGGGAGCCTGCGCATCGCCGATCCGGCGGAGCCGCCGGGTGTCCACGATCACGTGGACATCGTTGCTGCCAACGGCAAGGCGCTGCGTTTCCGCGACCCGCGCCGATTCGGCTCGCTGCTCTGGACCCGGAATCCCGGCGCTCACCCGCTGCTCCGGAACCTCGGGCCCGAGCCGCTCGAACCGGGTTTCGACGGCAACTGGCTGTACGGCCGCGCGCGCGGGCGGCGGGTCGCCGTGAAATCTTTCATCATGGATTCGTCCGTCGTGGCGGGGGTCGGCAACATCTACGCCAACGAAGCCCTGTTCGCAGCAGGCATTCACCCGAAGCGCCGGGCGGATCGCGTCGCGCTGCCGCGCATGGAGGCGCTCGCGCAGGCGATCCGCGAGGTGCTGACCCGCGCCATCGACGCCGGCGGAACCACCCTCAACGATTTTCACGGCGCCGACGGCGAGCCCGGTTATTTCGAGCAGGAGCTCAAGGTCTACGGCCGCGACGGCGAGCCCTGCCCGCGCTGCCGCGCGCCGCTCGCGGTGGCGGTGGTCGGCCAGCGCTCCACGTTCTACTGCCCGCGCTGCCAGCGCTGAAAAGGGTCGCTCCTAAGCCCGGCCGACGCGCTCCAGCAGGGCCTGCTTCACGGCGGGCGAAACGAACTGGGAGACGTCGCCGCCGAGACTCGCGATCTCGCGCACGAGACTGGAGGAGATGAAGGTGTAGCTCTCCGCCGGCGTCAGGAACGCGGTCTCGACCTCGCCGGTCAGGTGCCGGTTCATGTTGGCGAGCTGGAACTCGTACTCGAAATCGGAAATGGCGCGCAAACCGCGGATGATCACGGCGAGGCCGTGCTCGCGCGCGAACTCGACGGTCAGGCCCTCGTAGCCCGTCACCTCGACCCGGTCGGATCCGGCGAGCACCGAGCGCGCGAGCGCGACCCGCTCCTCGAGCGAGAACATCGGCGCCTTCCCGGGGTTGGCGGCCACGGCGACGACCACGCGGTCGAACAGCCGCAGCGCGCGGCGCACGAGGTCCTCGTGGCCGAGGGTGATGGGATCGAAGGTGCCGGGATACATCGCCGAGACCGTCATCGCGGGTCCTCCCCTCCCGTCCCGGCGCCGCCGGCGGCCAGGACCAGTGTGAAACGCACGTTGCCGGCGCGTTGTTCGCGGATCGTCCGCCAGCCCTCGGGCAGCGCCGCCCCGGGCGCGTCGCGAGCCTGCTCGAGATAGACGACCGCCCCGGGCGCGAGCCAGTGCCCTTCGGCGAGCAGTCTACACAATTCGGACAGCCGATCCCCGTCGAACGGCGGGTCGAGGAAGACCACGTCGAAGGTGCCCTGTCCCCCGCGGCGCAGGAACGTGCGCGCGTCGCTCGCGCAGACGCGCGCGTTTTCGGCGCCGAGCAGCGCGGCGGCCTGCCGCAGCGCGGCCACCGCGGCCGATGAACGCTCGATGAAGGTCACCTCGCCGGCACCGCGCGAAAGCGCTTCGAAGCCGAGCGCGCCCGTGCCCGCGTACAGGTCGAGGCAACGCGCACCCTCGATGCGCGGCGCGAGCCAGTTGAACAGCGTCTCGCGGATGCGCTCGCCCGTGGGCCTGAGCCCGGCCACGTCCGCGACCGGCAGGCGCCGGCCGCGCCACTTTCCCGCTACAATACGCACCCGTCCGGGCGGCGTCCCGGCTCCCGCGACGCGGGTCTTGCGTCTCGCCATGCGCTTGTTTCCAATCCCCCATTCCGCATCGCCAATGGTATCGGCCCTGCCGCTCATCCGTCGTGTTCCGACGTAAGGACAAGGAACGGCCCGAGGAACGCCCGAAGCGCGAGGGCTTCGTCAAACGCCTGCGCGCGCGCCTCAACAAGGGCGCCGGCTGGCTCGGCACGGACATCTCGGCGCTCGCGCCCGGCGGTCGCATCGACGAGGACGTGCTGGAGGAGCTCGAGTCCCGGCTCGTGCTCGCGGACGTCGGCATCGACGCCACCGAGCGCATCCTGGAGCAGCTCCGGCAGCGGCTCGCGCGGCGCGAGCTTAGGGACGTGGCGGCGCTCGAGGCCGGCCTGAAGCGCATCCTGCTCGACATCCTGGAGCCGGTGGAGCAGCCGCTCGATCCGCGGCGCGCCCGCCCGTTCGTCATGCTGGTCGTGGGCGTGAACGGCGCGGGCAAGACCACCACCATCGGCAAGCTCGCCCGCCGCTATTCCGACGAGGGCCTGTCCGTGATGCTCGCGGCGGGCGACACGTTCCGCGCCGCGGCCACCGAGCAGCTCCGTGCCTGGGGCGAGCGCAACGGCGTGCCGGTGATCGCGCAGGAACGCGGCGCCGACCCGGCCGCCGTCGTGTTCGACGCGCTCGATGCGGCGCGCGCGCGCGGCATCGACGTGCTGATCGCCGATACCGCGGGCCGGTTGCAGAGCCAGCAGGGGCTGATGGACGAGGTCGCCAAGATCAAGCGCGTGCTCGCACGGCGTGACGAGGCGGCGCCGCACGAGGTGCTGCTCGTGCTCGATGCCGGTCTCGGCCAGAATGCGCTCTCGCAGGTCGAGAAATTCGACGCGGCGCTCGGCGTGACCGGGCTCGTCGTCACCAAGCTCGACGGCACGGCGAAAGGCGGCATACTGCTCGCCATCGCGGAGCGTTTCGGGATCCCGGTGCGCTACATCGGTATCGGCGAAGGGCAGGACGACTTGCAGCCGTTCGTGGCGGAGGAGTACGTGGACGCACTGCTCCGCCCGGGCGGGAACGGGGGGGACGCGGCGGGGTGATCCGCATCGAGAACGTCACCAAGCGGTTTCCGGGCGGCCAGGAAGCGTTGCGCAACCTGAGCCTCAGCGTGGAGCGCGGTGAGATGGCGTTCGTCACCGGGCATTCCGGGGCGGGCAAGAGCACGCTGCTCCGGCTGATCGCGCTGATCGAGCGGCCGACCGGCGGACAGGTGATCGTCGACGGGCAGAACACGCGGCGCGTATCGCGCCGCCGCATACCGCGCTACCGCCGCCAGATCGGCATGGTGTTCCAGGATCACAAGCTGCTTTACGACCGGCCGGTGTTCGACAACGTCGCCCTGCCGCTCGTGATCGCCGGAATGAGCCACCGCGATGCCGCCCGCCGCGTGCGCGCCGCGCTCGACCAGGTCGGCCTGCTCGACAAGGAGAGGCGCGGCCCGGAGACGCTGTCGACCGGCGAGCAGCAGCGCGTCGGCATCGCGCGCGCGATCGTGAGCCGGCCGAAGCTCCTGATCGCGGACGAGCCGACCGGCAACCTCGATCCCGAGCTCTCGCTCGAGGTGATGCGCATCTTCCGCCGCTTCAACGAGGTGGGCGTGACGATCCTGATCGCGAGCCACGATCTCGCACTCATCGACCAGCTCGGCTGCCGGCGCATCCCGCTGAAGAACGGATCTCTCGCGGTCGAGGACGACGAGGACGCCGACAGCCCGGTCGCGGAATACGCCGACGGAGGCTGGTCCTCGTGGCAGTGAGGGAGACGCCGGAGAACTGGACCCCCGTCAGGGGCCGCCGGGGGCCCGGCGTCTGGCTGGTGCGCCACGTCGCGACCGCGGTCGGCGCGCTCGGCCGACTCGCGCGGGCGCCGTTCGCGAGCCTGCTCACCGTGCTCGTGATCGCGGTGACGCTCGCACTGCCGGCGGCGCTGCACCTCGGCATCCGCAACGTGCAGTCGCTGTCCGGCAACTGGGCGAATGCGCTCGACTTCGCGGTGTACCTCGCGGAGGGCACGCCGGTGGCGGAAGCCGAGCGGATCGCCGACCTGATCGGCCAGCGCGCCGACGTCGAGTCGGTGACCCTGATCCCGGCCGAGCAGGCGTTGGCCGAGTTCAGGGCCGCCTCGGGTTTCGGCGAGGCCCTCGAGGCATTGCCGGCGAATCCCCTGCCGCACACGCTGGTCGTGCGGCCGGGCGCCGTGAACACGGACACCTCCATTGCCCTGCTGCACGAGGAGCTCGCGAATCTGCCCGAGGTGGAGCTGGTGCAGGCGGATACGGAATGGGTGCGCCGTTTTCACGCGATCCTCGACATCCTCGAGCGGGCGGTGGCGATCGGCTCCGGGCTGCTCGCGATTGCGATCGTCGTCATCATCGGCAACACCATCAGGCTCGACATCCAGAACCGGCGCGAGGAGATCGAGGTCACCAAGCTGATCGGCGCGAGCAACGGCTTCGTGCGCCGGCCGTTCCTGTACACCGGCGTGTGGTACGGGCTCGCGGGCGGGATCGGGGCCCTGGTCCTCGTCGCGTGGGGCCGCTACGCGCTCGAGGAACCCGCGCGCCGGCTGGCCGGCCTGTACGACAGCAGCTACAACCTGCTCTCGCTCGGGTTTGCGGAAAGCGCGGCGATCGTCGGCAGCGGCGTGCTGCTCGGGCTGGCCGGGTCCTGGCTCGCCGCCGCCCGCCACATGCGCCGCATCGAGCCCCGCTGAAGCCGCTCGCGGGGCGCCGCTGGCCGCGGCGCGCCGCGGGAGGTTCGGCCGGCGTGTCGTTCCCCCGCTGTTGTGCCGCGATTGAGAGGCATACACTAGCCGCCTCCATCGCCGGGAGGATCAGCAATGCGAAGAAGAACGTTTTGCGGCGCCGCCCTCGCGGGCGCCGCCCTGGCCGGTGTTCCCCTGCAGCGATTGCTCGCCGCCGCCGTCGACGGCGCCGCCGGCGGGCCGCTCCCGGCGCTCTCGAACGCCGGCAGCCAAATCAGCCTGCCGGCCGTCGACGTCCGGGATTTCGGACGGCGCCTGCGCGGCCCCCTGCTGTGGCCGGGGCAGGCAGGCTACGACGCCGCACGTCGCGTCTGGAACGGCGCGTTCGATCGCAAGCCGGCCCTGATCGCGCGCTGCACGGGCGCGGCGGACGTCATGCAGGCCGTGGACTTCGGGCGCAGCTTCGACCTGCCGGTCGCCGTGCGGGGCGGCGGGCACAGCCTGTCGGGCCAGTCGGTCTGCGAGGGCGGGCTCATGATCGACCTGTCCCTGATGCAGTCCGTGCGAGTCGACCCGGAGGCAATGACCGCGCGCGTGGAGCCCGGCGTCCTCCTGCACGCGTTCGACGCCGAGGCGCAGAGCTTCGGGCTGGCGGCGCCGGCGGGCACCGTCTCGCACACCGGCGTCGCGGGGCTCACGCTCGGCGGCGGCTTCGGCCGCATCGCGCGCAAGTACGGCCTGACCTGCGACCACCTGCGCGCCGCGGACGTCGTCGACGCGCACGGCAGGCTCGTGCAGGCCGGCGAGGAGGAAAACCCGGAGCTCCTGTGGGGCCTGCGGGGCGGCGGCGGCAACTTCGGGGTCGTCACGTCGTTCGAGTACCGGCTGCACAAGGTGCAGACGATGATGCTGGGCGGCCCCATCATTTATCCGCTGCCGCTGGCGCGCGAGGTGCTCGGCTTCTTTGCCGATTTCGCCCTGCAAGCGCCGGACGAGCTCAACATGGACGCGACGCTCGCCACGGGTCCGGACGGTCAGAAGGCGCTCATCTTCGACACCTGCTGGTGCGGCTCCGACGAGGACGGCGAGCGTGCCCTCGCGCCGCTGCGCAAATTCCGCAAGCCGGCCGTGGACGTCGTGCGCCCCGCGCCGTACGTCGCCTTGCAGCAGGCCAACGACGCGCTGACGCCCTTCGGCCGCAAGTACTACGTCAAGGGCGCGTTCGTGCACCGCCTCGAGCCCGGCCTGATCGACGCCGTGCTCGGCGCGTTCGAGGACGCGCCGCCGGGCGCCGCCTTCACCTTCGTGCACCAGGGCGGCGCCATCGGCCGCGTGCAGCCGGAGGCGACGGCGTTCTGGCACCGCGAGGCGAAGCATTCCGTGCTGCTGCAGGACGGCTGGGACGATCCGGCGTTGAGCGAGCAGAACGTCGCCTGGGCGCGCTCGACCTGGCCCGCCTTCGAGCCGTACACCCGCGGCTTTTACGTCAATGAGATGGCGGCCGGCGAGACCGACGAGCGGATCCGCCGCAACTACGGCGGGAATTACGAGCGCCTCCGGCGGCTCAAGGACCGCTACGACCCGGCCAACCTGTTCCGCATGAACGCGAACGTCCGCCCGGACGCCTGAGGGAGCGGTTTTCCGGCGGCGCGGGCCGCGCGCTGCCCGGCTCGCTCGCCTGACGCGCCCGCGCCAGCGGTGGGCCCCTCCGCCCGTGGGGCGCCGGCATCGGCGTTCGCGCCCCGGAAGCCCGCCCGGCAGGCGCCGAACCCGCCCGCGGTCGCCCCGTTCCCTGGCACGGCCATTGCAGCCCGGGCCGGACGATCGATGCTCCGCACAGACGGGCCGGAAGGGCCGGCCTCGCCAATCCGCGCGCGGAACGAGCCGCGAACCAGGCCCCCGGAAAGCGGTCTGAAAGGGTATGCAAGATATTGTATTTAAAAATCTTTCCGGTGATCGCAGGGCATCGGGAACCGATCGCGACATTAGCACTCTAAGGCCGGGAGTGCTAAGATTGCGTACGCAGAAACGGGAGGAAACAGGCCACATGTCGACGGCAGTAGCTTTGATGAATCGCGATCTGGCCCTGGCGGGCCCGATCGGGAGCCTCGACGCTTATATCCAGCGCGTGAGCTCCATTCCGGTCCTGAGCAAGGAAGACGAGCAGGCGTTGTCGCGCCGCTTCCGCGAGGAACAGGATCTCGCGGCCGCGCGCGAGCTCGTCATGGCGCACCTGCGTTTCGTGGTTCACATCGCCAGGGGCTATACCGGCTACGGGTTGCCGCTCGGCGACCTGATCCAGGAAGGCAACGTCGGGCTGATGAAGGCCGTGAAACGCTTCGACCCGGATTTCGGCGTCCGGCTCGTCTCCTTCGCCGTGCACTGGATTCGCGCGGAAATTCACGAATACGTGCTGCGCAACTGGCGCATCGTCAAGGTGGCGACGACCAAGGCCCAGCGCAAGCTGTTCTTCAACCTGCGCAAGGCGAAAAAGAGCCTGGCGTGGCTGTCGCAGGACGAGACGCAGGCCGTGGCGGACGACCTCGGCGTGAGCGCGCAGGAAGTCACCGAGATGGAACGGCGCCTCACCTCGCACGATGCCGTGTTCGACCCCGGCCCGGACGTGGCCGACGACGATCACGCGGCCTTCACGCCCGCGGCCTACCTGCCGAGCCCGCATTCGGACCCGGCCGAGATCATGGAGGATGCCGACTGGCACGAGGACGCGACCGCGCGCATGAGCGAGGCCCTCGAGGACCTCGACGATCGCAGCCGCCACATCCTCGAAACACGCTGGCTGGCCGAGGAGAAGCAGACCCTGCACCAGCTCGCCGATCAGTACGGCGTGTCGGCCGAGCGTATCCGCCAGATCGAGAGCAACGCCATCAGGAAGCTCCGCGTGGCAATGGAAGCCACCGCCTGACCCCCCGTAGGAGCCCGCCCCGCGGGCGACACGAAGTCCCACGCGGCCCCCGAATTTCGGGGGCCGCTTCGTTTACGCCATCTTTCGGGCACGCGATCTCCGGAACCGCATCGTTCACACACGTTGGCGGGTAGTGGTAAGGGCGCCGATGACCGCCGCGGGGAGTCAGCGGTAGGTCTGGCGGCGGTAACGAATGAAGCCGCCGTCTTCATTGCCCATCGGGTCGCGGTGCGTCCAGTGCACGAGTCCGCCGCGCTCGTTCCATTCATACATTCCGCGCAGGCGCACGCGATCGCCGAGGCCCACGGGCACCCGCGGGGCGATCTCGAGGTTGTGCAGCACGAGCAGGGTGCGCCCGCCCCCCGCGTCGATCACGAAGCGCTGGTGCCGCTCGGCCTCGCGGTCGTCGGACAGGAGCCGGATGACGATGCCGGAGGCCTCGATCCAGGCGCCGGAATCGGATTTGTCATAAGGAGCGGTCAACGCATGCCGCCCAGGCCCGCCGGAATGGGACGCCCGGCGCGGCGGGCAGGCCGCGCCGGGCAAAGACTCCGCTCAGCCGGCGGTGACCGGCACCATCGTGATCTCGACGCGGCGATTCGCCTGGCGGCCTTCGGCCGTGCTGTTGTCCGCGACGGGCCGGGATTCGCCCACGCCCACGGTGATCAGGCGCTGCCGGTCGACCCCCTGCGAAGCGAGGTACTGCGCGACGGCGGAGGCACGGCGCTCCGAAAGCGCCTGGTTGTAGGAGTCGCTGCCGGTGCTGTCCGTGTGCCCGGCCACCTCGACCACCGTCTTCTCGTACTTGTCCATCACCTTCGCCACCGAGTTCAGGACGTCGAAGAAAGCCGGGCTCAGGTCCGCGCTGTCGGTCTTGAACGTGACGTTGCCCGGCATGTTGAGCGTGATGTGCTCGCCGTCGCGGGTGACGCTCACGCCGGTGCCCTGCAGCTCGGCGCGCAGCTCCGCTTCCTGCCGGTCCATGTAGTAGCCGACGGCGCCGCCCGCCAGCGCCCCGACGCCCGCGAGAATCAGCGCGTGCTGCCGGCGTTCGACGGCGTCGTCGCCCGAGATGAGCCCTGCCACCGCACCGGCGGCGGCCCCGATGGCCGCGCCCTTGGTGGCACTGCTGGTCTTCGGCTGCTGCGTGTACGCATCGAGCGTCTCGCAGCCCGCGATGGCAAACGTCACGACCGCCGTCGCCAGGATGAGCGCGATGGATCTGTTATTCATGAATGGTTCCTCGGATGCCCAATCGAAGCGGCGCCCAGCGGCGCCGCGCGACGTATTGTATAGGTGCCCCGCCTTAACGACGACTGAACGTGCCCGCTGTCGCCCGGCGGCGACAGGCGAGCCAAGCTCCCGGCCCGGCCGCCGGCGGGCTAGAATCGTCGTTTCGCACCGTTCGAACCGACCCCGAGGAGCCGACGTGGCACGCCCTACCCCCATCGACCAGCAGCGCGCCGCAAGGCGGCAGCTCGACCCCCTGGACCTGCTCGACGTCCGCGCCGACCTGTCCGAAGAAGAGCGCATGGTGCAGGAGACGGTCGCCCGGTTCGTGGACGACAAGGTCCTGCCGATCATCCGCGAGGCCTTCGAGCAGCACTACTTCCCGCGCGAGCTGATCCCGGCCATCGCGGAGCTCGGGCTGCTCGGCAGCTCCATCGAAGGCTACGACTGCGCGGGCCTGAACAGCGTGTGTTACGGCCTGATCTGCCAGGAGCTCGAGCGCGGCGACTCGGGATTGCGGAGCTTCGTTTCGGTGCAGAGCTCGCTCGTGATGTATCCCATCTACACCTACGGCTCCGAGGAACAGAAGAAGATCTGGCTGCCCGCCATGGCGCGCGGCGCGGCGATCGGCTGTTTCGGCCTCACGGAACCGCACGGCGGCTCGGATCCGTCGAACATGAAGACCCATGCCAGGCGCGACGGCAGCGACTGGATCCTGAACGGCTCGAAGATGTGGATCACCAACGGCAATCTCGCCGACGTCGCGGTCGTCTGGGCGCAGACGGACGAGGGCGTGCGCGGCTTCCTCGTCGAGAAGGACATGCCGGGCTTCACGGCGCAGGAGATCGAGAACAAGTTCTCGCTGCGCGCCTCGGTGACCTCCGCGCTGTTCCTCGACAACGTGCGGGTGCCCGCCGCCAACGTGCTCCCCGGCGTCACCGGCATGCGCGGACCCCTGAGCTGCCTCACGCAGGCGCGCTACGGCATCACCTGGGGCGTGATCGGGGCGGCGCAGGCCTGTCTTTCCGAGGCGCTGGGCTACGCGCAGGACCGGGTACTGTTCGCACGGCCGCTTTCGCATAACCAGGCGGTGCAGATCCGCCTCGCCGACATGGCGCGCCGCATCGCGACGGCGCAACTGCTCTCCCTCCGGCTCGGGCGGCTGAAGGACGCGGGCAGCATGACGCCCACCCAGGTCTCGCTCGCCAAGTGGAATAACTGCCGCATGGCGCTCGACATCGCCCGCGACGCGCGCGATCTGCTGGGCGGCGCCGGCATCAGCGCCGAGCACGTGCCGATCCGGCACATGCTGAACCTCGAGAGCGTCATCACCTACGAGGGCACCGAGACGGTGCACCAGCTCGTCGTCGGTAAGGAGCTGACCGGCGTGAGCGCGTTCTGACCGCCGCGCTCGATCCGCCCGCAGGGGCCGAAAGCCTGCCCGGGCATCGCGACGTCTGGCGCATCGCGGCTCCGCTGATCCTGTCGAACCTCTCCGTGCCGCTGCTCGGCATGGTGGATACCGGCGTCACCGGGCACCTCGAGAATCCGGCCTATCTCGGCGCCGTCGCGCTCGGCGCGACCATCTTCGGGTTCCTGTACACCGGCGTGAACTTCCTGCGCATGGGGACGACCGGCATCACCGCGCAGCGATTCGGCGCGAACGACGCCGCCGGCGTGCGCACGAGCCTCGGCCAGGCCCTCATCGTCGCCGAAGCCATTGCGCTCCTGCTCCTCCTGCTGCACCGCCCGCTCGGCGACCTCGCGCTGCACCTTTTGGGCGCCGCCCCGGAAGTGACCCGGCATGCGGACACGTATTTCCGTATCCGCATCCTGAGCGCCCCGGCGGCGCTCGCGAGCTACGCGCTCATCGGCTGGTTCATCGGCGTGCAGAACGTGCGCGTGCCCCTCGTCATGGTGCTGGTGACGAACGTCACGAACATCGTGCTCGACCTGGTGCTCGTGATCGGGCTGGGCATGAAGGTGGACGGCGTAGCGGCCGCCACGGTCGTCGCGGAGTACGCGGGCGTGGCCGTCGCCCTCCCGTTCGTCCGCGCCGAGCTCGCGCGCCGCGGCGGCGCGTGGGACAGGACCCGCCTCGCCTCGTGGCGCGCGTACGGCGGGTTTCTTGCGGTCAACGGCAACCTGCTCGCGCGCACCCTCGCCCTCATGTTCACCTTCGCCTTCGTGACCGCGCAGGGTGCGCGCCTCGGCAGCCTGATCCTCGCCGCGAACGCGATCCTCATGAACCTCCAGTACCTGCTGTCGTTCGCACTGGACGGCTTCGCCCATGCCGCCGAGGCGCTGGTCGGCAAAGCGGTCGGCGCAGGCAGCACTCGGGCGCTGCGCCGGGCGGTGCGCCTGACGCTCGCCTGGTCGGTCTGCGTCGCCTGCGCCTTTTCGCTGCTCTTCCTGCTGGGAGGGCCGTTCGTCGCCCGCCTGCTGACCGATCTGCCGGCCGTCCTCGACACGACCCTGCGCTACCTGCCGTGGATCGTCGCCTCGCCGCTGGTGTCGGTGTGGCCGTTCCTGTACGACGGCGTGTTCGTCGGCGCGACCCGCGCCCGCGAGATGCGCGACATCATGCTCGCCTCGACGTTCCTGGTGTTCCTGCCGGCCTGGTACCTGCTGCGGGGGCTCGGCAACGACGGCCTGTGGCTCGCGTTCCTGCTGTTCATGGCGAGCCGCGGCCTCGGCATGCACTATCATTACCGACGCCGCGTCCTCGGCGACGCGGCCGGAGCGGCCGAAACCCGATAGTCCTGTAAACGCTGCCCCGAGCTGGTGTCCGGCGCCGTCGGCAGGGATTGCCCGGCGACTGATGTTGCGACGTGTGTTCTCTCATTCCCCGGAGGCATGTGCGATGTCGAAAGTGTGCTGGCTGTTCCTTGGCGCGGCGTTCGCCGCCACTTCCCTCGCGGCGCTCGCCGATTCGGAAGGTTCTGCACCCGGCGATCCCGTGGAGCGCGGCCGCTACCTGGTGCGGGTCGCGGGCTGCAACGATTGTCATACACCGGGATATGCCTTTGCGGGCGGCAAAGTGCCCGAAGACCAGTGGCTGGTCGGCGACCGCGTCGGGTGGCGCGGCGCCTGGGGCACCACTTACCCGATCAACCTCAGGCTCTTCATGCAGGGGATCAGCGAAAAGGAGTGGCTCGGGTTCGCGAAATCGCAGCAATCCCGGCCCCCGATGCCGTGGTTCGCCCTGCACGACATGACCACCGAGGACCTCACGGCCATCTACCGGTTCGTCCGCCACCTCGGGCCCGCCGGCGAGCGCGCCCCGGAGTTCGTACCGCCCGATCGGGAGCCGGAAGGAGCGTTCGTGCTGTTCCCCCCGCCGCCACCGGCGACCGCGTCCAGGTAGCGCACCGGCGGCCGGCGGTCCCGCCCCCGGCCGCGCTCAGTGGCGTATCACGCTGTCGTCGCCCTGCGCGGCGCGAAAGCGATTGGCGAGCGTGCGCCCGACTCCGGGCCGCTGGTGCTGCGTGTTGCCCATGCGGAGCAGCGACCACACCACGTAGCCCGCGGCCGCGGCCGCGAGCACGGTGCTGACCGGGTGCTCGCGCACGGTGCGGCGGGTGTCCTCCATGAGCGATCCGGCGTGCTCCGGCCGCACCCGCTCCGCCACCTGGTTCGCCGTGCGGCGCAGCGCCTGGCCCGCGCGCTTGATGGGACGACGGCGGTAGTCCGGCAGGGCGTCGTCCAGCCGGTCCGAGAGATTCTTCAAGGCCGACTCGACGTTGCCGAACGCCGTTTCGAGCTGGCTGAATACGTCGGAGTGTCTCATGGGCGTTCCTCGCAGGCAGGGGGATTTCTTCCGCCTCCCCATGCAAGTCCCTTGCCAGAGGCATCCGGGGTGACGCACGCGACAGCCAGCAGGGCCGCTTCGCCGGCGTCACATCGCGCAAATCCTGCACCGGCCGGCAGGCAAAATTTGCAATCGCCGCGGCAAATCCGACAACGGTCAGCCGGTCGCCATCAGCGGCGCGCGATGCCGCTCGCATTGCTCCTGCACCGCGCGTTTTGCCCAGGCGAAACCGGCGAACCCGGTCACGATGTTCGCGCACGTGTACGCGGCGAAGATGCCGGGAATGCCGAAGAAGCGGTCGAGCAGGAATCCGAGCGGCACGTAGATCACGATCGTGCGGGCGACGCTGATCACCACGCCGGGCAGGGGCCGGCCCATGCCGTTGAAGGAAGCGTTCATCACCATCACCATGCCGTAGGCACCGTAACCGAGCGGCGCGATCAGCAGGAACGTGCGGGCCACGCCGCGCACCGTGAC
The DNA here is from genome assembly GCA_964491485.1 of uncultured Woeseiaceae bacterium. GTDB lineage: Bacteria > Pseudomonadota > Gammaproteobacteria > Steroidobacterales > Woeseiaceae > IDS-8. The sequence continues at coordinate 1,983 of CAZBGV010000080.1, read as the reverse complement.
GTCTTCGCTGAAGAGCGCAGGCAAAAAGCTGCTCAGGGCGGCAAGGACGAGCGCGATCACCAGGCCCGAGGCGAGGCAGAAGGCGGTGCAGAGATTCAATGCGCGCTGGATGCGCCCTGCCTGCCCGGCCGACACGTTCTGCCCCACGAACGGGCCGATGATCGCGGACAGCGCGTAGAACAGGACGAGCATCAGCGCCTCGACCCGGCTCGCGACCCCGAAACCCGCGACCGCTTCCGGTCCGTAGCGCGCGAGCATCGCGGTGATGATGCCGGTCGCGACCGGCACGATCGCGTTCGTGCCGGCGGCCGGGATGCCGACGTGCAGGATGTCGGCCCACGAGCGGCGCAGCTTCGCCGTTTCCGGTTTCTCGAAGCTCAGGAGGTCGAGGCGCCGCCTGAGGAACCAGAGGCCGCCGGCGAAGAGCGAGAAGCGCGCGAGCAGGGCCGCGAGCGCCGCACCGTCGAGCTCCATCCGCGGGATCGGGCCGTAGCCGAAGATGAGCAGCGGATCGAGCGCGACGTTCATGAGCGAGGAAAGGATCATGAGCAGGCTGGGGAAGCGCGTGTCGCCGGTCGCCCGCATGCTGCTCATCGCCACCATGCCGACGACGACGAACGGCACCGCGGCGTAGAAGATCCGCATGTAGCCGCCGATCAGCGGCAGCATCGTTGCCGGTGCCCCGAGCAGCAGAAACAGCGGATCGATGGTGAACACGCCGAGCGCGCTGATCGCCGCGGTGACGACGAACGACAGGAGCAGGCTGTCCGTGGACAGGCGCCGGGCGCGTTCGTGGTCGTGCCCGCCGATCGCCCGCGCGACGACCGACGACGTCCCGGCGCCGAGCCCGATCGCCACGCTCGTGACGACCATCAGCACTGGAAACGCAAAGCCGAGCGCCGCGAGCTCCGCATCGCCGACCCGCCCGATGAACCAGGCGTCCACGAAGGCCTGCGCCATCATGGTCGTGATTCCGAACAGGACGGGCAGGGCCATGCCGACCAGGTGGCGGCCGACCGGGCCCTGGGTCAGGCGGGGTTGCTGCATGTGCGGGGGCGCGGTCGCCGTGAGGGAACGGAGCGGGATGATGGCTCAAGGGCACGCGAGGACGCAATCGGGATTCGCGGTATCATCCGCGCATGAAGTGGCAAAGATTGTCCTCGCGTTCCGTCTACGACAACCCATGGATCACGGTGTTCGAGGACGACGTCATCAACCCCGGCGGCGGCCGGAATCTCTACGGGCGCATCCATTTCAAGAACGTCGCGGTCGCCATCCTGCCGCTGGACGGCGAGGGCAACACCTGGCTCGTCGGCCAGGAGCGTTACACGCTGGGCCGGCAGACCTGGGAGCTGCCCATGGGCGGGGCGCCCGCGCACGAGGAACCGCTCGCTGCCGCACGGCGCGAGCTGAAGGAGGAAACCGGCCTCTGCGCGAAGCGCTGGACCGAGATCATGCGGCTGCACACGAGCAACTCGATCACCGACGAGACGGGCATCGTCTACGTCGCCGAGGAGCTGACCGCCGGCGAGACGGCGTTCGAGGAGACGGAGGCGATCGAGGTGCTGAAGCTGCCGCTCGAGGACGCGATCGGCATGGCGCTCGACGGCCGCATCACCGATTCGATCAGCGTCGCGGCGCTGCTCGCGGTGCGCCACCTGCTACCTGCGCCGTAGGAGCCCGCCATGCGGGCGAACGCCATCGCAGGGTCGCCCGCATGGCGGGCTCCTACGCCGGTCGCGACGCCTCAGTCGGACAGGTAATACTCGATCGTCGAGACGATGCGCACTTTCTTGATGTGCGGCGTCGTGCTGTCGCGGTCGGAAATCGTGAAAATGCCCTGGTCCGCGCGCCGGATCTTGCCGAGCGTGCTCTGTGAATCCTCCGCGAATTTCGCCGCCGCGGCGCGCGCGTTCACCGTCGCCTCTTCCAGCATGTCCGGCTTGACGTCGTTCAGCTTCGTGAACAGGAACTGCACCTGGT
>CAZBGV010000079.1:0-16596 GCA_964491485.1 uncultured Woeseiaceae bacterium | reverse complement strand
CGCCGTCGGCACCGGCATCAACGCGCATCCGCGCTTCGGCGCCAAGGTCGCGGTGCTGCTCGGCGAGCAGACCGGCCTCGAGTTCCGACAGGCGCCTTCGCTGTTCGAGGCGCTCGCGAGCCAGGACACCGCCGTCGAGACGTCGGGGCAGCTCAAGGTGCTCGCCGTCGCGCTGATGAAGATCGCAAACGACCTGCGCTGGATGAACTCCGGTCCGCTCGCGGGTCTCGCCGAAATCGCCTTGCCCGCGCTGCAGCCGGGGTCGAGCATCATGCCCGGCAAGGTCAACCCCGTCATACCGGAAGCGGTGACGATGGTGGCCGCGCAGGTGATCGGCAACGACGCCGCCATCACCGTCGCGGGCCAGTCCGGCAATTTCCAGCTGAACGTGATGCTGCCCGTGGTTGCGCACAACCTGCTCCAGAGCATCGAGATCCTCGCGAACGCGGCGACCTGCCTCGCCGACAAGGCCATCGCCGGTTTCACCGTGAACGAGGAGCAGCTGCGCGCGGCGCTCGACCGCAACCCGATTCTCGTGACCGCGCTGAACCCGGTGATCGGCTATGAGAAAGGCGCGGCCGTGGCCAAGAAGGCCTATGCCGAAGGACGGCCGCTGAAGGAAGTGGCGAAGGAGCTGACCGACCTGACCGACGAGGAACTGGAACGCCTGCTCGATCCCGCGGCCCTCACCGAGGGCGGCATCCGGCATTGAGAACGCGCGAGCCGCTGCTGCCGGGTCGACTGCCGTACCGGATAGCGGCTTGCCCGCGGACACCCGCGTGAAGGAGCTGACGGCGGAGGAGCTGCGCCGGCGGCTCGCCGGTACCGCGTTGCCGCGCGATCCGCGCCGCGTCGTGGCGCCGCCGGATTTCGAGCAGTGGCCCGCGGAGCTGCGGCAGCGGATGCCGCGCCGCGTCAAGGCGGCGGGGGTGCTCGTGCCGGTGCTCGACCGGCGCGACGGCCTGTCCGTGCTCCTGACCCGCCGCGCGGCGCACCTGCGCTACCACCCCGGCCAGGTGAGCTTTCCGGGCGGCCGCATGGAGCCGGTCGACGCCGACGCGGCGGCGGCGGCGCTCCGCGAGGCGCACGAGGAAGTGGGCATCACGCCCGCCGACGTGGAGGTCGCCGGGTATCTCGAGCCCCTGCTCACCGTCACGGGCTACGCCGTTACGCCCGTCGTCGGCCTCGTCAGGCCGGACGTGCAGCTCGTCATCGACGCCGGCGAGGTGCAGCATGCCTTCGAGGTGCCGCTCGCCTTCCTGCTTGACGCCGGCAATGCCCGCGAGGGCACGCGCGAGGTGGCGGGCCGGCAGCTGCCCGTGATCGAGTACCGGTACGCCGGCGAGCGGATCTGGGGCGTGACGGCCAGCATCGTCATGAGCCTGCGCCGTCTGCTCGTGGATGGGTAATCATTAAGTTATGCCTGCTATAGAGAATTTGCTTGAGGTCATGCGCCGGCTGCGCGATCCCGCGCACGGCTGCCCGTGGGACCGCGCGCAGAGCTTCGCGACGATCGCGCCGTACACGATCGAGGAGGCCTACGAGGTGGCCGATGCGATCGCGCGCGAGGATTGGGATGCGCTGCGCGACGAGCTCGGCGATCTCCTGTTCCAGGTCGTGTTCCACGCGCGCCTGGCGGAGGAAGCGGGCACCTTCGACTTCGAGGCGGTCGCGGAGGGCATCGCGGCGAAGCTGCTGCGCCGCCATCCGCACGTGTTCGGCACCGAGGAGGAGCGGGCACGCGGGCCCGAGCCCGGCGCCTGGGAGCGCATCAAGGCCGAAGAGCGCGGCGGTGACGCGGCCGGCGAGAGCGCGCTGGCCGGCGTCGCGCACGCGCTGCCCGCCCTGAAACGCGCGCAGAAGCTCGGCGAGCGGGCCGCGCGGGTCGGCTTCGAGTGGCCGGACATCGAAGGCCCGCGCGCGAAGGTGGCGGAGGAGCTCGCGGAACTGGACGAGGCGCGCCGCGAGGGGCCGCCCGAGCACGTCGCCGAGGAGCTCGGCGACCTCCTGTTCGCGGTCGTGAATCTCGCTCGCCACCTCGACCTCGACGCCGAGACCGCGCTGGCCGCGGCGAACCGCAAGTTCGAGCGCCGGTTCCGGCACATGGAGGACGCCGTCCGGTCCAAAGGACAGGCGCTCGCGGACCTGCCGCTCGAAACCCTGGAAACCTACTGGCAGGCCGCCAAGTAGGAGCCCGCCACGCGGGCGACCGGGACGTCGTCTCGCCTCTGGGTCCAATACCCGGAGGCCGCCAGGCACGCCCGCCATCCGGGCGATGCCGGCATCGCGGTCGCCCGCATGGCGGGCTCCCACGGCCGCTCGGCGGAGGCTGTTCAGGCACGGTTCATTGGCCCGGCCGTATCGTTCGCGCCAGGCTCGGGACGAGTGCCCGGGCGGTCGAGGCAAGGATCGGGAGAAGCACATGAAGAGGAAAGCGATTCTGTCCGGCGCCGCCGCGACGGCGCTGATGCTGGCGAGCGGTGCGGTGCTGGCCGACCCTTACGGCCGGCAGGGCGCCGTCTACGACTACGCGCGCGTGCTGAGCGTGCAGCCGAACGTGCGCTACGTCACCGTCCGTACCCCCGTCCGCGAATGCTGGGAGGAGACCCGCTACTACACCGTGGAGGAGCGGCCTCCGGGCAACCCGGTCGGTGCGCTGGTCGGCGCGGTCATCGGCGGCGTCATCGGCCACCAGATCGGCAGCGGCCGCGGCAACGACGCGGCGACGGTGGCGGGCGTGCTCACGGGCGCCGCGATCGGCAGCGGCGCCGGGAACCGCGACCGCTATGCGACGACCGAGTACGCGCGTCCGGTGCGGCGCTGCGAGACCCGCTACACGACCCACGAGGAAGAGCGGATCGACAGCTACCGCGTGCTCTACATCTACAACGGCCAGAAGTACGCGACCGACCTGCCGTACGATCCGGGTGACCGGCTGCGCATCCGCGTCGACGTGCGGCCGGCGCCCTGACGCGGGAAACGGGAGCCCGCCCGTGTCGACGAGCGCGGTCCGGGCGGGCGCCTCATTGCTTTCGCCGGGATGAGCCACCAAACTGGCGCGTGGGTCGCGCCGCAGAAGACGACCCGTCCGGGGTGACATCGGTGATGCGAATCCTTTCCAGAGCTGTCCTGCTGGCCGCGGCCTTGCACGTCGCGGCGCCCGCCTTCGCCGCGCCGCCGGATCGCGGGCACAGCCGCCATTTCGTCGCGCAGCAGCAGGACGGTCCGAGCCTGAGCGAGGCGGTGGAGATGGTTCGCCGCAAGTACCGCGGGCGCATCGTGAGCGCCGAGACGCACGTCAGCGGTAACCACGAGGTGCACGTCATCAAGGTGCTCACCGAGGACGGCAAGGTCGTGACGGAGCGCATCCGCGGGCGCACCCGGCGCGGCTGAGCGAGGCAACCGATGCGCCTGCTCGTAATCGAGGACGACGAAGTCTTGCGCGAGTCGCTGTGCCGGCAGCTCGCCGAGCACGGCTTCGCGCTGGAGCGCGCCGGCGACGGCCGTGAAGGGCTGTATTTCGCGCTCGAATACCCGGTCGATCTCGCGATCGTCGATCTCGGCCTGCCGGAGATATCCGGGCTGGACGTGATCCGTACGCTGCGCGAGAAGGGCAAGACGTACCCGGTCCTCGTTCTGACCGCGCGCGACCGGTGGCAGGACAAGGTGGACGGGTTGTCCGCGGGTGCGGATGACTACGTCGTCAAGCCGTTCCATTTCGAGGAAGTCCTCGCGCGCGTCAACGCGCTGCTGAGACGCAGCGGCGGCTGGGCTTCCCCGGTGCTCACGGCGGGGCCGGTCACGCTCGACACCGCACGCCAGGAGCTGAAGGTCGACGGGCGCACGATCGAGCTCACCACGTTCGAGTACCGAATCCTCGAGCACCTCATGATGCGCGCCGGCGAGGTGATCTCGAAGGCGGAGCTCACCGACCGCCTGTACGACCAGGATTTCGAGCGCGACAGCAACGTCATCGAGGTGTTCATCGGCCGCCTGCGCAAGAAAATGGACCCGGACAACGAGCTGAAGCCCATCGAGACGCTGCGCGGCCGCGGCTATCGCTTCGCGCTGGAAAGGCACTGACAGCCGCGCATGTCGTCGCTCAGCGCACGGCTCCTGATCTCCGTCAGCCTGCTGCTTCTCGTCTTTTTCGGCGCGACCATCCTCGTTCTCGACAGCGCTTTCCGGCAGGCGGGCGAGCAGGCGCAGCGCGACATTCTCGACGGCCACCTGATGTCGCTGCTCGCGGCCGCCGAGCCCAACGAGGATCGCCAGCAGCTCGAGATGCCGCCGGACCTGCCGGAAGAGCGTTTCGCGGCCCCCGGGTCCGGCCTGTATGCCGAGCTGCGCGACGAGGAGGGCCGCCGGATCTGGAGCTCGCGCTCGGCGCTCGGGGTCGCGCTGCCCCGGGTCGAGCCGCCGCGTCAGGGCGATCCGCATTACGCGATCCTGCCTGCCGAAGGCGGCGGCGAGCTGATGGTGCTGAGTCTCAGGGTCGCGTGGGAATTCCCGGGCGGCGACCTCAGGACCTATACGTTCAGCGTCGCGGAGAGCCGCGACACGTTCCACGCGCAGATCGCGGCGTTCCGCAAGCGGCTCTTCACCTGGTTCGCGGTCGTTGCCGCGGTGATGCTGTTCGCGATCTCGCTCGTGATGCGCGGCATCCTGCAGCCGCTGCGCAGGATCGAGAAGGAGATCCGCGAGATCGAGGACGGCCGCCGGCAGGCGCTTTCGGAGTCGTTCCCGTCCGAGCTGCAGGGGGTCGCGTTCAACATGAACGCGCTGATCGGCAGCGAGCGCGCGCGCTCGGAGCGCTACATGCACACGCTCGGCAATCTCGCGCACAGCCTGAAGACGCCGCTCGCGGCGATCCGCTCGATCGTCCAGGAGCAGCCGCGCTCGGCGCTCACGCAACGGATCGAGCAACAGGTGCAGCGGATGGACGACATCGTGCGCTACCAGCTGCGCAAGCCGGCGCGCTACGCCGCCGACGGGTTCGGCGTCGCCGCGGTCGCGATCGAGAAGGAGCTCGAGCGGCTGGTCGACGCGCTGGCGAAGGTCTACAAGGACAAGAACCCCGATATCGCGATCCGCGTGGAGAAGGGGGCGGTGTTCCGCGGCGACAGCGGCGATTTCCTGGAGCTCGCGGGCAATCTCCTCGACAACGCGTGCAAGTGGTGCCGCCGGCGGGTGGAGATCGGCGTGGGTCCGGCCTCTCCCGAGCAGGGCCGGAGCTCGGGTCTCCGGCTGGTGGTCAGCGACGACGGACCGGGCATTCCGGAGGAAGCATCGAGCCTGCTGCTCGAGCGCGGCATGCGCCTCGACGAGAGCGCGCCGGGGCACGGCATCGGGCTCGCCATCGTCAAGGACATCGCCGCGAGCTACGGCGGCGAGGTCGAGGTCGCGCGCTCCGCCTGGGGCGGGGCGAAAATCACCGTCACGATCGCCCGCCGCCAGCCCGTCCCGACGTAAACAAACCTCCTACGCCGCCCCCCGCCATGCGGGCGACCAACAAGGCACGACCCCCCGTAGGAGCCCGCCATGCGGGCGACCAACAAAGGCACGCCCCCCGTAGGAGCCCGCCATGCGGGCGACCAACAAGGCACGTCCCCCCCGAACGAAGACACGCTATCGATGCGATCCCAAAGAGCGCGAGCCACGAATCGAAATCGCAGTCGCCCGCATGGCGGGCTCCTACGGTTGCTGCGAGTCGGACCACTCCATGAACGGCCGGAACATCTCGAGCGGAGCCGGGAACACGATGGTATTCGTCCGGTCGTTCGCGATGTCGCGCAGGGTCTGGAGATAGCGCAGCTGGAGCGCCTGCTTTTCCTGCGCGAGCGTGCGGGCCGCGTCGGCGAGCTTCTGTGCCGCCTGCAGCTCGCCCTCGGCGTTGATCACCTTGGCGCGCCGCGAGCGCTCGGCCTCGGCCTGCTGGGCGATCGCGCGGATCATGCTCTCGTCCAGGTCGACGTGCTTGATCTCGACGTTCGCCACCTTGACACCCCAGGCGTCGGTGCGCTGGTCGAGAATCGTCTGGATGTCGCTGTTCAGCTTCTCCCGTTCCGCGAGCATGTCGTCCAGCTCGTGCCGCCCGAGCACCGAGCGCAGCGTCGTCTGCGAGAGCTGGCTCGTGGCCTCGAACACGTTCGCGACCCGGATGACCGCTTTCTCCGGGTCCACGATGCGGAAGTAGATCACCGCGTTGACCTTCACCGAGACGTTGTCGCGGGAAATGACGTCCTGCGTCGGCACGTCGAGCACAATGACGCGCAGGTCGACCTTGGTCATCGTCTGGATGACCGGGAACAGGAGGATCAGGCCGGGCCCTTTCACGCGCTGGAAGCGGCCGAGGAAGAACACCACGCCGCGCTCGTACTCCTTGAGCACCTTGATGGTGTTGTAAAGGATGACGACGACGAGGGCCGCGATGAGCCCGAAAGCAGTGATCGAGACTGGCATGGGTGCTCCTTTGAAGCGCCTTGTGATCGAACGCGGCCGCGCCGGGCGGCCGCGATGCGTTAACTGTCGATCCGGGTTTCCGTCCGGTCCTGGCGGCCCAGGGGCTCGACGTGCAGCGTGAGCCCGTCGAGGCGGCGGACCACCACTTCCTCGTTTTTCCGCACCGGCACCTCGCTCACGGCGGCCCAGGCTTCGCCCTCGAGCCAGACGCGGCCGGAGCCGGCGAAGTCCTCCATGGCCGTGCCGGTGCCGCCGACGATCGACCCGACCCCGCTGACCGCGCCGCGCCGGTGCAACCTGATGACATAACTCATGACGAAGAGCATCGACAGCCCGACCGCGAGGGCGAATACCACGACGAAAGTGATCGAGATGCCGAAGCCGGGGATGCCGGTGTCGAACATGATGATCGCTCCGAAAATGAAGGCGGCCAGGCCGCCGAGCCCGAGCGCGCCGAAGCTCGGGACGAAGGCCTCCGCAACGATCAGCGCGAGCCCCACGATAATGAGGGCAAGGCCGGCAAAATTCACCGGGATCACCTGCAGCGCATAACCCGCGAGCAGCAGGCAGATCACGCCGACGACGCCGGGGAGCACGCCGCCGGGGTTGTAGGCCTCGAGCAGGAGCCCGTACAGCCCGATCACGCCGAGGAGGAGGGCGATCTCGGGGTTGGAGATCGTGGCCAGGAACTTGATGCGCCAGCTCGGCTCGACTTCCTCGACGGTGACGTTTTCGGTGTCGATCGTGACCTGCCCCTTTTCGAGGCGCACTTCGCGGCCGTTGATCGCACGCAGCAGCTCGCCGCGATCCTCCGCGACGAGATCGATGACGTTCTCGCGCAGCGCGGCATCCGCGGTGAGCGTCGCCGCCTCGCGGACCGCTTTCTCGGCCCAGTCGGCGTTGCGCCCGTGGCGCTCCGCGAGCCCGCGAATGTACGCGACGGCGTCGTTCAGGACCTTGCGTTCCATCGTGGTGCCCGGCACCGGCGGCTCGTGCTGCTCCGGCGCTTCGTCGCCGCCGTCCGGCGGCGTTTCCGGCCCCGGTTCCGCCGGCTGCTCGGGCGGAGGCTCGCCGCCGCCGAGCGACACGGGGGATGCGGCACCGAGATGGGTCGTCGGCGCCATCGCCGCGATGTGGCTCGCGAGCAGGATGTACGTGCCGGCGCTGTCGGCCCGCGCGCCGTTCGGATAAACATAGGTGGCGACCGGCACGGACGAGGCCAGGATGGCCTGGATGATTTCGCGCATCGGCTCCATGAGCCCGCCGGGGGTGTCCATGCGGATGATCACGAGGTTCGCGTTGCGCGCTTCGGCCTGCCGGATGCCGTCGACGATGTACTCGGCGGTGGCCACGCCGAGCGCGCCTTCGAGGTCGAGCTGCAGCACCACGCCGTCGCCGGCCGCCGGACGGACGGCGAACAGCAGGGCGAGCAACAGCGCGAGCGCCGCGCCGCCGCGCTGCAGCACGGCGGGCAAGCCCCGCGGGCGGATCGTGATCATGTTCCCATCATAACAGGGGCGGGGCTTCGGGCAGGGTCCGGGCGGTCGCCCCGGCCCTTTTCGCCGTTCACGAAGGGCGGCCCGGGGTGTCGTGTGGCCGCCCCGGCGCGTTTGGCCGATAATGGCGCGGCTTTTTCGGCCTTCCGGCACGCGCGGCGCATGTTCATCCGATTTCTCACGACCGGCGGCACGATCGACAAGATCTACTTCGACGCGAAGAGCGCGTTCGAGGTGGGCGACTCGCAGGTCCGGCACATCCTCACCGAAGCGCTCGTCGGCTTCGAATTCGACGTCGTTTCGCTGTTCCGCAAGGACAGCCTCGAGCTGACCGACGCCGACCGCGCCGCCATCCGGCGCTATATCGAGGAGGACGACAACGAACGCTACGTCGTCACGCACGGCACCGACACCATGGTCGAGACCGCGCGGGCGCTCGAGGGCCTCGCCGGCCGCACGATCGTGCTCACCGGCGCGCTGACGCCGGCGCGCTTCAAGCACACCGACGCCGTGTTCAACGTGGGGCTGGCCGTCGCCGCCGTGCAGGTCGCGGCGCCCGGCGTCTACATCGCGATGAACGGCGAAATCTTCGCCTCGGGCGAGGTCCTCAAGAACCGCGAGCAGAACCGCTTCGAGCGCATCCCGCCGTCAAACACCTGACCCCCACCCGTAGGAGCCCGCCATGCGGGCGACCTCGATCATCGTGTCGCCCGCATGGCGGGCTCCTACGGGGGGGCGGCGGTCAGAGGCGGAAGTCGATGCCTTGCGCGAGCGGCAGGTCGGTGCCCCAGTTGATGGTGTTCGTCTGCCGGCGCATGTAGGCCTTCCAGGCGTCGGAGCCCGACTCGCGGCCGCCGCCGGTCTCTTTCTCGCCGCCGAAAGCGCCGCCGATCTCGGCCCCTGACGTGCCGATGTTGACGTTCGCGATGCCGCAGTCGGAGCCGAGCGCCGAAAGGAAGTACTCGGCGTGCTGCAGGTTGTCCGTGAAAATCGCGGACGACAGTCCCTGAACGACGTCGTTGTGCATCGCGATCGCTTCCTCGAGCTCGCGGTACTTGATGAGGTACAGGATCGGGCCGAAAGTCTCGGTCTGCACGATGTCCCACTCGTTGCGCGCGATCGCGATCGCCGGCTCGACGAAGTTGCCCGGCCGGTCGAGCCGCTTGCCGCCGCACAGCAGCTCGCCGCCCGCTTCCTGCACCGCGGCGATCGCGCTTTCGAAACGCTGCACCGCGGCTTCGTCGATCAGCGGCCCCATCAGGGTGTTCTTGTCCAGCGGATCGCCGATGCGCACCTGGGCATAGGCGTTGACGAGCTTGTCCCTGAGCTCCGCGAAGCGCGATTCGTGCACCAGCACGCGCCGCGTCGTCGTGCAACGCTGCCCGGCCGTGCCGACGGCTCCGAACACGATCGCCGGCACGGCGAGCTCGAGGTTCGCGTGCTCGTCGACGATGATCGCGTTGTTGCCGCCGAGCTCGAGCAGGCTCTTGCCCATGCGCGCCGCGACCCGCTCCCCGACCTTGCGGCCGACCGCGGAGGAGCCGGTGAACGACAGCAGATCGACGCGCGGGTCGTCTACGAACTGTTGCGCCAGCGTGTTGTCCGCGTCGTTGAACAGGTAGAAGATCTCCGGGAAGCCCGCGTCCTTCAGCGCCTCGTTGCAGATCCTCTGCACGGCCACCGCGCACAGCGGGGCTTTCGGCGACGGCTTCCACACGTTCACGTTGCCGCAGATCGTCGCCAGGCAGGCGTTCCAGGACCAGACGGCCACCGGGAAGTTGAAGGCGGTGATGATGCCGACCACGCCGAGCGGGTGCCATTGCTCGTACATGCGGTGGCGCGGGCGCTCGGAATGCATCGTCTTGCCGTAGAGCATGCGGGACTGGCCGACCGCGAAATCGCAGATGTCGATCATCTCCTGCACCTCGCCGTCGCCCTCGGCCTTGATCTTGCCGTTTTCGAGCGTCACGAGGCTGCCGAGCGCGTCCTTGTAATCGCGGAGCGCGTTGCCGATGCGGCGCACCGCGTCGCCGCGCACCGGGGCAGGTACCTTGCGCCACTCGCGCGCGGCCTCGCGCGCGGCCTCCACCAGGCCGTCGTACTCCGCGCGCGTCGTCGCGCGCACCGTCGCGATCACCTCGTTGGTCGTCGGGTTGAGCGATTCGATCAGCGGTGCTTCCGCGTTCGCCGACGCACGTGCGCCCGACCACGTGCCGGGATTCGTCTCTGCGAGCCCGAGGCGTTTCAGGATGTCGTTCATTGCGTTTGCCCTTTCACTTCCTGCCGTGTCTTCCCGCGCTGGCGGCCGGTCTCGCCGCGCGCCACGATCTCCGCCGAGAGCTGGCTGCTTCCGCCGTGCTCGTAATACTCGCCGAAGCGGTTCGCCAGGATCTCGCCCAGGCTGAACTCCTCCTGGGCGACGAACCCGGACCGCGTGGGGGAACCGGACAGCACGATATCCATGACGCTGCAGACGCCCGCGGCGGTAGTGATCTGTATGGCGGACCACAGGCGGCCGCCGACGACTTCAGGATACACCTTGTTGACGTAGTTCTCCTCGCGGAATTCCCCGTTCTGCATGCCCGTCACCGCGGCGTACACGATGACGACGTCCTGCAGCGTCTGCGGCACGGCGTTCTCGAGGATGCGCTTCAGCGTCGCGCGATCCTGGTTGAGCTTCAGGCCGTTCATGAGCAGCCGCATCTGCCCGCAGTGGCCGGGATAGCGGATGGTCTTGTAATCCATGCTTTCCACGCGCGCGCCGTAGGTCTCGGCAAGCGAGCCGAGGCCGCCCGAGGTGTTGAACGCCTCGTACAGCGTGCCGTCGATCTCGATCTCCTCGAGACCTTCGAGCGGCAGCACGTCGAGTGCCTTGCCGTCGACGATCGCCTGGCATGGGTTGCCGTACTCGTTGATGAGCCCGTCGGTGGACCACGTGAGCGAGTACTTGAGCACGTTGTTCGGGTGCTGCGGCAGCGCGCCGACGCGCAGCTTCACGGTACGCAGGCTGTCGAAGTGCTTGATCAGCTCGTTGGCGGCGATGCTGATGAACCCGGGCGCGAGGCCGCACTGCGGCACGAACGCGGTAGCGGCGCCTTGCGCCTGCTCGCGCACCGCCCGCGTCACGGCCACGTCCTCGGTGAGATCGAAGTAATGCAGGTTTTCCGCGCGTGCGACCTTCGCGACGGCCGGGTTGCAGTAGTAGGGGAGGCCGGACACGACCGCGGACGGCCGGTGCGCGCGCACGTGCCCGGTGAGCGCCGCCGCGTCGGTGGCGTCGAACGTGAAGGGCCGAATGGCGCCGCTGCCGTGCGCCGCGGCGACCGCTTGCGCGGCGCCGTCGGCACTGTCGGCGAGCTGCACGCGATAGTCGCCGGATTCGGCGAGGAGACCGGAAATCAGCGCGCCGATTTTGCCGGCGCCGAGCACCAGGACGTCATGCATCGGAAATACCTCTGGCGGCGGGGCGCGCATTGTGCCAATCCGCCGGGGCGCTTTCCACCGGCGTACCAAGCCGTGATCCGCGGCAGCGAACGAAACGCCCGCACGCCCGGCGCTCGCGTGCCGGCGGCGCGGCCCGCGGCGTCGTGGCAGCAGCGCCTGTCCGCGGCCTCACCGGCTCGCGCGGCCCGGGCCGTCAGGCGATCGAATTCCCGGCGTTGCGCCGTCGCGAAAGGCTGGCCGCATCCACCGGCCCGATCCTGAGCGGCGGGTGCGGATTGTCCGTCGCCTGCGTCACGAGGCGGGCCGATGCGGGCCGCACGCGCGGCTCGGGCGGCGCTTCGCCCAGGAAGTTCGCGAGCCGCTCCATGGCAGCGCGGGGATCGCTGCAGAGCGCCTCGTACGAGAGAACGATGAGCCGCCCCGCGGCGGCGAGCGGCGGCGTGCCGAGCGACGCTACCGCCGTGAACTGCGCGGCCGCGCGCGCGGCGGCCGCCGCGTCCCGCGTGTACGGCAGCGGCTCGCCGCGTGCGTCCCGCCAGTCGCAACGCAGCAGCGAACGGGCGATGTCCCCGGCGTCGCGAGTCATGAGGACGAAGCGCGCGTCCGGAAACAGCGCCGCGAACGAGTCCAGCAGCACCGCCGCGGTGAAGGACTGCACGACGAACCGCCGCTTGCCCGCGCGCTCGAGGCGTGGCGCGAAGAGCTGCAGCGCGGCGTGACGGAAGGCCTCGCCGCCCGCGGCGGGGGAGACGCCGTGGTGGCGCGCGTGATTGACGCCGAGCTCCCCGTCGATCTGGCGCCACTGCTGCACCATGGTCGTGAGGATCGGCAGGTCGGGTCCGCTTGCGAGCGCCGGATGCGCATCGAGGATGCTCGCGAGCAGGCGCACCCCGGTGCGCGGGGCACCGGTGACGATGACGGGATCCGGCAGCGCCGACGTGGCGGCCGGCTGCGCACGGCCCTCAATCGCTTGCATAACCGAGCTCGGAGAGCTCCCGGCCGGCGACCTCGAGCACGGCCGCGTGCTCGGCGGCGGTCAGGCTGCGGCGCCAGCGTCCGCAGGAGCTCTGGAACACGGGCCGGCGGACGGCTTCCGCGCTCCATTCCTCGGTTCCGTCCACCTCGCGCGCGACGCGGTGGAAGCCCAGCACGTCCGGGTCGAACGCTTCGCCGAGAAACGCGAACAACGGCTCGAGCGTCTCGCGAGGCTGCCGCACGAGCGCTTCGTAGCGGATCTCGAAATAGCCGCGCGCGAGCTCCTCGTGCTCGCGCATGCGCCGGCGGATTGCCATCACGGCGGCCCATTCGCGGGCGCGCTCGGCGGCGAGCGCCGGCCCGTCCACGGGCGCACCGCCGGCGGCCGCGCGATCGCGCTCGAGGCGCGAGGCGACGACGTCGCGCACGTCGCGGATGACGTGCACGAGCGGGCTGTCGGGGAACAGCGTGCGAAGCTCCGGAAAGACGAGCACGTTGAAAGGCGTCTTTTCGGCGATGCGCGGCTTGCCGCTGGACTGCCACGCCGGGCGGAGGTACGCGAGCAGAAGGTCGACAAAGATGCGGCGGAGCCGCTCCGAATCGACGCCGCAGGCATCGCGGAGCAGCGGCTGCGCGGTGCGCTCGGCGGAGGCCCACAACGCCGCCACGGCCTGCACGACGCGCAGCTCGGTGCCGCAGTGGATGCGCGGATGCGTGTCCAGGATCACGCGCAGGAGCGTCGTTCCGGATCGCGGTACGCCGCCGATGAAGATGGGATTGCCGAGTCGCGCCGCGTCCATGCGCGGCCATTGTCGAGGCAAAGGCGCACGCGACGAAAGACCGATCGATCATGAGCGCCGCCGCCCGCCCGCCGGGGAAGGTGCGATCGTAACTTTTGCGGGGCGGTGGGCTGCCGTGGCATAGTCGCGCGGAACACGAGGGGAGCAGGACAATCGTGACCCGGCCCGCAGCGAAAATCGACTGGCATCCGGCAAGCTGGCAGTGCCGCGACGCGGCGCAGCAGCCGTCGTATCCGGACGTGGCGGCGCTGGAGCGCACGGTCGCGGAGCTTGCGAAGCTGCCGCCGCTCGTCACCTCGTGGGAAGTCGACGCGCTGAAAGCGCACATCGCGAAGGCGCAGCGTCGCGAGGCGTTCGTGCTGCAGGGAGGCGACTGCGCCGAGACGTTCGAGGACTGCAACTCGCCGGCGATCGTCGCGAAGCTCAAGATTTTGCTGCAGATGAGCCTGGTGATGCTCTATGGGCTCAAGAAGCCCGTGGTGCGCATCGGCCGCATGGCGGGGCAGTACGCGAAGCCGCGCTCGGCGGAGACGGAGACACGCAACGGCACCTCGCTGCCGAGCTTCCGCGGCGACCTGGTGAACCGCAACCCGTTCACGGCCGCGGACCGCACGCCGGATCCGCAGCTCATCCTGCGCGGCTACGAGCGGGCGGCGCTGACGTTGAATTTCGTGCGCTCCCTGATCGAGGGCGGGTTCGCCGACCTGCATCACCCGGAGAACTGGGACCTCGGCTGGGTGCAGCACTCGCAGCTGGCGGGGGAGTACCGGGAGATCGTGCGTTCCATCTCCAACTCGCTCGATTTCCTGGAGACCGTGTCGGGCCTGCCGATCCAGAAGACCCGGCGGGCCGAGTTCTACGCCGCGCATGAAGGCCTGCACCTCTACTACGAGCAGGCGCAGACGCGCTGGCTGGAGCGGCGCGAGCGCTGGTACAACCTGACGACGCATTTCCCGTGGATCGGCATGCGCACGGCCGACGTCGACGGCGCGCACGTGGAGTTCTTCCGCGGCATCGCGAACCCGATCGGCATCAAGATCGGTCCCGGGATGACCGTCGAGTGGCTGCAGCGCCTCGTCGAGGTGCTGAATCCGCAGAACGAGCCGGGCCGGCTCACGCTGATCCACCGCTTCGGCGCGGGCGCCGTCGAGGACCTCCTGCCGAAGTTCATCCGCGCCGTGAAGGAAACGGGCTCGCCGGTGCTGTGGGTCTGCGACCCGATGCACGGCAACACGGAAACTACCGCCGACGGCATCAAGACCCGCCGGTTCGAGAACATCGTGGCGGAGCTCAAGTCGGCGTTCCGCGTGCACGAGTCGATGGGCAGCTGGCTCGGCGGCGTGCACCTGGAGCTCACCGGCGAGAACGTCACCGAGTGCACCGGCGGCGCCCGCGGCCTGACCGACGCCGACCTCGCCCGGGCGTACAAATCCACGGTCGACCCGCGCCTCAACTACGAGCAGGCGATGGAGATCGCCATGCGCATCGCCGGCCTGCACCGCAACGGCGGGCGCTGACGGCCGAAAACCCGCGAGCGCCCGGCGCGCGGGCGACGCGACATAACCCGGGCGGCCGCAGCCCGCAGCGTGCGCCGCTGCGTGGCGCCGGCCGGGCGGCCGGATCATAATCGAGTGTGCGCCGGCCCCCGCCTCGCCGGCCGCCGTCCTGGATCCCTGGAATCGATCCGGCTCCAGAAAGTACACTAAGTCCCTGCCGCATCTATTTGTCCGAAAAGGATTCCTTCGCATGACAGATGCCACCCTCACGACGCCCGCGGGCGTGTCGGTCACCGGGGAGCTCAGGCCCGGGTACACGGACATCCTGACCCCGGAGGCACTCGCCTTCGTCGCGGCGCTCACCTGGAAATTCGCGCCGCGCGTGGAGGAGTTGCTCGGAGCGCGCCTCGAGCGGCAGGCGCGCATCAGCGCGGGCGAGATGCCCGACTTCCTGCCCGAGACCCGCGAGATCCGGGAGTCCGAGTGGACCGTGTGCGAGGTGCCCGCGGACCTGCGCGACCGGCGGGTGGAGATCACCGGGCCGACCGACCGCAAGATGATCATCAACGCGCTCAATTCCGGCGCGAAAGTCTTCATGGCGGATTTCGAGGATTCCCTGTCCCCGACCTGGCACAACGTCGTGGAAGGGCAGACCAACCTGCGCGATGCGGTCAGGCGGACCATCGAGACCGAGTCGGGCGGCAAGCATTACGCGCTCAAGGACGACATCGCGACGCTGATCGTCCGGCCGCGAGGCTGGCACCTGAAGGAGAAGCACGTGCTGGTCGAGGGCGCGCAGGTGCCGGCCGCGCTGTTCGATTTCGGCCTTTTCCTCTTCCACAACGCCGCGGAGCTGAAGCGGCAGGGCACGGGGCCGTATTTCTACCTGCCGAAACTCGAGTCGCACCGCGAGGCGCGGCTGTGGAGCGACGTCTTCAAGTACGCCGAGGAGCAGGGGGTGGTCGAGCGCGGCGCCATCAAGGCCACGGTGCTGATCGAGACGATCCTCGCCGCGTTCGAGATGGACGAGATCCTGTACGAGCTGAAGGATCACATCGTCGGCCAGAACTGCGGCCGCTGGGACTACATTTTCAGCTTCATCAAGAAATTCCATGCTTTCCCGGAGTGCGTGCTGCCGGATCGCAGCGAAGTCACGATGACCACGCATTTCCTGCGCTCGTATTCGCAGCTCCTGATCCGCACCTGCCACCGCCGCGGCGCGTACGCCATGGGCGGCATGGCCGCGCAGATCCCGATCAAGGACGATCCGGAAGCCAACCAGCGTGCGCTCGCGAAGGTGCGGGCCGACAAGGAGCGCGAGGTGGGGGACGGCCACGACGGCACGTGGGTGGCGCATCCCGGGCTGGTGCCGCTCGCCACGGAGATTTTCGACGCGCACATGCCGGGGCCGAACCAGCTGGACCGGCTGCGGGAGGACGATCACATCGAGGCCGCCGACCTGCTGCAGGTGGTGAAGGGCAAGATCACCGAGCGCGGCCTGCGCAACAACATCAACGTCGGCGTGCAGTACATGGCGGCCTGGCTCGGCGGCAACGGCTGCGTGCCGATCAACCACCTCATGGAGGATGCGGCGACGGCCGAGATCGCGCGCGCCCAGGTCTGGCAGTGGGTGCAGCACGAGACCGGCGTGCTGGACGAGGGCAGGGATATCACCTACGGCTACTTCAAGGCGCTGCTGCGCGAGGAGATGGACGCCATCCGCGCGGCCGTCGGCGAGGAGGCATTCGAGGCCGGGCATTACCGGCGTGCCGCGCAGCTCATGGATCACATTACGAAACAGAACGAGTTCGTGCCGTTCCTGACGCTGGAGGCATACGGCGATCTCCCGTAGGAGCCCGCCATGCGGGCGACAACGACGTTCGGGTCGCCCGCATGGCGCGCGTTCGGGTCGCCCGCATGGCG
>CAZBGV010000078.1:0-16756 GCA_964491485.1 uncultured Woeseiaceae bacterium | reverse complement strand
AAGGCACCGACGCTACGTAGGAGCCCGCCATGCGGGCGACCGAACGCAGCCACCGGACGGAACGAAGCGACGTACCCTGAACGAAGGCACGTCGGCCCGTCAGCAGCGTTCACGCACGGCACCATCGCCGACAGGGCGGAGCCGTGGTCGCGGCGCAGCCCGTGCCACCACCCGCAAACGTGCGTGAACGATGCGGTCCCAAAGAGCGCGGGCCACGATCACCATCGCAGGTCGCCCGCAGGGCGGGCTCCTACGAGAGGGGCGTCAGCCCACCGTCGCCATGCACTCGATCTCGAGGCGCGCGTTGAGCGCGAGCCCGTTCGCGCCGAAGGCGCTGCGGGCGGGCATGTTGGTGAAGAAGGTGACGTAGACGTCGTTCATCGCCTGCCACTCGTTCATGTCGGCGAGGAACACGGTGCATTTGACGACGCGATCCATGGAGGAGCCGGCGTGCTCGAGGATGGCCTTGATGTTCTCGAGCGCCTGGCGCGTCTCGCCCTGGATGCCGCCGGGCGCGAGCTCCATGGTGCCCGGGCGATTGCCGATCATGCCGGAGAGATAAAGCATGTTGCCGACCCGCACCGCGGCCGAGAAGGGCAGGTCGAGGTCTTCCATGCCGGGCGACTGGAGGTACTCGACTTCGGGCGCGGGCTGCTTCCCCATCGCGTTATCCTCGGCGGCGGTGACTGATTGCCCGCCGGCGGCGGGCGGGTTGGCGCCGGCATCCGGGCTCGCGGGCTGCGAGGCGGGCTCGCAGCCGGCGGCGAGTGCGGCAAAACACACGAGCAGCGGTCTGATCGCATTCATCGGTCGCTCCCATCGTTCAGATTTCGTTGTTGCGGGCCGCGCGCGCGATGTGCTCCGCCGCCCGGAAAGCGAGCGCCATGATGGTCATGGTCGGCTGGCCGCGGCCCGAGGTCACGAGGCTCGAGCCGTCGCAGATGAACAGGTTCGAAACATCGTGGCTGCGGTGCCAGCGATCGACGACCGAGGCAGCAGGATCGTCCCCCATGCGGCAGGTGCCGAGCAGGTGGGCGCCGGAGGTCTGCGCCACCACCGGCTGCGCCCACGCCTGCCGCGCGCCCGCCGCGTCGAACAGCGCCATCGCGCGTTCCTGCAGGAAGGACGCGTTCGCGAGGTCGTCGGGATGGTCCTTGTAGGTGACGCGAATGGCCGGCCGTCCCCAGCGGTCCACGTGCGTCGGGTCCAGCGTGATGTTGTTGCTGTCCAGCGGGAGTGAGGTTCCGCTCGCGAGAATCGCCATCTTGTGCGCGAACATCCACGCGAGCAGGTCCTTGAATTCCGCTCCCCAGCGCGGCGCGTCCGGCGGCATACCGGTGAGCGCGTGCATGATCGGCGTGGCGGACAGAAAGGGCCGCGCGTCGATGCCGCCGCCGCCGTAAAAGCCGCGCGCGGGATCCGCTTCGTAGAAATCGTGCACGATGCGCGTGCACTGCACGCCCTTGAAGTCGTTCAGCGGATGCTCGAACACGCCCTCCGCCACGGCGTGGCCGTTGAACATCAGGTTGCGGCCGACGAAACCGCTCGAGTTGGCGAGGCCGTCCGGGAAGCGGTCGCTCGCCGATGCGAGCAGCAGCCGCGGCGTTTCCGCGCCGTTGCCGCACAGCACGACCGCGCGCGCTTTCTGCGCCTGCTCGCGGCCCTGCGCGTCGTAATAGAGCACGTCGCTCACGCGGCCGCGCGCGTCGGTTTCGAGGCGGTGCACGGCGCTTTCCGCGCGAATCTCGCAGCGGCCGGTGGCGAGCGCGTCCGGGATCATGGCGGCGAGCGTCGAGGATTTCGCGCCCACCTCGCAGCCGAAGCCCATGCACCAGCCGCAGTTGATGCAGGCCGGCCGGCCGCGGTAGGGCTGCGACAGGATCGCGACGGGCGCCGGTTGCGGCGTGAGGCCGAGCTTGATGGCGGCGCGCTCGAGCAGAACGCCGGAGGATTTGGCCGGCAGCGGCGGCAGCGGATAGGGTTTCGAGCGCGGCGGGTCCGAGGGCCCGGGCGCGCCGGACACGCCGATCTCCCAGTCGACCCTGGTGTAATACGGCTCGAGTTCCTCGTAGGTGATCGGCCAGTCCGCGAAGTTGGTGCCGGCGATCGGGCCGAGCAGGCTGCGCTCGCGGAAATCGCTCTCGCGGAAGCGCCAGAAATTCGCCGAGAAATGCACGCTGCTGCCGCCGACGCCTTGCGCGTACATGGCGGGCGGTATGGGCTGCGGCACCTCCGCTGCCTGGCTCTCGTCCGCACGAAACGTCTGCTGCAGCACCTCGGGTGGCCCGCCGAGGAGCTCGGATTGCAGCATGATCGCGATCTCGTCGTGTTTGAAATCGGCCGCCTGCCGGAACGGACCCTGCTCGAGCACGACGACGTCGAAGCCGCCCGCCGCGAGCTCTTTCGCGAGGATGCCGCCCGCGGCACCCGCGCCGATCACGACGAAATCCACCGGGGCGCGCGGATCGAAGCGCCGCTCTTCAGCTGTCATGAGAATCCCGGGCGGCGTCCGCGTCGTACCACCCGAACGGGTAGGTATGCCCGTGCTCGCCGGGCCCGAGGCCGAGCAGCTGCCAGCCCACGTGGTCGCGGTTGCCCCCGTATGCGCTCATGCCGAGGAAGCCGGCGAGGGTCAGGAAACGCACGAGCTCGAAGAACGGCTGGCCTTCCTGCGTTTTCAGATAATCGTCCTGATCGGCGGTATCGAGATCGGAAAACGCCCGCGCCCCGGGATAGCCGGCCGGGATCGTTTGCGCGAGGTTCGCGACCCCTTCGCGGACGGCCGGGAGGCTCGCGGCAAGGAACGAGCCGAGCGACTGGTCGAAAAAGTGGATGACGCCGGCCTCGCGGGCGCCGGGCGTGTCGGTGGTCGGCAGGATGCGCGCGGCGATCGCTTCGAGCTCGCGCGCTTCGGAGCGGGTGAGCGCGGTGAATGCCGTGCCCTCGTCGCGCGCCTGGCACGCCGCCTGGCCCAACGCGATGATCCCGGCCCAACCCACGCGGGAGAATGCCGCCGCTCCCGCCAACGCGCCGGAGCTCGCCATGAAGCTCCGGCGCGTGAGGCCCTCGCCGTCCATTCCAACCCCCGGCCTGACTACCGCCTGCTGCCTCAAAGCTAGCACAACCCGGAAACTCGTGCGCGCCGCCCGCCGGCGGCGCGCCCGGCCCCCGCAGGAGCCCGCCACGCGGGCGACCACGTCACCAAACGAGCCACCCGTAGGAGCCCGCCACGCGGGCGACCGCGATTTTCGATTCGTGGCCCGCACTCGCACTCTTTGACACCGCATCGTTCACGCACGTTTGCGGTACGGGGCAAGGGCTGCGCCGCGACCGGGGGCGTCCCTCTCAGCGCCGGCCACGAGCACGTCCCCACGCACTAGTGGCACTCCCCGCTCAGGCTGGCCCCGGAGAGCAAAAGATGAACCGGCCTGCGGGCTTAGGCTTCTGCCTCGCACGCCGCCGAGAGGGACTCCCCCGGCCACGGCTCCGCCTGTCTTCGATCGTGCCGTGCGTGAACGATGCAACGTGCCTTCGTTCGGTCGCCCGCGTGGCGGGCTCCTACGGGTGGCTTCGTTTGGTCACGTGGGCGGGGTCGGTCGCCCGCGTGGCGGGCTCCTGCGGGTGGCTTCGTTTGGTCACGGGTGCGGGGTCGGTCGCCCGCGTGGCGGGCTCCTACGGGTGGCTTCGTTTGGTCACGTGGGCGGGGTCGGTCGCCCGCGTGGCGGGCTCCTGCGGGGGTTGGGCGGGGCAGTGGCCTGCTAGAATCGGCGGATGGGGCGTCTCACCACACACGTGCTGGACACCGCCCACGGCCGGCCCGGCGCGGGCGTCACGATCAAGCTGTTCTCGCTCGAAGGCGGCCGGCACCTGGTCGCGACCGCGGTCACCAATGCGCAAGGACGCACCGACCAGCCGCTCATGGAAGCGGAGAGCTGGCGGCCCGGGCGCTACGAGCTCGAGTTCCTCGTCGGCGATTACTTCGCGGCGCGCGGCGCGGCACGCGGCGACCCGCCGTTTCTCGACGAGGTGGTCGTGCGGGTGACGCTCGGCGACGAGCACTATCACGTACCGCTGCTCGTCTCTCCCTGGAGCTGGTCGACCTATCGCGGGAGCTGAGCCCGCCACCGCCGCATGAAGATCGACGCACAGAACGCCACGCCCGACTCCGGCCCGCTGCGCTTCGTGCTGGACGGCGAGGTGATCGAGCTCTCCGACGTCGATCCGACGCGCACCGTGCTGCAGTTCCTGCGCGAGGACCTCGGCCGTACCGGCACCAAGGAGGGCTGCGCGGAAGGCGACTGCGGCGCGTGCACCGTGGCGCTCGCCGAGCCGGATCCGCAGGGCACAGGGCTGCGGGTTCGCGCCGTCAATTCCTGCATCAGGTTCCTGCCGACGCTCGACGGCAAGGAGCTCATCACGGTCGAGAGCCTGCGCGCACCCGACGGGCGCCTGCATCCGGTGCAGCAGGCGATGGTGGAATGCCACGGCTCCCAGTGCGGCTTCTGCACGCCGGGTTTCGTGATGTCGATGTTCGCGCTGTACAAGAACGCGGCCGCGCCGACGCGCCGCGAGATAGACGATGCGCTCGCCGGTAACCTGTGCCGCTGCACCGGCTATGCGCCGATCGTGCGCGCGGCGGAGGCGATGTACCGCCTCGGCGCGGCGGAGCCGGACGACCGGTGGCTGTCCGCGCCGCACGGCTCCGCGCGCGGCGGCGAGGACGAAGCGCGCCGGCGCTCCCGGCTCGAGTCGATCCGGCGCACTGGCCTGCTCGCGCTCGAGCACGACGGCCGCCGCTTTTTCGCGCCGGCCTCCCTCGATGTCCTCGCGGAGCTCGTCGCAGCGCATCCCGGCGCGACTCTGCTCGCCGGGGGCACCGACGTCGCGCTCCGGGTGACCAAAGCGCTGCGCGACCTGCCGGTGGTGATCTACACGGGCGGGGTGCGGGAGCTTTGCGAGTGCCGGGTGACGGATGACGCCATCGAGATCGGCGCCGCGGTCACGCTCACGGATGCGGTGCCGCCCATCCTCGCCGACTACCCGGAGCTCGAGGAGCTGCTGCTGCGCTTTGCCTCGCCGCCGATTCGCAACGCGGGCACGCTCGGCGGCAACGTCGCGAACGGCTCGCCGATCGGCGACTCGATGCCGGCGCTGCTCGCGCTGGATGCGAGCCTGCTGCTGAAAAAGGGCAGCGCGACGCGCGAGCTGGCGCTCGCCGATTTCTACCTCGCTTACCGCAAGACCGCGTTGCAGCCCGGCGAATTCCTCGTGGCCGTGCGCGTCCCGCGAAGGCGCGAGGGCACGCTCCTGCGGAGCTACAAGGTCTCGAAGCGCTTCGACCAGGACATTTCGGCGGTGTGTGCGGCGTTTCGCCTGCAGCTCGACGACGGGAAGGTCGCGGCGTTCCGCGCGGCCTACGGCGGCATGGCCGCGGTCCCGAAGCGCGCCTTGCACTGCGAGAACGCGCTCGCCGGCCGTGAGTGGAGCGAAGCGGCGGTGGAGCAGGCGATGGCGGCTCTCGCGCAGGACTTCGAGCCGCTCACGGACATGCGCTCCTCCGCGGCGTACCGGCGCCGCGTGGCGGCGAACCTGCTGCATCGCTTCCGGCTCGAGACCGGCGGGGCGCTCGGAGGCACGGTATACGGCTATGGACGCCGGCAGCTCGCCTGAACGGCGCGCCGAGGCCGGCGCGATCGCGGGCGGCGTCGGCCAGGCGATCCCGCACGACAGCAGCCGCCTGCACGTCGCCGGCGAAGCGCTCTACACGGACGACATTCCCGAGCCGCGCGGCACGCTGTATGTCGCGGTCGGCATGAGCCGCTGCGCGCACGCGCGCATCCGTTCTCTCGACCTCGCGGCCGTGCGCGAAGCGCCCGGCGTCATCGACGTGGTCACGGCCGACGACGTTCCGGGTGAGAACAACTGCGGGCCCGTGGTGCACGACGACCCCATCCTGGCGCCGGGCCTCGTGCAGTACGCCGGCCAGGCGGTGTTCGCGGTCGCGGCCACGTCGGTCACGGCGGCGCGCCGCGCGGCGCGCCTCGCCCGGATCGAGTACGAGGAGCTCCTGCCCGTGCTCGATCCCCTGGCGGCGGTCGAAAAGCAGTCGTTCGTGCTGCCGACCGAAACCATCCGCCGCGGCGACAGCCGCAAGGCCATCCGCGGGGCCCGGCATCGCCTGCAGGGGCGCGTCACGGTCGGCGGTCAGGACCAGTTCTATCTCGAAGGCCAGATCGCGATGGCGCAGCCGGCGGAGGACGGCGATCTCGTCGTCCACAGCTCGACCCAGCACCCGGGCGAGGTGCAGCACCTGGTCGCCGCGGCGCTCGGCCGGCAATCGAAGGACGTGGTCGTGATCTGCCGGCGCATGGGCGGCGCGTTCGGCGGCAAGGAAAGCCAGCCGGCGATGATCGCGTGCATCGCGGCGCTGATGGCGTGGAAGACGAAGCGACCGTGCAAGCTGCGGCTCGACCGCGACGACGATATGCTCATGACTGGCAAGCGCCACGACTTCGTGGTCGACTATGACGTCGGCTTCGACGCCGAAGGCCGGATCGAAGGCATCGAATTCACGCTTGCCTCCCGCTGCGGCTGGTCCGCCGATCTTTCCGGCGCCATCAACGACCGCGCGATGTTCCACAGCGACAATGCGTACTTCCTCGAGAACGTCACGATCGTCTCGCACCGCTGCAAGACGAACACGGTGTCGAACACGGCGTTCCGCGGTTTCGGCGGGCCGCAGGGAATGTTCGGCATCGAGCACGTCGTCGACGACATCGCGCGCTTCCTCGGGCGCGATCCGCTGGAGGTCCGCAAGCGCAACTTCTACGGCGTCGGCGAGCGGGACGTCACGCCGTATCGCCAGAAGGTCAAGGACAACCTGCTGCACGAGATCGTGCCGCGCCTCGAGGCGAGCTCGGACTACGCACGCCGCCGCGAGGAGATCCGCGCGTTCAACGCACAGAGCCCGTATCTCAGGCGCGGCATCGCGCTGACGCCGGTCAAGTTCGGCATCTCCTTCACTGCGACCCACCTGAACCAGGCCGGCGCGCTGCTGCACGTCTACACCGACGGCACCGTGCACCTGAACCACGGCGGCACGGAGATGGGGCAGGGGCTGTTCACGAAAGTCGCGCAGGTGGTGGCCGAGGAGCTGCAGATCGACATCGACCAGATCAAGCTCACGGCCTCCGACACGAGCAAGGTGCCGAACGCCTCGGCGACCGCGGCCTCGAGCGGCTCCGACCTGAACGGCAAGGCGGCGCAGGCGGCGGCGCGCAAGATCAAGAAGCGCCTTATGCGCTTCGCAGCCGAGCATTTCGGCGTCCGCAAGAGCGAAATCGAGTTCCGCAACAACACCGTGAGAGCGGGCCGGCAGGTGATCGGCTTCGCGGAGCTGGTGCAGCTCGCGTGGTTCGCGCGCCGCTCGCTTTCGGCAACCGGTTTCTATCGCACGCCGAAGATCCACTACGATCTCAAGACCTTCGCCGGCCGGCCGTTTTTCTATTACGCGTACGGCGCCGCGGTCTCCGAAGTGATCGTCGACGTGCTGACCGGGGAGCATCGCCTGCTGCGCGTCGACATCCTGCACGACTGCGGCAAGTCGCTGAACCCGGCGATCGACATGGGGCAGATCGAGGGCGGCTTCATCCAGGGCATGGGCTGGCTCACGTCGGAGGAGCTCTGGTGGAACGAAGCCGGCGAGCTCAAGACGCACGCGCCTTCGACCTACAAGATCCCGACCTGCTCCGACCTGCCGGTCGACTGGCGCGTGGAGATCATGGAATCGGCGGCGAACCGCGAGAAGACGATCCACCGCTCGAAGGCGGTCGGGGAGCCGCCGCTGATGCTCGCGCTGTCGGTGTTCCACGCGCTGCGCGACGCGATCGCGAGCGTCGCGGATTACCGCGTCTCCCCGCTGCTGCACGCCCCCGCGACCCCCGAGCACGTCCTCGACGCCATCGACCGCCTGCGCGCATCGGGCTCAAAGTCGGGACCGCGCACCGTAGGAGCCCGCCATGCGGGCGACCCGATTTCGAAAATCGCCGCCAAGCCGAAATCATGACCCCCTGGCTCGAGGCCCTCCGTAACCGCCCGGCCGCCGCCGGGGACGCCATTCTCGTCACGGTCCTGTCCGTACGCGGCTCCGCCCCGCGCGAACCCGGCGCGAAAATGCTGGTGGATCGCGAAGGCATCACCGGCACCATCGGGGGCGGCGTGCTGGAACACCGCTGCGCGAAGCTCGCGTGCACGCTCCTGAACCCGCCGGAGCCCGGCCACCCGGTCGCCTTCGCGCACAAGTTCGCGCTCGGCCCCGGCATGGGACAGTGCTGCGGCGGAGTGGTCGAAGTCCTGTTCGAAAGCGTGAACGCGAGCAAGGACTGGATACACGACCTGCTCGAGTGTCACGAGCAGCGCCGGCCGGCGGTCATCGCGACCGAGCCGCCGGCCGATGGGCAGTGCACGAAGTACCTGGTCACGGCGGACCGGCTTCGTGCCTACGGGACCGCATCGTTCCGGCTCGATACGGAGATCACGAATCCGGCACGCCGGCTGCTCGCGGAACACGCGCCTGCCCGGCGCATCGACATGACCGCCCGGGACGGGAGCAAGCTGCCCGTGCTGCTCGAACCGTTCGGCGTGCCCGGGATATCCCTCGCGCTCTTCGGCGCCGGACACGTCGGCTCGGCGGTCGTGGCCGCGATGGCGGGACTCGACTGCGAGATCCGCTGGATCGACAACCGCCGCGGCGTGTTCCCCGCCGTCGCTCCCTCAAACGTCACCATGATCGAGAGCGGCGAGCCGATTCGCGAGATCGCGGCGATGCCGCCGGGCGCGTACTACCTCGTCATGACGCACGATCACCCGCTCGACTTCGAGATCTGCGCGGCGGCGCTGCGGCGCGAGGACTTCGCCTACGTCGGCCTGATCGGCTCGCGCACGAAGCGCCACCGCTTCGAGCACCGCATGAAGGACGAACTGCCGTCCGCGCTGCTGGAGCGCCTGACCTGCCCGATCGGCATCGAAGGCGTCGGCGGCAAGCGCCCGGCGGAGATCGCGATCGCCGTCGCCGCCGAGCTTTTGAAGATCCAGGCGGCCGTGAGCGCGCGGCATGCCGGCCCGACCGGGAATACCGACAACGTGCACGTGTTCCGCCGCCCGTAACGCGGCGCCCGATACAAACGATGGAAGCATACGTCGTCGAATGGCTGAATCTGCTCGCGCGCTGGGCTCATTTCGTCTTCGGCATCGCCTGGATCGGCTCCTCGTTCTACTTCATCTGGCTGGACGATCATCTGCAGCCGCCGGCGCAGGCAGCGGACGGCGAGAAGGGCGTCGGCGGCGAGCTCTGGTCCGTGCACGGCGGCGGCTTCTATCACGCGCAGAAATACCGGGTCGCGCCGCCGGCTCTGCCGGAGACGCTGCACTGGTTCAAGTGGGAGGCCTACAGCACGTGGCTGTCCGGCATCTTCCTGCTGGCGCTGATCTACTGGTACGGCGCGGAGATCTACCTGATCGATCCAGAGGTCGCGAAGCTGTCGCCGCCGCTCGCGATCGGCGCGGCCGTGGCGATCATCGCCGGCGGCTGGGTCGTCTACGACCTGCTGTGCCGCTCGCCGCTCGGCCGCCACGAGCCCGCGCTCGCCGCGGCGTTGCTGGGCCTCACGGCAGTGCTCGCGTGGGGATTGTGCGAGCTCTACAGCGGCCGCGGCGCCTACATCCACTTCGGCGCCACGCTCGGCACGATCATGGTGGCGAACGTCTTCTTCGTCATCATCCCGGGGCAGAAGAAGCTGGTTGCCGCGGCGGAGCGGGGCGAGGCGCCCGACCCCGTGCACGGCCGGCGCGGCAAGCAGCGCTCCGTGCACAACACGTATTTCACGCTGCCCGTGCTGTTCGTGATGATCAGCAACCACTTCGCGCTGACCTACAACCACGCGTGGAACTGGCTGATCCTCGTCGCGTTCACGGTTGCGGGTGCCCTGATCCGCGTGTGGTTCGTGGCGCGCCACAAGGGGCGTGCTTCGCCGCTGCCGCTCGGCGCGGCGATCGTCATTCTCCTCGGCATCGCGTTCGCGCTCGCGCCGCGCACCCCGGCCGCGTCATCGGCACTCGCGCCACGCACCACGGTGGCGTCGCCCGCGGCGGTCACCCTGGCGGACGTCCAGCCGATCATCGAGCGCCGCTGCACGGCCTGCCACTCGGCCGAACCGAGCTTTGCCGCGTTTCCGGCCGCGCCCGCGGGAGTCGTGCTGGACACGGCCGAGCAGATCCGCGCCCAGGCGCTGCGCATCCACCAGCAGGCGGTCGTGCTGAAAGTCATGCCCATCGGCAACCTGACGCACATGACCGACGCCGAGCGCGCGACCCTCGACGCCTGGTACCGCAGCAACGTGCAGTGAGGCCGGTTGTGATCCCGTAGGAGCCCGCCATGCGGGCGACAGGATCGCGGCACTGCCGACAAGCCATCGCCATCCGCGACGACAGCAACACCGCCGCGTCAGGCGCGCTCCAAGCCCCTCAGGGTTTGATCTCGATCGGCGTTCCGTCCGGAACGGCGTGCCAGATCTCCTCCATCTGGCGATTGCTCACGGCCACGCAGCCGTCGGTCCAGTCGCGCCGGTTATAGAGCGAGCCCATCCAGCCCTTGCCGTTCGGCAAGCCGTGGATCATGACGTTGCCGCCCGTCGGAACGTCCGCTTCGAGGCCCGCCGCGCGGTCCGCCTCGTTCGGGTAGGAGATGTGGATCGACCGGTAGAACTCGCTATCCTCGTTGCGGTAGTCGAGCGTGTAAAGGCCCTCGGGCGTGCGCGAGTCGCCTTGGTAAGTCTTGTGGCCGGTCGGGTCCGCGCCCAGAGCGATGCGGTAGCCCGCCACGCGGTCGCCGTCTTCGTAGAGCAGCAGCCGGCGCTCGGACTTGAGCACCACCACGCGGTCGACCGGGCCGAGGTCGCGGGCGAACAACACCGGGAACAACCCGTCCGCGAGGTACAGCAGCACGAAGATGTCGCCGACCGCCGCGACCAACCATGACGTACGGCGTGCGCGCTTCGGTGACGGAGCGCTGCCGGCGTGGATGTCTGCGGTCGTGCTCAACGCGTCGGCCTTCCCGGGCTCCCGGGTTCCGGTGGCAGCTGGCGCGTATCTCGAGCTAACAGGCGGGATCGAATGCTGTCAAGTTCCGGGCGGCCTGCCGGCCCCGCACCCCCGTATGTTCACCTGACCAGCTCTGCGCTAATGTTGCAGCGGCGTGAACAAGACCTATCCCAGAAATCTCCGTGGCTACGGCCAGTCGCCGCCCCATGCCCGCTGGCCGGGCGGCGCCCGCATCGCCGTGCAGTTCGTCATCAACTACGAGGAGGGCGGGGAGAACTGCGTGCTCCACGGGGACGTGGCTTCCGAGGCCTTCCTGTCCGAAATCGTCGGCGCGCAGCCATTGGCGGGCTGCCGGCACCTGAACATGGAGTCGCTGTACGAGTACGGCTCGCGTGCCGGGTATTGGCGCCTGCATCGGCTGTTCCGCGAGTACGACCTGCCGGTCACGGTGTTCGCCGTCGCGATGGCCCTGGAACGCAACCCGGAGGTGATCGACTCGATGCAGTCGGCGGGCTGGGAGATCGCGAGCCACGGCTGGCGCTGGATCGACTACCAGTTCGTGGAGGAAGCCGTGGAGCGCGAGCACATGCAGCGCGCGATCGAGGTTCACGGGCGGTTGACCGGCGCGGCGCCGGAAGGGTTCTATCTCGGCCGTTGCAGCCCGAACACCCACCGGCTCGTTGCGGAGCACGGCGGCTTCACGTACCACGCCGACACCTATGCCGACGACCTGCCGTACTGGGACTACACGCACGGCGCGCCGCAGCTCATGGTGCCCTACACGCTGGACGTGAACGACATGCGCTTCGCGACGGCGCAGGGGTTCAACACCGGTCGCCAGTTCTGCGCTTACCTCACCGACACTTTCGACGAGCTCTATCACGAGGGCGCGGGGACCCCGAAGATGATGTCCGTCGGCTTGCATTGCCGCCTGGCGGGGCACCCGGGGCGCACCGCGGGCCTGCGCAAGTTCCTGGAGCATGTGATCGAGCACGACGACGTGTGGGTGGCGCGCCGCATCGATATCGCCCGCCACTGGCGCGCCACCAATCCGCCGGACGCCGGCCCGACCCCGTAGGAGCCCGCCATGCGGGCGACCGGATCCCGCCCATTGGACAGAGAAGCATTCATCGCCCGCTACGGCGGCATCTACGAACATTCCCCGTGGGTCGCCGAGCAGGCCTGGGACCGCGCTCGCGACGTGACCGACGACTCTCGCCTCGCCGACATCCTGGCCGCTTGCGTCGACGCCGCCGACGAGGACACGAAGCTGGCATTGATCCGCGCGCATCCCGACCTCGCCGATCGCGCAGCAATCGCAGGCGGCCTGACCGCCGCTTCGTCCGCGGAGCAGGCGAGCGCAGGCCTCGACCAGTGCACCGCGGAGGAATTCGCGCGCTTCCAGTCCCTCAACCGGCAGTACAAGGCCAGATTCGGTTTCCCTTTCGTCATGGCCGTGCGCGGCAGGCACCGGCGCGATATTCTCGCTGCTTTCGAGCGACGCCTCGGCAACGACAGGGACGCGGAGCTCGCGACCGCGATCCGCGAGATCCACAGGATCGCGCGGCTGAGACTCG
Organism: uncultured Woeseiaceae bacterium; assembly: GCA_964491485.1. GTDB lineage: Bacteria > Pseudomonadota > Gammaproteobacteria > Steroidobacterales > Woeseiaceae > IDS-8. The sequence goes on along the minus strand of CAZBGV010000078.1, from coordinate 4,082 downwards.
AGGCACTGCAGCCGGAACGCCGCGCAAGCGCGGGAGCCAATCCGCTGGCAGACGACGATGATTGACGACGAGAAGCCGTTCGAAGAGTGGGTGCGCCTCGAGCAGCCGCGCCTCGGCACACGCGTGGTCGCGGCGAGCGACGAGTTCTTCGGGGCGAAGGAGCGGCTGATCGACCCGAGCGAGCCCGTGTTCATTCCCGACAAGTACGACGAGCACGGCAAGTGGATGGACGGCTGGGAAACGCGCCGCCGGCGCACGCCGGGCCACGACTGGTGCGTAGTGAAGCTGGGGCTGCCCGGCATCGTGCGCGGGTTGGACATCGACACTCGCCACTTCACCGGCAATTATCCGCCGTATGCGTCGGTCGACGGTGCGGTGAACGAACAAGACCTGCCGGACGACAGCGAATGGCGTGAACTGCACCCGCGCGTCGAGCTCGGGCCGAACGCGCACCATTACCTGCCGGTGCGCCACGCGCGGGCGGTCACGCATGTGCGCCTCAATATTTTTCCGGACGGCGGCGTCGCACGCCTGCGCATCTACGGCGAGATCCGCCCGGACTGGCGCCGCTTCGACCGGGACGACACGATCGATCTCTTCGCGCTCGAGCACGGCGGCCGCGCGCTGCGCGCGAGCGACGAACATTTCGGCAGCATGCATCACCTGAACCTGCCGGGGCGCGGCGTCAACATGGGCGACGGCTGGGAGACGGCGCGCCGTCGCGGGCCGGGTCACGACTGGGTGGTGCTGAAGCTCGGCGCGCCGGGCACGATCGAGCAGGTCGAGATCGACACGGCGCATTTCAAGGGCAACTACCCGGACCGCGCGTCGCTGCAGGCAGCGCTGGTGACGGAGGAGGCGCACGACGTCGACCGGGTCGTGAGTGAAAGCCACCGCTGGCCGGTGCTGCTGCCGGAATCGAAGCTCGGCCCGGACGCCAGCCACGTGTTCAGCGACCTCGAGCCCCTCGGCCCGGTGTCCCACGTCCGCCTGTCGATTTTCCCGGACGGCGGCGTCAGCCGCCTCCGCCTCTTCGGCAAGCTCTCGAAATGAGCACTGCAGGAGCGCGCATCGCGCGCGATCCAACGGTCGCGAATGGCTTGACCTCGCGTGGCGTGTTCATCGCGCGCGATGCGCGCTCCTGGAGGTGGTTACTGGGCGTGCTTGCCGTTGCAGTGCTGGGCTCGGCATCGAACGCGGCAGTCGATCCGCGGGACGATGACGCTCAACGGACAGCGCAGGGCGATACGCTGAGCGTCGTCACGTTGAACATCTACCACGACAAGGCCGACTGGCCGGCACGGCGGCCGTTGATCATCGACGGGCTGAAGGCGCTGCGGCCCGACGTGATCGTGCTCCAGGAAGTGCTGCAGCACGAAACCCTGCGGAACCAGGCGGAAGACATCGCCGAGGCGCTGGGCTTTGAATGCTGGTTCGTCTCGCCCGATCCGCTCGAAGACGTCCGCCGTTACGGCAACGCGATCCTGACGGCGCACCGGATCCTGGACCGGTCGGCACACCGGCTCGAGCCGCTGGGCGACTGGCGCACCCTTGCGCACGTAAGGATCGAAGTGGGCGGGCACGTCGTCGACATCTACGGGACGCACCTGCACCACACGCCGGAAGGCGGGGATATCCGCGCACGGCAGGTCCGCGACCTGATGTCGCTCATCGCGGCACGCGATGACGGCACACCGTCGCTGCTGCTCGGCGATTTCAATGCGACGGTCGATACCCCGGAGCTGCAGCCGGTCCTCGAGCGCTGGTTCGATGCCCTCAGCCGCTTCGACGCGGGCGCTGCCGCCAGCACGACGCTGAACCCGCACTATTTCGAGCCGGAGGCACAGCGCGTGGTCGATCACATCTTCGCGCAACGCGGCCGCTTCGAGGTCGTCGCAGCTCGCCGCATCCTCGATCGGCCCGACGCCTCCGGCACCTGGCCTTCGGATCACTTCGGTGTGTATGCGCGATTGCGCTTCGTCGACGCAGCGGATAATGCATCCGCGACGCCGTAGCTCGACGCGATCGGTGCCGGCGAGGCGATGGCCGCCGAAGCGGGATAGCATACGCGCGACGAGGGAGATGAGTATGAGCGGGATCGAGCTCGAGCCATTGCCGCTGACGCCGGAGCGGTTCGCGGCTTTCGGCGACGTCATCGCGGCGGGCAGGGCGGCGGAGCTGGCCATGAATGAGGCGCGTTTCGAGCGCTTCGACGACCTCGCGCGCGTGAACATCGCCGGCGGTCGCCTCAACGTCAGCGTCGTGCGCTGCCGCACGCCCACGGCGCTGCCGTACCGCTTCGACATGGTCGAGCGCCATCCTCTGGGCAGCCAGGCGTTCGTGCCGCTGAACGGCCAGCGCTTCGTCGTCGTGGTCGCGGCGCCCGGCGAGTCGGTGGAGGCCGGGAACCTGCAGGCGTTCGTCAGCAACGGCCGCCAGGGCATCAACTACCACCGGGGCACGTGGCACATGCCGTTGATCGCGCTGGAAGCCGGACAGGAGTTTCTCGTCATCGATCGCGCGGGCGAGGGCGCCAATTGCGACCAGGTGATCTTGAGCGAGCGCGTCACCCTGCTCGCGCCCTGAGCATGGCCGACGTCACCGCACATCGCGCTGCGATCCTGCACTGCCTGCGCGATCCCTCCGATGATTGCGATCCGATCGGAGCCGGCAGCGTGGAGTACTTCGAGGACGGGCTTCTGGTCGTGGCCGATGGTTACGTGGAGGAGGTCGGGCCGGCGAAGGATCTGCTCAGGCGCGTGCCGTCGGGCGTGCGCGTCGTGGAGCACGGCGACAAGCTCATCATTCCCGGCCTGATCGACTGCCACGTCCATTACCCGCAGATCGATATCATCGCGTCCTACGGCGAGCGCCTGCTCGACTGGCTGGAGAAGTACGCGTATCCCGCCGAGCGCGCCTTCGCCGATCCCGAGTACGCGCGGGAAGTGGCCGAGTTTTTCGTGCAGGAGTTGTTACGCAACGGGACGACCACGGCCTGCGTCTTCGCGACCGTGCACCCGCACTCGGTGTATGCGATCTTCGAGGCCGCCGCGAAACGCGGCATGCGCCTGATTGCCGGCAAGGTGCTGATGGATCGCAACTGCCCCGAAGACCTGCGCGACACGCCGGCAACCGCCTACGCCGACTCGCGCGCGCTCATCGGGAAATGGCACGGCCGCGACCGGCTGCTGTACGCCGTCACGCCGCGCTTCGCGATCACGTCGAGTGACTTGCAGCTGCGGGAGGCCGGCCGCCTGCTCCAGGAGTTCCCGGACGTCTACCTGCATACGCATCTGGCCGAGAATGTGGATGAGACAAAGCGCGTCGCGGAGCTTTTCCCGTGGAGCCGCAGCTACCTCCACGTGTACGAGCATTTCGACCTCGTGCGGGAGCGCTCCGTGTTCGCGCACTGCATTCACATGGACGATCACGAGCGGCAGCTGATGGCGCGCAAGGGCGCGGCAATGGCCTTCTGCCCGTCGTCGAACCTGTTCCTCGGCAGCGGGTTGTTCGACCTGGCTGCAGCGAGGCGCTGCGCTGTGCGGGTGGGAGTGGGAACCGATGTCGGCGGCGGCACGAGCCTGAGCCTGCTGCGGACCCTGAGCGACGGCTACAAGGCGCTGCAGCTCGCCGGACAGTCATTGTCACCCTTCGGGGCCTTTTACCTCGCGACTCTCGGGGCGGCGAAAGCGCTGTATCTCGACGACCGCATCGGGAGTTTCCGACAAGGCAACGAGGCAGACTTCATCGTTTTGGATCCGTCAGCGACGGCGCTCACGCAACGCCGCCGGAGCACCGCGTCGAGCGCAATGGACCGACTTTTTGCGCAGCTCATGATCGGTGACGACCGCCTGATCGCCGATGTGTATCTCGAGAACAGGCGCGTAGTGACGGGTACACGGCCGGCCCCATGATGGAGCAGGCATCGGTGCGCTCGAGGGTATCGACCGGGTCAGGTGGCCGGCAATCTCAGCGATCGACCCGGTTCAGCTCCATCAGGCGCGTGCGGACCTCACGTGCCTTCCCCGATTCCTCGAGCTTCCGCCAGAGCTGCTCGATCGTGCGCGCGTCGACGTAGCCGG
>CAZBGV010000077.1:0-16884 GCA_964491485.1 uncultured Woeseiaceae bacterium | reverse complement strand
TCGCGGAAGATCGCCAGCACGCGGAAGTCGAATACGTCGGCGAGCCGGCTCTTGCCGAGGGTCTCGTCGACGAGGTCGCTGTATTTCGGCAGGCGCACGACGAACATGCGCTCGTCGCGCTTGTACTCCTCGCTGAGCTCGTTCTCGTTCTTCAGCACCACCTCGCTGAAATCGGAAAACTTGTGCAGCTCCTCGAGCGTCGCCTTCTCGCCTTGCACGAGGATGCGGTCGCCGGCACGCAGCGGGACGAAAGCGAGGTTCGTGAAGCGATAGCGGCCGCGGCGGATGATGCCGGCGACGCTGACGTTGAAGCGGTTGCGGAACCCGGCTTCCCGGATCAGCTCGCCGACCAGCGGCGAGCCCTCGGCCAGCACCACCTCCGCGTAACCGACGCGCGCGGCCACCATCGATTTGAGCACCGGCGCCTCGCGCTCGATCACGAGATCGCTCCAGCGCTGCAGCTCGCGGAACTGCTCGATGCGCCCCTGCACCAGCAGGCTGTCGCCGGCGCGCAGCACGGTCTGGCGGGAGGGCAGCGGCTCGCTGCGCCCGAAGCGGACCAGCGCCAGGATGATGAGCCCGGTCGACGTGCCGATGCGGCTCTGGGCGAGCGTCTTGCCGACCAGCACCGAGTCGACCGGCACGCGCAGCATGAAGGTCTGCTCCGCGAGCTTGTAGCGTGCCCGCAGGCTGCGCTGGCTGCGATAGCGGCCCTTTTCGACGCGCGTGCGCTTCGGCAGGAGAAACCGGCCGACCAGCACCATGAAGGCCACCCCGGTGAGCACGATGCCCCCACCCACCGGGACGAAATCGAACACGGAGAACGGCTCGTAGCCCGCGCGCTCCAGCGCCTCGGAGACGAGCAGGTTGTGGGACGTGCCGAACAGCGTCGTCTGGCCGCCGAGCAGGGTGCCGAAGACGAGGGGGATGAGGAGCCGCGACGGCGCCACTCGCGTGCGGCGGCTGACGTCCATGACCACGGGCAGCATCAAAGCCACCACCCCGATGTTGTTCATGAACCCGGACAGCACCGCGGAGATCAGCATGATGACCACCACCATCGCCGCCTCGCGCCGCCCGGCAATGCGCAGGAGCTGGCGGCCGATGATGTTCGCGATGCCGGTGCGCGCGAGGCCCTCGCTCAGGATGAACATGGCCCAGATGGTGATCACCGCGCCGTTGCTGAAGCCGGCGAAAGCCTCGTCGGGCGTGACCAGGCCGGTGACCGCGAGCGTGCCCAGCACCAGCAGGGCGACCAGGTCCATGCGGATGATGCCGCTGATGAACAGCACCAGGGCTGCGCCGAGGATGGCCAGGACCAGTGCGATCTCGAATGTCATCGAAAGAAGGGCGGCATTCGGTCTTCAGATTCTGGCGATTCGCGGTCCCGGCGCGTGCGGACCGCGCATTGTAACCAATGGCGTGCGCGCGTCGCCGTGTCGCAAGCGTCGCTTCGCGGCGACGCCGGCTGCCCGGCACGCCGTTCCGCGGACTTGTAAGCCTGTCCAGCACTGTATACAAATACAGACGAGAAGGACAACGGGACGGCTCGGGCAATGGATCACCTCGGCGCGCTCAATCCGGCGCAACGCACCGCCGCGGCGCACGGCGAGCGCGCGGACGGCGCGTTTCGCGCGGGACCGCTCCTCGTCGTCGCCGGCGCGGGCACCGGCAAGACGATGACGCTTGCCCACCGGGTCGCGCACCTCGTGCTCGAAGGCGTGCCGGTCGAGCGCATCCTGCTTCTCACCTTCACGCGCCGCGCCGCCGAAGAGATGACGCGCCGGGCCGAGCGCATCGTGCGCCGCGCCGCCCGGGCGCGCGGCAAGGCCGCGCCGCCGCGGCTGCCCTGGGCCGGCACCTTCCACTCGATCGCGAACCGGCTGCTGCGCCGCTATGCGGCCAACCTCGGCCTCGATCCCGCGTTCTCGGTGCTCGATCGCGGCGACGCCGCCGATCTCATCGACGTGCTGCGCCACGAGCTCGATCTCTCCGCCACGGCGCGCCGGTTCCCGAAAAAGGACACCTGTCTCGCGATCTGTTCGCGCTGCATCAACGCGGGACTGCCGCTCGCGCAGGTGCTGGCGGAGAGCCACCCGTGGTGCGCCGAATGGGAGAGCGAGCTCGCCGGCCTGTTCCGCCGCTACGCCGAGCGCAAGCAGCAGATCCACGCGCTCGACTACGACGATCTCCTGCTCTACTGGCGCTGGCTCGTGGACGACGCCGAGCTTGCGCGGGAAATCGGCGGCGCGTTCGACCACGTGCTCGTCGACGAATACCAGGACACGAACCGGCTGCAGGCCGGCATCCTCGCCGCCCTGAAGCCGGACGGCGCGGGGGTGACCGTGGTCGGCGACGACGCGCAGTCCATCTATTCCTTCCGCGCGGCCGAGGTCGACAACATCCTGGGCTTTCCCGACGCGTACTCGCCGCCCGCGCGCGTGGTCACGCTCGAGCAGAACTATCGCTCGACGCAGCCGATCCTCGATACCGCGAACCGCCTCATCGCCGAGAGCGAGCGGCGGTACGAGAAGCGGCTCGTCGCGTCGCGGAGCGGCGGTACCAGGCCCGCTTACGTGACGGTGGAGGACGGCGACGCCGAGGCGGAATTCGTTGCCGACACGGTGCTCGCGCGGCGCGAGGCCGGCCTCGAGCTCAGGCGCCAGGCGGTGCTGTTTCGCGGCGCGCACGTGAGCGACCGGCTCGAGCTCGAGCTCGTGCGGCGCAACATTCCGTACGTGAAGTACGGCGGCCTCAAGTTCCTCGAGGCCGCGCACGTCAAGGACCTGCTCGCCATCCTCAAGTGGGCGGAAAACCCGCGCAACCGGATCGCCGGCTTTCGCGTGCTGAAGCTCGTGCCGGGTGTCGGGCCGGCGGGAGCGGCGCGGGCGCTCGAGCGGCTGGCGGCGAACGATCACCGCTTCGCGGCGTTGTCCGGCTGCCGGATGCGCGGTGCCGCGGCGCAGGAATGGGCGGCATTCTGCGCGCTCATGCAGGCGCTCGCCGCGCGCGAGCCGGACGACGGCGCCTGGCACGACCAGGTTCTGCAGGCGCGGCGCTGGTACCGGCCGCAGCTCGAGCGGCTGTACGACGGCATCGAGACCCGCGAGGCCGATCTCGAGCAGCTCGAGCGCATCGCCGCGCGCTATGCCACGCGCGAGCGCTTCCTGACGGAGCTCACGCTCGATCCGCCCGCGGCGGCGGGCGACCACGCCGGCGATCCGCTGCTGGACGAGGACTATCTCGTGCTCTCGACGGTCCACTCGGCGAAGGGCCAGGAGTGGGATACGGTGTTCGTGCTCTCCGTCGTCGACGGGCATTTCCCGTCCGAGTTCGCGACCGGGAGTCCCGCCCTCATCGAGGAGGAGCGCCGCCTGCTGTATGTCGCGATGACGCGCGCGAAAGAAGCCCTTTATCTGCTCGCGCCGCTGCGCTATTACGTGACCCAGCAGCCGCGCCACGGCGACCGGCACGTGTACGGCGCCCGCAGCCGCTTCCTCACGGACGCGGTGCTCGGCACGATGGAGCGGCGCTTCCACGGCCGCCGCGAGGCGGCGGACGGTATGCCGCAGCGCAGCACGAAGCGGATCGACGTTGCCGCCCGGCTGCGCGAATTGTGGTAGAAATCCGGACGTCCGTGAACCTTGTCACGAAGCAGCGGCTCTAAAAGAGTTATACAGGTTAGGCCGCTCGTGCAGGAGGCGAGCGGAGACAAAGGTGCGGTGATCCTGACGAGCGGTCCGCACCGCTGAAGGGAATCAGCGTAGTGCGCACCCGAACATCGCCGGGCACGCCGCTCCCGAAGAGCAGGTGTGAGGTGAGATGCGATGAACGACGGTGCAACCGTCCTGGCAGTACCCGACTTGCGTGATTATTTCCGCAAGTCCATCGACGAGGCGATGGCGCGGCAGAACGTCGAGGTGGATCCGCATGCCACGCATTACGTCGTCAATCTCGTCACCCTGTTTGCCCGCTCCGAGGATCTCTACGAGGATCACGGCGATTCCTACGGGCTGAAGCCGCTGGCGCTCATGATGGTGGACGCCGTCGAGGCGGAGAGCGCCGAGATGCGCAAGTTTTCTCTGCAGCGGATCGGCGACGTGTCGTTGTTCATCGCGGGGTTCTTCGCCGAAAGCCTCGCGCACAAGCTCGTCGACCTGGACTATTACATACGGATGGGCGGCAACGCCTACGGCTCCCTGTCCGAGGAGATGCGCGGCACGCTGCGCGGGCGGGCGCTGGCGCACGTCTATGCCGAGCTCGCGCGCAAGTTCCAGCTCATGGTCGACGTGCTGAACGAGGTCCGCGATGCCGCGCGCAGCTCTTCCGACATCGATCTGCTGCGCACTTACGAGGTCTGGCTCAGGACCGGTAGCAAGCGCGCGGAAAAACTGCTGCGGCAGCACGGCGTCGTGCCGATGCCGAACGCGGTGAGCCGGAGGAGCCACTGACCGCGCCGGTGACCCGGGAAGCGCAAATCGGCCGCGGTGCGTTCGAGCCGTCCGGCATCCTCGCCAGTCTGCAGCGCTACCTGACGGACATCTATCGCACCGATCACGGCTTGTCGGTCGGCGATTTCCTGATCACCGATCCGGCAGTCGTCGCCGTGCTCGGCTCCGGCAGCTTGCTCCCGAGCACGGAAGAATCCGTGCTGCTCACCCAGGACAAGCACGGCCTCGCGCTCTCGGTCTATCTCGATCCGGAAATGCTGGAGCGGCTGGAGCGCGCCGATCCGATGAAATCGTTGCGGCCGGAACAGCTCGACGATTTCTGCAAGGTGCTCGAGGGCATCAGCCACTTCAATTACATCTGCTGGCGCGCGCGGCAGGACAAGCCGGTCAAGCTGCTCGAGCTCGAAATGCAGGCGGAGGTGGACAAGTTCGTCGCGGCCTGGCTGCTCGCACTGGAGCAGGAGGACTACGCCCTTGCACGCCGCCTGCACCGCTGGCTGTTCGACGAGGTGCGCTTCAACCCGGAGCTCGACCGGGAGCAGGCCGAGCGCTACCGGGCCGCGAACGAGTACGCGGCGCGCTTCTGTCGCGGGCTCGCCGGGCGGCTGGAGCAGGACGGTGCGCCGGATCTCGCGGAGCTGCGGCACTTCTACCGTTTGTCGCAGAACGAGAAGATCAGCCACATCAACGCGCTGGCTTACGGGCGGTCCTGATCGCCCGAAAAAAAAGGGACGATGGCAGGCCACCGTCCCAAGCTACGAAACAAACTGCATAAGGGGTGATTTGTTTCGTGTGACAGCCCTTGGATGCACGGGGCGCGGATTTCGTTGCACGCGGCGGCCCGCTGCCTGCGATCGATTTGGAATGAGGGGCGCGGTTCGCGGGCACGGCGGGTCGCCGCCGCGGATCCGCGGGCGGTGCCCGGGCGCGGCGCGGGTCCGCGGGCGGTACACTGGCGGACGGGCAACCGGGGAGAAAGGCAATGAGCACGGCTGAGGTGCGGTCCCTGCGCGAGGCGGTGTCGCAGGAGGAGTGGCGGGTCCGGGTCGACCTCGCCGCCTGTTACCGGCTGGTCGCGCTGTACGGCTGGGACGACCTCGTGTTCACCCATATTTCGGCTCGTGTGCCGGGGCCGGAAGAGCATTTCCTGATCAACGCCTACGGCCTGCTGTTCGAGGAGATGACGGCGAGCAGCCTGGTCAAGGTCGACCTGCGCGGCGACAAGGTGATGGACTCGCCGTACGAGATCAATCCCGCGGGCTTCGTCATCCACAGCGCTGTTCACGAGGCGCGTCCCGACGTCGCGTGCGTGCTGCACACGCACACCGAGGCCGGCGTGGCGGTCTCCGCGCAGGAGCGGGGGCTCCTGCCGATCTCGCAGGTGTCGCTGTTCCCGCTCGCGTCGCTCGGCTATCACGACTACGAGGGCGTCGCACTGAACCCGGAGGAGAAGCCGCGGCTCGTCGCCGATCTCGGCGACAGGACCAGCCTGATCCTGCGCAATCACGGGCTGCTGACCGTGGGCTCCACGATTCCGGACGCGTTCCTCGCGATGTACGTGCTCGAGACGGCGTGCCGCACGCAGCTCCTCGCGCAGTCCGGCGGCGGCGCCCTGCGCGAGATCGACCCGCGTATCCGGGCCGGCATCGCCGCCCAGGCGAAGGCGGTCACCAAGGGCCTCGGCGGCCAGCTCGCCTGGCCCGCCCTCCTGCGCAAGCTCGACCGCCTCGACTCCTCCTACCGCACCTGAGGACCCCGCACTTCCGCTGCGTAGGAGCCCGCCATGCGGGCGACCCAACGCTCGTAGGAGCCCGCCGTGCGGGCGACCCAACGCTCGTAGGAGCCCGCCGTGCGGGCGACCCAACGCAGGAGATACCCGATTCGAAATCGCGGTCGCCCGCATGGCGGGCTCCTACGGCGGGCGCAGCATGCCGCGGTCAGGCGAGGAAAAGGCGGTAGGCGGGGTTGTCCGTTTCTTCGAAGTGGGGGTAGTTGAGCTCGGCGAGATGCGTTTCGAGCTCCGCCGAATCCTGCTGCGGCACCTGGATGCCGGCGAGCACGCGCCCGTAGTCCGAGCCGTGATTCCGGTAGTGGAACAGGCTGATGTTCCAGCGGGTGCCGATCGCGCGCAGGAAATCGAGCAGCGCGCCGGGGCGCTCGGGGAACTCGAAGCGGAACAGCCGCTCGTTCGCGAGCAGGTGGCCGCTGCCGCCGACCATGTGGCGGACGTGCAGCTTCGCCAGCTCGTTGTCGGACAGGTCCTCGAGAGGGTAGCCGCGCTCGCGCAGGCGCTCGATCAGGTGCGCGCGCTCGGTGGCGCCGTGACGGAGCTCGACGCCGACGAAGATCTGCGCCCGGTTCGCGTCGTTGTAGCGGTAGTTGAACTCGGTGATGCTGCGCCGCCCGATGGCCTCGCAGAACGCGCGGAAGCTGCCCGGCCGCTCGGGAATCTGCACCCCGAGCAGCATCTCGCGCTGCTCGCCGACCGCCGCGCGCTCTGCGACGTGGCGCAGGCGGTCGAAATTCACGTTCGCCCCGCCCACCAGCGCGACGAGCACGGCGTCGCGCAGCCGCTCGCGTGCCACGTAGCGCTTGATGCCGGCCACCGCGAGCGCACCCGCCGGTTCCGCGATGGAACGGGTGTCCTCGAAGATGTCGCGGATCGCCGCGCACACCTGGTCGGTATCCACGGTCACGATCTCGTCGACGTGCTCGCGGCACAGGCGGAACGTCTCGTCGCCGACGCGCCGGACCGCCACGCCGTCCGCGAAGATGCCGACGTGCGCGAGCGTCACCGGGTGGCCGGCGGCGAGCGAGTCGCGCATCCCCGCCGAATCCTCCGCCTCGACCCCGATCACGCGGATCGCAGGATCGATACTCTTTATATAAGCCGCGATGCCGGCGATGAGGCCGCCGCCGCCGACCGGCACGAACAGCGCGTCGGGCCGCCGGTCGGCCTGCTTCAGGATCTCCATCCCGATGGTGCCCTGCCCGGCGATCACGTCCGGATCGTCGAAGGGGTGGACGAACGTGAGACCCTGTGCCGCCTCGAGCCGCCGCGCCTCCCGTTGCGCGTCGTCGTAGGTGTCGCCGTGCAGCACGACCTCGCCGCCCAGCGCCCTGACGGCGTCCACCTTGATGGACGGCGTGGTGACCGGCATCACGATCACGGCGCGCGCGCCGAGCCGGCCCGCCGCCAGCGCCACACCCTGCGCGTGATTCCCCGCGGAGCTGCAGATGACGCCGCGCTCCAGCAGCTCGCGCGGCAGCAGGGCGAGCTTGTTGTAGGCGCCCCGCAGCTTGAACGTGAAGATGGGCTGCAGGTCCTCGCGCTTGAGCAATACCCGGTTCTTCAGCCGGCGGGACAGGGACGGCGCGGCCTCGAGCGGCGTCTCGATGGCCACGTCGTACACCCGTGCGGCACGGATGCGTGCGGGATAGTCGTTCACGGGAGCGGACGGCGGTTCGGGTGCGGGGGGCATTCTTTGTTCGTTGTCGCGGATCCGGACGCTAGCGTAAGGGATGCCGGCGCGCTGTGCGAGAAGTTCGACGCCCGTCGAACGCGGCGCGCGCCCCTGTCTTTGCGGCGGCCGGCCTACCATAATGCACGCATGAATGATGTTTCTCTCCGCCGCAAGCTCTACCCGCCGATCGAGCCTGCCCAGTCCGGGTACCTGGAGGTCGGCGACGGTCACGAGCTCTGGTACGAGGTCTCCGGCAATCCGGACGGAAAGCCGGTGGTGTTCCTGCACGGCGGCCCCGGCGGGGGCTGCACGCCGAAGATGCGGCAGTTCTTCGACAGCCGGGCCTACCGCATCGTGCTGTTCGACCAGCGCGGCGCGGGCAAGAGCCGGCCGCACGCCAGCCTCGAGGCCAACACCACCTGGCACCTCGTGGCCGACATCGAGAGGCTGCGCGAGCACTTGCGTATCGAGCGCTGGCAGGTCTTCGGCGGCTCGTGGGGCAGCACGCTGGCGCTGGCCTATGCCCAGGCCCACCCCGAGCGCGTCACCGAGCTCGTGCTGCGCGGCATATTCCTGCTGCGCAAAAAGGAGATCGACTGGTTCTACCAGCAAGGTGCCAGCGAGCTGTTCCCGGATCTCTGGCAGGATTTCATCGCACCGATACCCGAGGACGAGCGGCACGATCTCCTGCACGCCTATCACAAGCGGCTGACCGCCGACGACGAGCGCACGCGCATCACGGCGGCCAAGGCCTGGTCCGTCTGGGAGGGCTCGACGAGCACGCTGCTGCCGAGCGCGGAGGTGCGCAAGACCTTCGAGGAGGATCGGATCGCACTGGCGATGGCGCGGATCGAGTGTCACTACTTCGTGCACGGCGGCTTCATGGAGGACGGTCGGCTGCTGGCGGACGTCGGGCGCATCCGGCACATTCCCGCCGTGATCGTGCAGGGACGTTACGATGTCGTCTGCCCGGCCGTATCCGCGTTCGAGCTGTCCCGCGCCTGGCCGGAGGCCGATCTCAGGATCGTCCCCGACGCCGGCCACGCCGCCTTCGAGCCGGGCAACGTCCACGAGCTCGTGTCGGCGACCGACAGGTTCGCAGGGCTTTGACAGACCTGCTGATCCGCGATGCCAGGGTCGTCAACGACGGCCGCATCGTCGACGCCGACGTGCTGGTGCGCGGCGAGCGCATCGAGCGGGTGGCGGGCGCGATCCCGGCACCGGCGAAAGCACGCGTGCTCGAGGCCGCGGGCCGCTACCTGCTGCCCGGCATGATCGACGACCAGGTGCATTTCCGCGAGCCGGGCCTCACGCACAAGGCCGACATCGCGAGCGAATCGGCGGCCGCCGTGGCCGGCGGCGTGACCAGCTTCATGGACATGCCGAACGTCGCGCCGCAGACGACGACGCGGGCGGCGCTCGCCGACAAATATGCCCTCGCGGCCGGCCGCGCGCGCGCGAACTACGCGTTCTACCTGGGGGCCACCAATCACAACCTCGAGGAGGTCCGGGCCCTCGAGGTCGGGGAGGCCTGCGGGATCAAGGTGTTCATGGGCGCGTCCACCGGCGACATGCTGGTCGACGACCCGCAGGCGCTCGAGCGGCTGTTCGCCGCGGCGCCGCTGCTCGTGGTCACGCATTGCGAGCACTCGCCCACGATCCGGGAGAACGAGGCTCGCGCCCGCGCCCGCTACGGCGAGGACGTGCCGATGAGCGAGCATCCGCATATCCGCTCCGCGGAGGCGTGCTTCAAATCCAGCTCGACCGCCGTCGAGCTTGCACGCCGCCACGACGCGCGGCTGCACATCCTGCACCTGACCACGGCCGTGGAGATGGAGCTCTTGTCCGCCGGCCCGCGGCGCGAGAAGCGCGTCACGGGCGAGGTGTGCGTGCACCACCTGTGGTTCGACGAGAGCCGCTACGCCGAGCTCGGCACGCGCATCAAGTGCAACCCGGCGATCAAGACGGCGGCCGACCGGGCGGCGCTGCTCGCGGCGGTGAACGAGGGCCGGCTGGACGTGATCGCCACGGATCACGCGCCGCACACGGCGGAGGAGAAGGCGCGCCCGTACTTCCAGGCGCCGGCGGGCCTGCCGCTGGTGCAGCACGTGCTGCTTGCGCTGTTCGATCTCTGGCGCGCGGGAGCGATTGCACTGGAAACGATTGTGGAGCGCACGAGCCACGCGGTCGCGGACATCTACGGCGTCGTCGATCGCGGCTACGTCCACGAGGGCTGTTATGCCGATCTCGTGCTCGTCGATCCCGCGCGGCCGTCCACGGTCACGTCCGGCAACCTGCTCTACAAGTGCGGCTGGTCGCCCTTCGAGGGCCACACGTTCTCCGCGACCGTCGACACCACCCTCGTCAACGGCCGCATCGCCTGGCGCGACGGCCGGCTGACCGGCGAGATCCCCGGCCAGCGCCTGGCCCTGGACCGCGGCCGCGACTGAGGAGCAACCCCTCCCGCGTAGGAGCCCGCCATGCGGGCGACCCCGGAGATCGCGGGTCGCCCGCACGGCGGGCTCCTACGGATACGGGAGCAGCATCGAACGAGACACCCGTTCCGGTGTCAAAAGAAATTGTGGAGCGCGCCGCACGCTTCCGGGAGGAAAGTGTTTACTTTCCGGTCGATCCCGCTATCCTTGCCGGCGGATCCCGGACGGGCGTAGGGAGAAGCGGCCCGGCGCGGCATCGGAATGAAGCCTACAGACACCTCCAATCCGGATTACTTCCACCGCGTCGTCGATTGTCAGTGGGCTTGCCCCGCTCACACCGACGTGCCCGGCTACATTCGCCTCATCGCCCAGGGCCGCTTCGACGATGCCTACCTGCTCAACCGGCAGTCGAACGTGTTCCCCGGCATCCTCGGGCGCGTGTGCGACCGGCCCTGCGAGCCGGCCTGCCGGCGTGGCCGCGTGGAGGAAAAACCCGTCGCGATCTGCCGACTGAAGCGCGTCGCGGCCGACCAGCGCAGCGACATCCGCTCGCGGCTGCCGCAGGCCCCGGCGACGAAGAACGGCAAGAAGGTGGCGCTGCTCGGCGCCGGCTGCGCCTCGCTCACCGTCGCCAACGACCTGCTGCCGCTCGGCTACGAGGTCACGATCTTCGAGGCGCTGGAGACGACCGGCGGCCTCATGCGCACCAACATTCCCAAGTTCCGCCTGCCCCCGAAAGTGCTCGACGAGGAGATCGGCTACATCCTCGACATGGGGGCGGACCTGAAGCTCGGGCACCGCATCGACAGCATGCAGGCGCTGCTCGAGAGCCGCGAGTTCGACGCGGTGTTCGTCGGCACCGGCGCGCCGCGCGGCAAGGAGCTCGACCTGCCCGGCCGGCACGATTCGGAAAACGTGCACATCGGCATCGACTGGCTCGAGTCCATCGCGTTCGGCCACACGGAGTCGGTCGGCAAGCGCGTGCTCATCATCGGCGTCGGCAACACCGCCATGGACTGCTGCCGGAGCGCGCTGCGCCTCGGCGCCACGGACGTCAAGGTGATGGCGCGCAAGCCGCGCGGTTACTTCAAGGCGTCGGACTGGGAGCTCGAGGACGCGGAAGAGGAAAACGTCGAGATCGTGGTGAACCATTCGCCGAAGCGCTTCGTCGTCGAGAACGGCAAGCTCGTCGGCATGGTGTTCGACCGCATGGAGTACAAGGTCGACGAGCGCGGCCGCATCGACCGCGGGACGCCGGTCGAGGAAGTCATGTTTCCCGCCGACGACGTCATCCTGGCCATCGGCCAGGAGAACGCGTTCCCCTGGATCGAGGCCGATATCGGCATCGAGCTCGACCAGTGGCACTGCCCGGTGGTCGACGAGACGACGATGATGAGCACGCGCGAAGGGGTGTTCTTCGGCGGCGACTCGGCCTTCGGGCCGAAGAACATCATCTGGGCGGTCGAGCACGGGCACCAGGCCGCCATCTCCATCCACAAGTACTGCTTCGGCGGAGACATCCGCGAGCGCATGCCGCGTGGGGTCACTCTCGCAAGCCAGAAGATGGGCATGCACGAGTGGAGCTACTCGAACTACTACGACCCGGCCGAGCGCCGGCTCATGCCGCACGTCGATCTCAAGGAGCGCTTCAAGAAGATCGACATCGAGGTCGAGCTCGGCTTCACGGCGGAGCAGACGATGCTGGAAGTCGAGCGCTGCCTCAACTGCGACATCCAGACCGTGTTCACGGCGAAGCTCTGCATCGAGTGCGACGCCTGTATCGACGTGTGCCCGGTGAGCTGCCTCACGATCACGGCAAACGGGGAGGAAGCCGACCTGCGGACGCGCCTGTCCGCGCCGGCGGAGAACCTCGAGCAGCCGCTGTACGTTTCCGAGTCGCTGCCGCAGACGGGGCGCGTCATGGTCAAGGACGAGGACCTGTGCGTGCACTGCGGTCTGTGCGCGGAACGCTGCCCGACCGGCGCGTGGGACATGCAGAGATCGACGATCCGGATCCCCTACGCCGCCGACGAGACTCCGAGCCCCGAGCCGCAACGGCTGACAGCTTCCGCAGGCTGACGGAGATGTCGAAGATGCCGACGAGCCCGGCAGGAGCGCGCATCGCGCGCGACTTCCGGTCGGTGCTGCTGCGCACGGTGAGGTCGCGCGCGATGCGCGCTCCTGCCGGTTCCATTTCCGAGCGGCCGGTGGCGCGCGTTCTCACAGGGCGCAACGGCACGAGTTTTGCAACACGGCCACAGGGCGGCCGCTGAATCATCGAGGTTGTTAGCCGTGCCCGGGATCAACGACGTCGTCATCAAGATCGCCACGGTGAACGGCACCGGCTCGGCGAGCGCCAACGGGCTCCTGATGAAGTCCGTGTTCCGTATGGGCGTGCCGGTGGTCGGCAAGAACTACTTTCCCTCGAACATCCAGGGCCTGCCGACGTGGTACGAAGTCCGCGTCACGGCCGAGGGCCATCACGCCCGCGCCGATCGCGTGGACATCATGGTGGCCATGAACGCCCAGACCTATGCGCGCGACATGGCCGAGGTGGCGCCGGGCGGCTGGCTGATCTACGACTCGACCTGGCCGCGCAGCCGCCTGCTCGACCGCGAAGACATCACGGTGCTCGGCATCCCGCTCTCGAAGATGTGCAACGAACACTTCGAAGGCGCGCGTGCGCGCATCCTGATGAAGAACATCGCGTACGTCGGCGCGCTCGCGGCGCTGCTCGATCTGGATCTCGGCGTGATCACGGCCCTCCTCGAGGAGACGTACGCGAAGAAGAAGCACCTGATCGGCTCGAACATGGAGGCGATCCGCCTCGGTTACGACTACACGAAGGAGCATTTCGACTGCCCGCTGCCGGCGCGCGTTGCACCGCTCGACAAGACGAAGGGTCACATCATCATCGACGGCAACACCGCGGCGGGCCTCGGCTGCGTGTACGCCGGTGCGACGGTCGGTGCCTGGTACCCGATCACCCCGTCCACGTCGCTGATGGATGCATTCAAGGCGTTCTGCAAGCAGTTCCGCCGGGACGAGGACGGGCGCAAGAAGTTCTGCATCGTGCAGGCGGAGGACGAGCTCGCCGCGATCGGCGTGGTGCTAGGCGCGGCCTGGAACGGCGCCCGCGCGTTCACGCCCACCAGCGGGCCCGGCATTTCGCTGATGAGCGAGTTCCTGGGCTTCGGCTATTACGGCGAAGTGCCGGCCGTGATTTTCGACGTGCAGCGCACCGGACCGTCCACCGGCATGCCCACGCGCACGCAGCAGGCCGACCTTCTCTCGTGCGCTTTCGCCTCGCACGGTGACACACGGCACGTGCTGCTGTTTCCCGCGAACCCGGAGGAGTGCTTCCACTGCGCGGTGGAGGCCTTCGATCTCGCGGAGCGGCTGCAGACGCCGGTGATCGTGCTGTCCGATCTCGATATCGGCATGAACGACTGGATGTGCCCGGAGCTCACCTGGGACGAGTCTTACCGGCCCGATCGCGGCAAGGTGCTGACCGCCGAGCAGCTCGAGGGAATGGAGAAGTTCTACCGCTACCTGGACGTGGATGGCGACGGCATTCCATACCGAACGCTGCCGGGCGAGCACCCGAAAGGCTCGTTCTTCACGCGCGGCTCGGGGCACAACAAGTACGGCGGCTACACGGAGGATGCACACGAGTACCAGGAGGTCATGGATCGGCTGCTCGTCAAGTGGGAGACGGCACGCAGCATCGTGCCGAAGCCGGTCATCGAGTATTCGAAATTCAACAAGCAGGCGATTCTCACGATCGGTAGCTGCGACGGCGCCGTTCGCGAGGCGATGCTGCGGCTGAAAGAGCAGGGGCGTGCGGTCAACTACTGCCGCGTCAAGGCGTTCCCGTTCGATCGTTCCGTGAAGGAGTTCATCGAGAAGCACGAGCGGGTCTACGTCGTCGAGCAGAACCGCGACGCCCAGCTCCGCTCGCTGCTCAGGCTGGATCTCGAGGTCGACGGCGCGCGGTTGATTCCGGTCCTGCACTACAACGGCATGCCGCTGTCGGCCGGCTTCGTGGTGGACAGGGTGCTGGAAGAGCAGGCGAAGGATGCGCCGCGAGAGGTGGGAACATGAGCTACATACCGAAGCCGAAAGTCGCGCACCCCAAGCTGCCGCGCAATCGGCTAAACCTCACGATGCGCGACTACGAAGGCGCCGTGTCGACGCTGTGCGCCGGCTGCGGCCACGATTCGATCACGGCCGCGATCATCCAGGCGGTGTTCGAGCTCGGCATCGAGCCGCACCGGCTTGCGAAGACGAGCGGCATCGGCTGCTCGTCGAAGACGCCGGCCTACTTCGTCAGCCAGTCGCACGGCTTCAATTCGGTGCACGGCCGCATGCCGTCGGTCACGACCGGCGCGAACGCGGCAAACAAGGACCTGTACTACATCGGCATCTCCGGAGACGGCGATTCGCTCTCGATCGGCATGGGGCAGTTCGCGCACGCGATCCGGCGCAACCTGAACATGTGCTACATCATCGAGAACAACGGCGTTTACGGCCTGACGAAGGGCCAGTACTCTGCTTCCGCCGACGTCGGTACGAAGGCGAAGAAGGGCGATCCGAACAAGCAGATGCCGATCGATGCCGTGAGCACGGCGATCAGCCTCGGGGCCACCTACATCGCTCGCAGCTTCTCGGGCGACAAGAAGCAGATGGTGCCGCTGATCAAGGGTGCGCTCACGCACAAGGGTTTCGCGCTGGTCGACATCATCAGCCCGTGCGTGACCTTCAACGATCACGAAGGCTCGACGAAAAGCTACGCGCACACGCGCCAGCACCGGCACCAGGTCATCAATACCGATTTCGTGCCTCCGGCGGAGTCGATCCGCGCGGCGTACGACGACGGCGAGGCGATGCCGGTCGAGCTGCACGACGGCAGCCGCATCGTGCTCCGCAAAGTGAACGCCGATTACGATCCGACCAGCCGTGCCGCCGCATTCTCGTTCCTGCGCTCCGGGGTGCGCGCGGGCGAGATCGTCACCGGTCTTCTGTACATCGACGAAGAGGCGGGCGACATGCACGACCTCTCTGGCAGCGTCGACAGGCCGCTCGCCAAAATACCCTACGAGGAGCTGAACCCGGGCAAGGAGAACCTCGCCCGCCTCATGGCCCGCTACCGCTAGTCGGGATTCGGGGATGAACGCGCGGCAACGGGACGAGCTTCTCGCGACGCTGCGGACCCGCTTCGAGAAGAACATGCACCGGCACCGTGGCCTCGATTGGGCCAGGGTGCAGGCAAAGCTCGAGGCCGATGGCAAGAAGCTCCGCTCGCTCGCCGAAATGGAAAGCACCGGCGGAGAGCCGGACGTCGTCGGCTTCGACAAGAGGACCGGCGAGTTCGTTTTCTACGATTGCTCTCCGGAAAGTCCCAAGGGCCGCAGAAGCCTCTGCTACGACCGCGAAGCGCTGGAGTCGAGGAAACAAAACAAGCCGGCCAACAATGCTGTCGACGTCGCCGCTGCGATGGGGGTCGAGCTCCTGACGGAAGAGCAATACCGGGACCTGCAGAAGCTCGGCGAGTTCGACACGAAGACCTCGAGCTGGGTACACACACCGGCCAGGATCAGGAAGCTGGGCGGTGCCCTCTTTTGCGACCGGCGCTACGACACCGTCTTCGTCTACCATAACGGCGCAGAGTCATACTACGCCGCCAGGGGTTTTCGCGGCTCGCTGAGGGTTTAGCAACCCCTCGAGAACTTCCGCCGGTCCATTGCGCTGGGGTGGCGCAGGCCGTGAAAGCGGATGACGTAGCGTATCCAGTACCAGTACGACTTCTCCGTGCGCGAGCTGTAGCCACGCGTGCGGATCGTGGCCCGGACAGCGTCCCGAAGCCGAGGTTGCCGAGCGGTTGAATCCATTCCTACGGGCTGATCCTTGCTGCGCCGAAGCAGGGATATTATTCGGCGCCGGAAAAGCAGCGCACACGATATTACGTGGTGAAACGGCCAGAAATTAGCTAACCTTTTGACCCAAAAGCCGCCGCTAGAGGGGCATTATGTCAGATGCTGTACGCTATCTCGGCGCCCTGATATTTCCAATATTCCAGCGCGCCACCTAATCAGTGTTGGGCCGCATCCCGCCAATGGACCCAGTTTACGCCTTGATCGCGATCGTCGTACTCATAGCGACGATTTGGGCTGTGCGATACGAACGGCTGCGCCGTGCCGCTCTCCAGGCGTATTGGGATCGACAGTGCCAAGGGAGAGGGTGGAAGAGCGCCTTTCCGGATTCAAAGGCGGCCGACATTCGTGCGTTTCTGTCACTGTTCGTTGATTGCTTTGGTTTTAAGGCCAGTAATCAGCTGAAGTTTTCTCCATCGGATGAATTGCTCGCCATTTACCGTGCGTCTAATCCCGATCGGACGGCGCCAGACGTTCTTGAAATGGAGACCTTTGGTCACGACTTGAAAATGGTTTACGGCTTAGATCTCGCCGACTTTTGGCATGACCGTATAACTTTGGGTGATGTTTACAGCCGGATCACCAACGCGGCCTAACAAGG
>CAZBGV010000076.1:3642-17357 GCA_964491485.1 uncultured Woeseiaceae bacterium | reverse complement strand
AGCGGCCCACCGACGCTTTCAGCCTCACCTACGATACGGCGCCGCTCAGCGAGGACACCGAGATCCTGGGCCTGCCGCTCGCGAGGCTTCTCGTCTCCGCCGACGCGCCGCGCGCCGACTGGTTCGCGCGCCTCTCGGACGTCGCGCCCGACGGCACCACCACGCTGGTCGCCGGTGCGGGGCAGAACGGCACGCATCGCGAATCCGCGCAGCAGCCGCGGGCGATCGAGCCCGGCCAGCTCTTCCCGCTGGACATCGAGATGCACTTCACCTCGTGGGTCTTCCCGAAAGGCCATCGCATCCGGCTCTCGATCGGCAACGCCCAGTGGCCGATGCTCTGGCCCACGCCGTACCCGATGACGACCTCGCTCGTGCTCGGCCGCGATGCGTCGCAGGTGATCCTGCCCGTCGTTCCGCCGGGCAAGCGCCCGGCGCCGGACTTCCTGCCGCCGGTCGAATCGCCGCGACTGCCCGGCTACGAGACGCTCGATGCGGGCACCAGCTCGGGTTACGGCGAAATCTCCTCCGTGGACCGCAATCCGCAGACCGGCGAGGTGACGGCCACCGCGACCAACACCGGCGGCCAGCGCTATCCCTGGGGCACGCAGACGTTCCGCGAGACGATCGTGCACAGGACGTCCGACGCCCATCCGGAGAAAACGTCCCTGCACGGCACGCACGAAATCGAGATCACGCTCGCCGACCGCGTGCTGCGCTTCGAAGGCGATCTCGCTTTCCGCAGCGATCGTGACAACTTCTACTACGAGTACACGCGCCGCCTGTTCGAGAACGGCGAGCCGCTGCGCGAGAAGACCTGGAACAAAACCATCCCTCGCGACTTCCAGTAGGAGCCCGCCACGCGGGCGACCGCCTCGCCCCCGCCGCGTGTTCTCTATATGCCGCGTGTCATCCGGATGGGCGGTTTGCGCATCATCCAGGGGGTGGGGGGCGCGGTCGTCC
This sequence comes from uncultured Woeseiaceae bacterium, assembly GCA_964491485.1. GTDB lineage: Bacteria > Pseudomonadota > Gammaproteobacteria > Steroidobacterales > Woeseiaceae > IDS-8. The sequence continues at coordinate 16,397 of CAZBGV010000076.1, read as the reverse complement.
GCGGCCGCGACGGCGTGCGGCCCGCGTTGCGCCGGCTTGCACGCCTGCGCGCCTGGGGTAACCTGATCGCTCATCGAACGGAGACGTATGGCCAGTCGACAACAACCCGCCGAGATGCTGCTCGTGCGCCAGGCCGAGCAGGCCGTGCGCCAGGGTCACATCGCCACCGCGCTGGAGCTTCTGCGCCGGGCCGAGGCGCTTGCGCCGGAGAACGTGTCGGTGCACCTCTACAAGTCGCTTGCACACCGCTCGAACGGCGATTTCGCCGCGGCCCTCGCGGCCGTGGAGCGTGCGCTCGTCCTCGATCCCTACAACTTCCTCGCGCGCCTCTCGCGTGGCTGGCTGCTGGATCGCATGGGGCGGCCGGCGAAAGCCGTCTCGGTGTATCGCGAAGCGCTCGCGATCGCGCCGCCCGACGACGAGCTGCCGCCCGACCTGCGCAACGCCGTGGCCCGCGCGCGCGAGCTGGTCGCGAACGACAACGCCGCGCTGAAGGCGCACCTCGAGGAGCGCGTGCGCGAGCTGCGCTCCCGCTTCGCCGGCGATCCCGGCCTGACGCGCTTCGACGAAAGTCTCGCCATCCTGTCCGGCGAGGCGAAAGCCTACGTGCAGCAGCCCCTGATGCTGCACTACCCGCGGCTGCCTGCCATCCCGTATTTCGATCGTGAGCTCTTCCCGTGGCTTCCCGAGCTCGAGGCCGCCACGCCCGTGATCGTGGAGGAAGTGACGGCGCTGCTGGAGCAGGCGGGCACCGAGCCTTTCGCACCGTACATCGCCTATCCCCCCGGCTCGCCGCTCAACCAGTGGCAGGAGCTCAATCATTCACGCCGCTGGAGCACCTTTTTCCTGTGGCACGACGGCGTGTGCCAGGACGAAGCGTGCGCGCGCTGCCCGCGTACCGCGGAAATCCTCGAGCGGCTGCCGATGGCGCGCCAGGAGCGCTACGCGCCTACCGCGATGTTCTCCGCGCTCGATCCGCGCACGCGGATCCCGCCGCACACGGGCTCGATCAACACGCGCTCGATCGTGCACCTGCCGCTGGTGCTGCCGGGCAACTGTTTCTTCCGCGTCGGCAACGTCACGCGCGAATGGCGGATGAACGAGGCCTGGGTGTTCGACGACACCATCGAGCACGAAGCCTGGAACGACTCGGACGAGCTGCGCGTGATCCTCATTTTCGACGTCTGGAATCCACTGCTGACCGAAGCGGAGCGCGAGCTCGTGACGGCGATGCTCGCCGCCCGCGCCGAGTTCCACCGCCTGCGCGCCGAGCACGACCGATAACATCCCCCGTACCGCTGCGCGATCCGTAGGAGCCCGCCATGCGGGCGACTTCGACGATCGCTGTCGCCCGCATGGCGGGCTCCTACAGGGTGGTCGCTCGATTCAGCCGAAGTAGTCGGGCGCGTTGCCCGGGCGCCATTTGATGTTGCAGCCGATGCTCGGCGTCTGGTCCGCGGGCACCTCGCGGCCTTCGAGCACCGCATCGAGCGCGGCACGCAGGTCCGAGCCGGTGACCGGCATCTTGTTCGACGGCCGGCTGGCGTCGAGCTGGCCGCGGTACACGAGCTTCCGGTCGCTGTCGAACAGGAAGAAATCGGGCGTGCACGCCGCGCGGTAGGCCTTGGCCACGCTCTGCTCGCGGTCCACGAGATACGGGAACCGATAGCCGAAGCGTTGCGCTTCCTCGCGCATGCGCTCCGGGCTGTCGTCCCGCTGCTGCTCATAGTCGTTGCTGTTGATGGCGAAGATCGCGACGCCCCGCGGCAGGTAGTCCTCACCGAGCCGCACGAGCTCGCGCCGCACGTGCTTGACGAACGGGCAGTGATTGCAGATGAACATGACGAGGTACGCGCGCGCATCCGGCGCGTCGTCGAGCGAATGTAGCCGGCCGTCCGGATCCGGCAGCGAGAACGCCGGTGCCTCGGTGCCGAGCGGCAGCATTTGCGATTCAGTCGCGACCATCTGTGTCGTCTCCCGGGTCTGTGCGTATCGAGGATGAAGCGGCGGACGGGCGCGCTGCCGCGCGCCGCCGCGCAAGGCTCGCGGCGAGCAGCACGCAAGTGCCGCCGGCCGCAACGGCGGTGCCGGCAAGGCCGAAGCGATCGGCCGCGGCGCCGGCAACGAGGCCGCCGAACGCCGTCCCGCCGAACGCCAGCATACCCCAGAGGCTGCTGACTCGCCCGCGCAGCTCGTCCTCGATCAGCGACTGCAGCTGGATCTGCGCGCCCACGCCGCAGAACGTGAGCAGGAAGCCGAGCGCGGTGACGCAGGCCATGCCGGACCAGAACGACGGCGCGAGCCCCAACGCGGCGATCAGCGCGCCCGCCACGGCCGTCCCGAGCGCGATGCGCGTTATGCCGAGCTCGACGAGCCCGCGCGACAGGACGATGCCGGCGAGGATGGCGCCCGCGCCGGCGGCGGAGGTCAGCATCGCGAGGCCGGTGCTGCCGCGCCCGAACATGGATTCCGCGAACGCCGGCAGGAGCTCGAGCGGGCCGCGGCCGAACAGCGAGGCCAGCGCGACCAGCGCCATGAGGTTACGCACGGGCCCGTGCGCGGCGGCGTAGCGCAGGCCGGCGGCGATGTCGGCGCCCAGGCGGCGGCTCACCCGCGGGGAAGCCAGCGGAGCGACGCGAATGAACAAGAGCGCCGCGAGCACGGGCAGGTAGGAGACGGCGTTGAAAGCGAACGCCGCGGCCGCGCCGGAGACGGCGATCAGCAGGCCCGCGAGCGCGGGGCCGATGAAGCGGGAGACGTTGAAGGCGATCGAGTTCATCGCCATCGCGCTCTGCAGCTGTTCCGGCGGCACGAGGTTCGGGACCAGGGCGAGCCGCACCGGCGTGTGTGCCCCCTCGGCGACGCCCTGCGCGAGCGAGAAGGCGCACAGGCCGTAGATGCCGATCAGCCCGGTTCCCGTGCAGGCCGCGAGCAGCGCCATGATCACGGTGCTGATCGCGTTGATGGCGAAGGCCGCGCGTTTGCGATCGAAGCGATCGGCGAACGCGCCGAACAGCGGCGCGAACAGCAGGATCGGGAAGAACTGGGTGAACGCGACGACACCGACCCAGAGCTCCGATTCGGTGAGCTGCCACGCGTGCCAGCCGAGCGCGACGCGGTACACCCACAGCCCGTGCAGCGACACGGTGTTGCCGGCGAGGAAGAGCAGGTAATTGCGATTGCGCAGGGCCGATTTCTGCATACTTCAGTATGCACCTGAACTAAACTGCGCAGCCCGGTCTGCCACGATTCAAGGCGCATCCGCAGCCGGTGATACGGAACGCACACAGGGGTTCTCAATGAGTGAGTTGTTCGAGATCGCGCGGCCGTGCGTGCCGGTCCACGGAGGCGATGAGCGGTTCCCGGTGCACCGGATCTACTGCGTCGGCCGCAATTACGCCGCCCATGCACGCGAGATGGGCAGCGACCCGGAGCGCGAATCGCCGTTCTGGTTCATGAAGCCCGCCGACGCCGTCGTCGCGGACGGGAGCACGCTGCCGTATCCGCCGCGCACGGCCGATCTCCATCACGAGATCGAGCTCGTGGTCGCGCTCGGCAAGGGCGGCCGCGACGTGCCCGTGGCCGATGCGCTGTCGCTCGTGTTCGGTTATGCGGTCGGCATCGATCTCACACGCCGCGACCTGCAGGCGGAGGCGAAGCGGCTCGGCCGGCCGTGGGACGCGGCGAAAGGCTTCGACAACTCCGCGCCGGTGTCCGCGATCCGGCCGGCGGCGGACGTCGGTCACCCGCGAAGCGGGCGCATCTGGCTCGAGGTCAACGGCGCGCTGCGCCAGGACGGCGATCTCGCCCAGCTCATCTGGAAAGTCGACGAAGCGATCGCGGAGCTGTCGACGCTGTTCACGCTGGCGCCCGGCGACCTGCTGTTCACCGGCACGCCGGCCGGCGTGGGGCCGCTGGCGCCCGGCGACCGGCTGTACGGCGGCGTCGCGGGGGTGGCGGAGATTCGCGTGGAGGTCGGGCGGGGACGCTGACGCCCGGCCGCGCGCGGATCACCCGGGTCGCGCCGGACGCGGATACCCCAGCACCTCGCGCAAGCCGGGCGCGGCGTAGTCCACCAGCCGCTTCTGGACGTCGGGCAGCTCGTCCGGCACCTCCCGGCCGCCGCTCCCGGCAAGATTCTCCCGCGCCGTACCGCTTTGCTCGCGGTCGGAGCCGATGCGCACCCGCTCCCGCCAGTCGGCCGGCAGCGGATCGATGCCGCAGTTGCCGAGCAGCTGCTCGAAGAACGGCTCGGCCCCGGGAGCGTCGAGATGCAGCACGTGCCACAGGAGATCTTCGAAATGCAGCAGCACGGCGTCGGTGCCGAGCCACGACACCGCGTTGTGCGTGAAGATGTCGTACATGGACGGCGCCTTGTTGTGGATGCCGAAAATCATCATGTTGAGCACGTCCTCGACCGAGACGTTGCCGCCTTTCAGGTGCTCGAGCGCGCCCTGGAACGTGTCGGAAAGGAAGAAGCGGGCGCGTGCCAGCACCCAGTCGTAGGGATCGCGCACCTGCACGATGTGGTGCACCCTGCGCAAGGCGATCGCGGAATCGTCCGAGAACAACAGGTGCCCCCAGCTGAGTTTCGGTGCAGTGCGCGCAAACGCGGCCCGATGCTGGCGCAGAATCGCGTACTGGATGAAAGCGGCGTGATACTGTTGCTCGACCGGCACGAACATGCGCACGATGTTGCGCAGCAGGTGCGTTCCACATTTTGGCACGCTGTTCAGGAACACGGGCTCGCGCAGCGGCTGCTGCGTGAACTCCGCGTTGCGCTTGTTGAGATTGTCCGGCTTTGCGACGATTCGGGGCATGACGGATTCCACTGAAAACGACGGCGCGCGCGCCGGTCATCATACAACGCATCGCCCCGGCGACGGCCGGAGCGGACGGCGAGGGGAACGGCTTTGACGATTTCCGGGAGAGTCCCGCGCAGGATCCTGATCGTCGGCGGAGGATCCGCCGGCTGGATGGCCGCCGCTTACCTGGACGCGGCTCTCAATTACGGCGGACTGAAGCTCGCCGAGCTGAGCCTGGTGGAATCGCCCGACGTGCCGCGCATCGGCGTCGGCGAAGCGACCATCCCCAACATCAATCACCTGCTCGCCGTCGTCGGCATCGATCCGTACGAGTTCATGCGGCGCTGCGATGCGACGTACAAGCAGTCCATCCGCTTCGTCGACTGGCTGCACGGCAAAGGCGAGCATTTCCACCATCCGTTCAGCCGCTTCCGGCCCGGGTCGGGCCCGCTCGACCGCTCCGGGGAGCTGTGGCTGAGAAGCGATCGCTCGATCCCGTTCTGCGAAACCGTATCCGCGCAGCCCATGATCTGCGAGCTCGGGCTCGCCCCGCAGATGCTCGGACCCTGGGATTTCGGGCCGCCGCTCGCCTTCGCTTACCACATGAATGCGCTCAAGTTCGCGGACTACCTCTGCGAGATCTCCACCGCGCGCGGCGTCACGCACTACCTGGATCACGTCGAGCACGTCGAGCTGGCCGAAAACGGCGACATTGCGGCCGTCACGACCCGCGGCGGGCGCCGGCTCGAAGCCGATCTCTTCATCGACTGCACGGGTTTCGCCGCGCTGCTGATCGAGAAAGCGCTGGGCGTCAAATGGGTCGATTGCTCCGAGTGGCTGCTCTGCGATCGGGCCGTGACCATGCACGTGCCCTATACCACGCATTTCCCGGGTCACGTGCGCCCCTACACGACCGCCACCGCGCTGTCGGCCGGCTGGGTGTGGGAGATCCCGCTGCAGGACAAGCGCTCGCTCGGCTACGTGCATTCCGGCAGCTTCCAGGACGAAGCCGACGCGGAGCGCGAGGTGCGCCGTTTCGAAGGGCCGCACGCCGAGGCGCTCGATACCCGCATCGTGCGCTTCAAGGTCGGCCACCGCGAGAAGGCATGGGCAAGGAACTGCATCGCCGCGGGGCTCGCGTCGAGCTTCATCGAGCCGCTCGAGTCGACCGGGCTCTACCTGAGCGCCCTCGCTCCCGTGCTGCTCGCGGAGCATTTTCCGCGCGACGACGATTTCGCGCCGCTCGCGTTGCGCTTCAACCGCATCGTGACCAACCGCTTCTACGAGATCCTCGATTACATCAACCTGCACTACTGCCTCACACGCCGCGAGGACACGGAATTCTGGCGCGAGGTGAGGCGCCCGGAACGCATCAACGGCAGGCTCACGGCGAAGCTCGATTTCTGGCGCCGCAAGCCGCCGTCTCCCGGCGATTTCGAGGACCAGTGGTTTCCCGGCCAGCCGGATACGCCGCTGCCCTCCGGTGGTTTGCCCGGTGACCACCGGCCGCCGGTCGATACCGGCGATCTCTGGAGTTACACGAGCTATGAGGCGCTGCTGTACGGCATGGACTTCCTCGCCGCGGAATGCGATGCCTGGTACGGCACGAACCGTCCGCCGCCGTCGCTGCCGAAGTACGTCATCGAGCGCTTGCAGATGGCGCCTCACAAGCTCCCGCCGCATCACGTCTGGCTGCAACGGGTGGTGGGCATGCCCGAGTACCCGGCGAGCGCGGGCGGCCGGCGCTGAGCGATTCCTCCGGCCGCGCGATTTGCGGCCTTCGTTCCCATATGTGAACCGGCCGGCACCGCGTTGCGCGGATGGCGGCGGCGACCGCATGCGCGCCGTTCCACATTGCGGAATAGCCGCAAATATTCTTCGAACAACTTTCTCATTCGTGCGAGCATTTCAGTCCGCTCCCGCCACGCGCGAGGAGCGCAGCGCCGCCGACGGGCGAGATGCATGAGCGAAATGAGGGGATGAAACGATGCGCAGATCCGAGCGTGCGCAGTCCGGAGCAAAGCGATTTGCCCCGGTACTGACGCCGGTAGCCGCGGCAATGTTCGCCGCACTTTACCCCGGGGCGCCTTTGCTGGCGCAGGAAGACGGGGACAGCGAAAACCAGGCGGACGTCGAACAGATCGTCGTCACCGGATCCCGCATCAAGAAGGACGAATTCTCGAGCGCCGCTCCCATGGACGTGGTGCTGACCGAGTCCGCCAAGGTGCGCGGACTTCCCGACGTGGCCTCGATGCTGCAAACGACCACGGTGGCCGCCGGCTCGCCCCAGGTCACGCCGGCGATCTCCGCCATCAGTGTCGTCAACGGCGGCCTCGGCACCTCCACCCTGTCGCTCAGGGGCCTCGGTGCCAACCGCACCCTGGTGCTTTTGAACGGCCGGCGCGCGGGACCTTCCGGCGTGCAGGGCTCCGTGTCGGCGTTCGACCTCAACACGATTCCGCTGGCCGCCATCGAACGCGTCGAGATCCTGAAGGACGGCGCTTCGTCGATCTACGGCTCCGATGCCATCGCCGGCGTCGTGAACATCATCACGCGCAAGGACGAGGGCGGCGAATTCGGCGCCTTCTACTCGCAGCCGTCCGAGTCGGGCGGTGAGGAGCTGCGCATCAGCGGCTCGTGGGGCAAGGACGTCGGGCGCGGCTACTTCCGCGTGACCGGCGACTACAGCCGCCAGGAAATTCTCCAGAAGGGCGACCGTGATTTCTTCGACTGCAACGAGTGGGGCGTTTACGACCAGACGACGGGCAATCGCGCCGACCTGATCGACCCGCGCACCGGCGAGTACTTCTGCGACGACCTGCCGTGGGGCCACATCTGGGTTTACGACTATGCCGAGGAGGTCGGCGACGGCACGACCAATGCCGGCCCGCCGGTGTTCCTGCTGCAGTACGACCGCGACGGCGCCCTGGCAGCCAACGGCGTGCCTCCGCTCGCCACCGGGCCCAACCCCAACTGGATGCACGTGCCGGCAGGCTGGTTCCCCATCGGCCGCAACGATCCGCTCACGGATTCGCTGGTGGATTCCGAGCCTCCGATCCAGGACCTGACGACCCTGGTGCCCGAGGCGGAAACGGCGACCGCTTTCATCGAAGGCGAGTACCGGCTCACCGATACCCTGACGGCGTACGGCGAAGTCCTCCTCAGCCGGCGCAAGACCACCAACGTCGGCTGGCGCCAGATCTGGACCTACGTCTACAACTACGATTCGGCGGATCTCGGCTTCCCCAGCGACCCGTTCAGCGAAGGCTGGACGGGCGCGCAGTGGCTCAGCCCGCTGACCCTGACGGACCATTCCGGACAGCGCGTCACCGTCGATTACCAGCGGTTCGTCGCCGGCCTGCGCGGCGAGCTGGACAAGGTCCTGCCGGACTGGAGCTGGGAAGTCTCGCTGCAGTACAGCGATTCGGACGGCGAGTACGAAGACGACCAGATCCTGAACGATGCGCTGACGCTACCGTTCTTCCGCACCGGGTCGTGCGTGGGCGAGGTCACCGAGATCTCCAAACGCGATTGCGTCGACATCCAGTGGCTGGATCCCGATTTCCTGGCCGGCGACATTCCGCAGCAAGTGAAGGATTACCTGTTCGGGGTCGAGACCGGCAAGACGGAGTACACGCAGTGGTCCATGGAGGCGTACCTCTCGGGTGAGGTCATGGACCTGCCGGCGGGCCCGCTCGCCGTCGCGGTCGGCGTGCACTACCAGGAAGACAAGATCAACGACGTGCCCGGACCGATCACGATGGTCCGCGGCCCGGACGGGCAGCCGCTGACCGACGAGAACGGCAACAACGTCGGCAATGCCTGGGGTGCGTCCAGCGCGGGCATCACGGCGGGAGAGGACACTACCAAGGCCCTGTTCGCCGAAGTCAACGTCCCGCTCCTGAGCGACCTGCCGCTCGTCGAGTACCTGGAGTTCAACGGATCCACCCGTTACACCGACGTCGACTCCTACGGCAGTGACACGACCTACAAGGTCGGTCTCAACTGGAGCCTGACCGACTCGTTCCGGATCCGCAGCACCTTCGGCACCTCGTTCCGCACGCCGGCGCTGTACGAGCTGTACCTCGCCCGCCAGACGAGCTTCCCGCTGTCCGCACGCAACTCCGACCCGTGCACCGACTGGGGCTCCGCGCTGGCCGCGGGCCGGATTTCGCAGCGCATTGCCGACAACTGCGCCGCGGACGGGCTGCCGCCCGACTGGTTCTTCACCGTCTCCCCGACGGTCGTAACCGGCGGCGGCAAGGGCGTCCTCAAGGCCGAGACGTCGGACGCGCTGACGGCCGGATTCGTATGGCAGCCGCGCTTTGCGGACGTCAGCCTCTCGGTCGACTATTTCGACATCGAGGTCAAGGACGAAGTGGACGTCATCGGTGCGCGCAACATCACGTTCGGGTGCTATGCGTCGCAGTTCTTCCCCGACGAGCCGCTGTGCGACCTGTTCGATCGGGCCGACCCGACGAGCGGGATCATTCCGGGCTCCATCACGGAAATCAGGGACAGCTACATCAATATTTCGCGGCAGCACAACCGCGGCCTCGACATCCTGCTCAACTGGACGCACGAGTTCGGCCTGGGCACGCTGACCGTGGAGACGGAGCACACCCTGCAGTTCGAGGATACGGTCGGGCTGTTCGACAACACGGAAGAGGATCACGCCGGTGAAGCGGGCCATCCCGAGTGGGTCGGCAACCTGAACGTGACGCTGCAGCGCGATCTCTGGTCGTTCTTCTGGGGCGTGACCTACATCGGCGAGACCGACAACTACGAGCACTTCGGCACCCGCACGGCGGACTGGTACGGGGACGCGGAAGTGAATCTCGACCTGACGGCGGAGGCCACGATGTACCACCACCTTTCCGTCAGCCGCGAGTTCGAGGGCGGATACACCGCGCGATTCGGTGTCGCGAACCTGCTGGACGAGGAGCCGCCGAAGATGAGCAGCTACACGACGGGCTCGGAGGTGGACGTCCTCGGCGGCGTGGCCTTCTACTCGCAGTACGACTGGTTCGGACGGCGCTACTTCCTCGACATCTCCAAGTCGTTCTGACGCGCCCGCTCGGGTAACCGGTCTTCGGCCATGGCCGGGGTCTCGCCTTGCGAGACCCCGGCGCCCCCGGCCGACCTGTATCCCCCGGCGACATGGGCTAAAGTACGAGACCGCTCGGCATACCGGATTCCCATGCAGAGAACGAGGCACGCGACCGGTTGGCTGGCCTGCACGCTCCTCGCCGCCTGCGGGAACGGCAGTACCGGCGTCGAGTACGAGCTCAGCGGGTCCTCGATGGGCACCCGCTACAGCGTGAAGATCGCAGAGCCGCTCACGGAAGAAGCCAGGGACCGGCTCGCGGGCGAGGTCGAGGGCATTCTCGAGCGCATCGACGGGCGAATGTCGACGTACAGCGTCGATTCCGACGTGTCGCGCTTCAATGCAAGCCGCTCCACCGACTGGATCGAAGTGTCGCAGGAGGTCTGCGAGGCGGTCGTCGCCTCGCACGAGCTGAGCGAGATGACCGACGGCGCGTTCGACATCACGGTCGGTCCGCTGGTGAATCTCTGGGGCTTCGGGCCGGACACGGTGGAGCTCGCGCCGCCCCCGGCGGACGAGGTGGCCGCGGCGAGGGCGCGGGTCGGTTACCGGCGGCTGCACGCCGACTGCTCCCGGCCCGCGCTGCGCAAGGATTCGCCCGACGTCTACATCGACCTGTCGGCCTGGGCCAAGGGCTATGCCGTCGATGAAGTCGGCAAGCAGCTCGAGCAGGAACAGATCGGGAACTACGTGGTGGCGCTCGGCGGCGAGCTGCGCATGCGGGGTGCGAACGCCGCGGGCGGACCCTGGTCGATCGCGATCGAGAAGCCATCCAGCGACGGCGAAGCGATCCAGATGGTGCTGAAACTCAGCGACTGCTCGGCTTCCACTTCCGGAGACTATCGCAACTATTTCGTGTACCGCGGCAAGCGCTATTCGCACCTGATCGACGCTCGCGAAGGCCGGCCCGTGTCGCACAATCTCGCTTCGGTGACCGTGATCGCGGACCGGGCGTCCTTCGCCGACGCGATGGCGACGGCTCTTCTCGTGCTCGGACCCGACGACGGCATGGCGCTCGCCGAAGAACGGGATATCCCCGCGCTGTTCCAGCTGCGCACGAAGGACGGCTTCTCCGAGGCGATGTCCCCCGCCTTCGCGCAGCTGGTCGAAAACCAGCCCCCGTAGGAGCCCGCCGTGCGGGCGACCCGCGATCGTCGGGTCGCCCGCATGGCGGGCTCCTACGGGGGCATCCCGCCGGGTTGATATAATCGTCCCGATCGAGCCAGCCGCCTTTTTCCTGAAGGACGACTGCCATGCTGCGCACATTCATTCTCTGCACCCTGCTCGCCGCATTAGCCGGCTGCGCCGTCAACCCGGTGACCGGCCAGCGCGAGCTCGTGCTCGTCGGCGAGCAGACCGAGATCCGCATGGGCGAGCAGAACTACCTGCCGATGCAGCAGGCGGAGGGCGGGCAATACGACATCGATCCCGCGCTGACGGAATACGTGCAGGGTGTCGGGCAGAAGCTCGCGGCCGTCAGCGACCGGAAGCTGCCGTACGAGTTCGTGGTGCTCAACAACTCCGTCCCGAACGCGTGGGCGTTGCCGGGCGGCAAGATCGCGGTCAATCGGGGGCTTTTGACCCACCTCGAGTCCGAGTCGGAGCTCGCGGCCGTGCTCGGGCACGAGATCGTGCACGCCGCCGCCGGCCATTCCGCGAACCAGATGGAGCGCGGCATGCTGCTGCAGGGCCTGGTGCTCGGCACCGCGATCGCGAGCAGCGACAGCGATTACGGCCAGCTGTTCGTCATGGGCGCGAATGTCGGCGCCCAGCTCGTCAACCTCAAATACGGCCGCGACGCGGAGCTCGAGGCCGACCATTACGGCATGGTGTACATGTCGAGGGCGGGCTACGACCCGGAAGGCGCCGTGAAGCTGCAGAAAACCTTCGTGAAGCTGAATGAAGAACGGCGATCGGACTGGCTGACCGGACTCTTCTCTTCGCACCCGCCGTCGGCGGAGCGGGTGCAGGCGAACATCGCGACGGCGAAGACGCTGCCGGCGGGCGGGCTGGTCGGCGACGATCGCTACGCGGAGGCGATCGAGCGCACGAAGGAGGCGGTGCCCGCGTACGAGGCCTACGACGCGGGGCGCAAGGCGCTTGCCGAGGGCCGCACCGAGGAGGCACTCCGGAAAGCCGAGAAAGCGATCGGGATCCTGCCGCAGGAAGGGCACTTCTACGCGCTGCGCGGGGATGTTCGCCTCGTGGAGGAAGAGTACGAGGACGCGATCAAGAGCTACGACGAGGCCATCGAGCGCCGCGACGATTTCTTCTATTACTACCTGCAGCGCGGCCTCGCCTATAACGAGATCGGCAACGAGCAGCTCGCGGTGCGCGATCTGCAGAAGAGCATGTCGCTGCTGCCGACCGGGCAGGCGCATTACGCGCTCGGCAACATCGCGCTCGAGCGCGGCAACCGCGCCGCGGCCATCGAGCATTTCAAGGTGGTCGCCCAGGGCGAGGGCAAGATGGCCGAAGCGGCCCGCGCCCGCCTGATCCGCCTCGATCTCCCGCAAAACCCGTCCGCCTACGTGCAGGTCCGCTGCGACGCCGCCGCGAGCGGCGAGCTCATCGTCTCGCTCCGCAACGCGACCTCGGTGCCGGTCCGCGACATCGGCGTCGCCGTGCAGTTCCGCGCCCAGGGCGGCCAGCCGCGAGCGGTCGAGCGGCGGCTCGCGGGCGTGCTCGGGCCCGGCGAGGTCACCAGCCTGCGCACCGGCCTCGGCCCCTACACCCAGGGCAGCGGCTGCCCGGTACAGGTCACGCGCGCCCGCATCGCCGAGTGATCGCCCCTGCCAGGCCCCCCGGGCCGCCGACCCCGGCCACGCCCGGCACGCGGCCGA
>CAZBGV010000076.1:1536-3542 GCA_964491485.1 uncultured Woeseiaceae bacterium | reverse complement strand
CCGGCACGCGGCCGATCCCGGTCACGCCCGGCACGCGGCCGACCCCGGTCACGCCGGGCATGCCGCCGATCCCGTAGGAGCCCGCCATGCGGGCGACCGCGCTGCCGGGAGTCGCCCGCATGGCGGGCTCCTACGGGATCGCAGCAGTCCGCGTGTGTAACCATTCGGCGGCGAGCCGACTATAAGGAGCAGGATCTTCGACCAAGGACCCGCCATGTCCCCGCTACGCACCCTGTCCGGCCTGCTGGCCTTCGCCCTGGCCCTCGCGCTGCCGCCCGCGGCGCGCGCCGCGTTCGACGCCGCCGATCTCCCCGGCGCCGCCGAGTGGTACCTGCACGCGGATCTGGCCGCCATGCGCCAGGCCGACTCGGGGCGCGCGGTCTATCGCTGGCTCGAGCACGAGGTCTTCACGGACATCCGCGAGGACGTCGGCATCGACCTCGGCCGCGAGGTCGACACGGTGACGGCGTTTTCCGATCCGACCCTCGGCACGGTGCTCGTCGTTGAAGGGCCGATCAGCCAGGAGACGCGCGACAAGCTGCTGGCGCTTGCGACCCTGAAAGCCCGCCTCGAAACCGTCCGGCACGACGGCGCGACCTACTACCACGTGCAGCGTGGCAAGGCCGCGGCGCCGGCGCATCGCCGCTTCGGCAATCTCGACGGTTCGGCCTGGTTCACCTTCGACGTCAAAAACAAGGTGATCGTGACCTCGGAGGAGGGGCCGCTCAAGGCGTTGATCGAGTCCGGCGGGCGCATTCCCGGCAGCGGCAGCCATGCCGGGTCGCTGTTCGTGCTGACGGCGGACAAGGAGTTCGTGCAGGCCGGCGCGCTCACGGCCAGGTTCGCGGACGACGAGACGGACTGGGATTCGAACATCCTGCGGAACACCGAGAAGGCCGCGTTGCTGGTCTCGGATGCCGGCGGCCTGCTGGCGATGCAAGCGCGGCTGGTGTCGAAAGACCCGACCATCGCGCGGTCGCTCGGCGGGATCATCAACGGCCTCATCGGGCTGCAGGCGTTCAACGACGATCTCGATCCGGAGGTGCTCAGGGTCGTGCAGAACATGAAGGTCGAGATTCTCGACAACGTGCTTTCGATCAGCACCGTGTTCGATCCCGAGGTTGTCGGCCGCATCCTCGAATGACCGGTGTGCGCACCGGGCACCGCGCGTGAAGGCCGATGCGGAATTGGTCGATGCCGCGCTTGCGGGCTCCGTCGAGGCGTTCGGCGAGCTGGTGGGACGCTACCAGGCCGGCCTCTTCCGCTTCCTGCTCACGCGTTGCGCGACGCGCGCGGACGCGGAGGACGCGCTGCAGGATACGTTCCTTGCCGCGTTCCGCTATCTTGCGTCGTACCGGCCTCGCTGGCAGTTCAGCACCTGGCTGTACCGCATCGCGATCCGCAATGCGGCACGGCGGCCGACCCGGCCATCGGCGTCGTTCGAGGACGTGCCGGACGAGCGTGCCGACGTGCTCGCGCAGTGCATCCGGGACGCCGACGCCGGTCACCTGTGGCTCGAGGCACGGCGGCACCTGTCGCCCGAGGCATTCGCGGCGCTGTGGCTGCGCTACGCGGAGGACCTGCCCGTGCGGGAGGTGGCGCGCGCGCTTGGCCGGTCCCGGGCATGGACGAAGGTGACGCTCCTGCGCGCGCGGCGCCGGCTCGCGGCGGAGCTCGCGCGTGAAACGACAGGTATCGGCGTCCTGTCCGGTTGATGGCCGGAGAGGGCGCGGTGAGGGCAAGGGTTATGGATGAGCTCGAGCGACGGTTGCGGCGCGACGCACGCAGCATCGAGGCGGAGGTGCCGCCGGAGGTCACGGCGCGCATCCGGGCGGCGGTGCAGCGCGAGGCGCAAGCGGGCCTCGGAAGCTTGCGCGACGGGGGAGGCGATGAAGGGGCCCGGGTCGCCCGCATGGCGGGCTCCTACGGCGGGGGAGGCGATGATGAGGTTCGGGTCGCCCGCATGGCGGGCTCCTACGGCGGGGGAGGCGATGATGAGGTTCGGG
>CAZBGV010000076.1:0-1436 GCA_964491485.1 uncultured Woeseiaceae bacterium | reverse complement strand
CGGGTCGCCCGCATGGCGGGCTCCTACGGGGGGCGGGCGAGGCAGGGGACGGGGCTGCCGTTGCGGCTGTGGGCGGCGGCGAGCCTGTCCGGCATTGCCGCGGCGCTCGCCGTCGTGCTGCTGCTGCCGCGGCTCTCACCCGACGAGCCGGCACGCCCGCCGCAGCCGGCCACGCCGGTCGCCGCGCTGCCGCCGGAGGTCGCGCGCGAGCTCCCGCTGGTGGTCAAGACCGCCGACCTCACCGCGCCGCTGGAGGAAGAGCTCGACGACCTCAAGTCCGACCTCGACAAGGCACGCAAGCGCGTCGAGCGGGACCTCGACTTCTGAGGCCGATTTGAGGCACCGCGTCGGCGGGGCTCGACCTCGGGGTCCGACGCCCAGGGGCTTCGACGTAACTTCGCAGGAGCCCGCCATGCGGGCGATACGAAGCTTCGGGTCGCCCGCATGGCGGGCTCCTACGGGCCCTGATTTTCATCGCGGATTCAAAGGTTTGGCGGCCGGCTCGCGGCTTTGCGGCGGCCTTATTCGGCAGTGGAAATCGACGCCTGAATACTCTATTCTCGACCGTCGACAGTTCCGCCACAGATCTCGGGGGCGCCGCACGAAGACAAGGAAGTAAGGGGAAAACGCATCGCCGTCCGGGCACACGACGGACGACAGACTGCGCGAGCGAGCATGGAAGCCGGCGGCGATGAGGCGCGGCGGCCAAAGTGATTCCAGCGGTCCACCTGCAGACGATCCGGGGCGGTCGCGATGGAGGGCGCCAGTCATGCCGCTAGCGATAGTGTTGATCCTTCTGGTCGTGGGCTCCCTCGTCTTCCACTTCCTGAGCCCGTGGACCTTCACGCCCCTCGCCTCCAACTGGGCGCGCATCGATACGACGGTCGACATCACGCTGGTCGTGACCGGCATCGTGTTCGTCGCCGTCAATCTCTTCATGGCGTACTGCGTCATCCGCTACCGCCACCGCAAGGACCGGCGCGCGGATTACGAGCCCGAGAACAAGAAGCTCGAATGGATCCTCACCGGCGCCACCACGATCGGCGTCGCTGCGATGCTGGCACCCGGCCTGTTCGTGTGGGCGAAGTTCGTGGACGTGCCCGAGAACGCGCTGCAGGTCGAAGCCGTCGGGCAGCAGTGGAACTGGAGCTACCGCCTGCCCGGTGAGGACGGGCGCTTCGGCAAGGCCAGCACGCGCCTCGTTTCCTCCGAGAACCCGTTCGGCATGGATCCGGACGATCCCGCCGGCCGGGACGACGTGCTGGTGCAGAGCGCTGAGGTGCACCTGCCGGTGGACCAGCCGGTGCGCTTCTGGCTGCGCTCGAAAGACGTCCTGCACAACTTCACCGTTGCCCAGTTCCGCGTGAAGATGGACCTCGTCCCCGGCATGGAGACGCACATGTGGCTCACGCCGACGCGCACCGGGCGTTTCGAGG
>CAZBGV010000075.1:15708-17415 GCA_964491485.1 uncultured Woeseiaceae bacterium | reverse complement strand
TCGCGTCGCTTCAGCGCATCGTAAATCGCGAGATGCTCGTCGAGCCGATCGCCGTGCAGTTTCTCCGGAGGCGTGAACCGGTGAAGCTGGTTCCAGAGCACCCCGCGTGTGTGCAGGGCCCACAGACTGTCGATGACGGCGGTGAGCGCAGTGTTGCGGGCGGCTCGCGCGATGAGCATGTGAAACTCGCGGTCGTGCTTCTCGTATTCCTCCATGTTCGTGAAGCTATCCTTCATCCGCTGGATTTCCTGCTGAAGGCCGAGGAGCTCCCGGTCGGTGATGATGCGGGCGGCTTCAGCGACGATTTCTCCCTCGATCATGCAGCGCGCATCGAGCAGCTCGAACGGACTGACGCCGCGGTCGAAGATGTTGACCCGGAGCGGCTGATTCTGCCAGGGCAGGACATAGATGCCGGCACCCTGGCGAACGGCCACGAGGCCGTGGAGCTCGAGCGCGATCAGGGCTTCGCGCAGGACTGGTCGCCCGACCGAAAACATCTCCGCAAGATCGCGCTCGGGCGGCAGACGCTGGCCTACCGCGTATTCGCCCGAATAGATCTTCTTTGCGATGTCGTCTGCGATCTGTTTGTAACGCCGGTTGGTCAAGCTTGCGATCCTCCTGGCGTGCACGAGTGATGCTGCATCATATGGAACACGACCGCGCCCGGCAAAGCCGTTTCGGGCCATTCCTGACGGACCCGTTGCGGTCGCGCCCGCAGGGCGCCAAATGACACAAATGGTAATGCCAAATTGACAGAAATACTGCTTGGATGTTGCAATTTAAAGCGAAAAAAGAGAAGAGAGTTATGACCAATATCGTCCAAATAGGTCACTCAAATAGCGGGAACTCCATCACCTGGCGCGCGCTGTGGACCCTGTGCCTTTTCGGCCCCTGTCTGGGCAGCCAACCGGTGCCCGCGGCCGAAGTGCCGGTCTACGACGCCGAGCTCCTCGCCAGGTACGAGGCTCCCGAAGCACGTCAGGGCGTTGCCGTGGACTCGGGTTTCTTCTACGTCGCCGAAAACGCAAGCATCGCAAAATACGCCCGGGATTCGGGTGAGATCGTGGCCCGCTGGAGCGGCGACATCGACGGGCCGCCTCTCATTCATCTCGACAGCCTCGTCGTGTACGAAGGGCGGCTCTACGCGGCGCATTCGAACTACCCCGGCCGACCGATGACGAGCTCCGTCGAGATCTGGGACGCCGCCACGCTGGAGCACGTCGATACACACAGCTTCGGCATCGACCGCGGCTCGTTCACGTGGCTGGATCGCCACGAAGGCTCCTGGTGGGGAGCTTTTGCGAATTACGACAAGATCCAGAAAGGCGAGTCGGTTCCTTACGGCGAGACGGATCGCACGCAGGTCGTCCGCATGGATGACAGTTTTTCCGTGCTCGAAGCCTGGACTCTGCCTGACGCCGTGCTCGATCGCATGCGGCCCATGAGCAACTCCGGCGGATCCTGGGGCCCCGATGGCCTGCTCTACCTCACCGGCCACGACCGCAACGAGCTCTATGCCGTCCGGCCGCCACGCGGCGGATCGGAGCTTGAATGGATCGCTACGGTGAGGGCGCCGGGCATGGAAGGACAGGGCATTGCGTTCGATCGCGCCAGCGCGGATGCGCGATTGTGGGCGATCATCAAGCAGGATCGTCGGGTGCTCGAAATCGGGATGCCTGCAATCCGGGAGAAATGAACGGCAGGCGC
>CAZBGV010000075.1:0-15608 GCA_964491485.1 uncultured Woeseiaceae bacterium | reverse complement strand
GTCGGGTGCTCGAAATCGGGATGCCTGCAATCCGGGAGAAATGAACGGCAGGCGCGCGTAGCGCCGTGGCTTGCCGCCATGGCGGGGCAAAGGAACGCGGGGCAGCGCTCCTTGGCCGAGGCAGCGCGCGCGGAACCCGCTCAGGCGGGGCGTGCTTTCCGTTGCCGGCGGACGGCAGCGCGCGCGGCCGGGCGACGCGCCGGGGCCGTGACGGACTGCCGCTCGACGATCTTCGGCTCGAACACGTTGCGAATTTCGGGGCCGTCGATGTCGTATACGTCCTTCAGCACGATACGCGCGGCCATCTGCCCCATCTCCACCATGGGGTAGTCGATCGTGGTCAGCTTCGGATGCATGTAGCGTGCGAAGGTCACGTTGTCGAAGCCGACCACCGACAGGTCGCCCGGTACCGACAGGCCGCTGTCCCGAGCGGCATCGATTGCGCCGGCCGCCATCGTGTCGTTACCGCACACGAGCCCGGTGAACGGAATGCCGGCCCGGAGCAGCGCCGCCATACCCTCCCTGCCGCCGCTTTCCTGGAAGTCGCCCTCGACGAACAGCCGCGGGTCCGGCTTCACCCCGGCTTCCGCGAGCGCCTTGCGGTGGCCGGCGAGCCGCTGGCGGGCATCCCTCTTCCAGCGCGGTCCCGTGATGCAGGCGATCGAGCGGTGACCGCGCTCCAGCAGCGCTTTCGTCGCGAGATAGCCGCCGCGCGTGTTGTTGAGATTGATGCAGCGGCCCGCGAGGCCGCGCAGCGTGCGGTTGATCAGGACGACCGGGACGACCTCCTCGTTCAGCTTCAGCAGGTAGGGGTCCGCGACCGCGTCGACGTGCAGGATCAGCGCGTCGCAACGACGCCCGACCAGGAACTCGATGCTCTCGAGCTCCTTCGTTTCATCGCTGTGGCCCACGGTGATGAACACGTGCTTCCCTGCTTCGCGGAGCTCGGCTTCCACGCCGCTCAACATCGTATTGAAGAAAGGGCCGTGCAGCTCCGGGACGAGAATGCCGACGCTGTTGGAACGGCTGGACGCGAGCGACTGCGCAATGGAGTTCGGACGGTAGCCGAGCTGGCGCATGGCGGTTTCCACCTTGCGCCGCGTCTTCTCCGTCACCCGGCCGCTGTTGTTGATGACGCGTGACACCGTTGCCAGCGAGACACCGGCGAGTTTCGAGACTTCGTAGATCGTTGCCATGCCCGTTCCGCCGCCCGGCCACGCGAGCCGCGCCGTCTGGAAAACACCTGGAGGCCTGCGCCGCCGCTCCCCCTGGCGGCGTGAAAGCGCTTACAGCATACCGCTCGCGGCGGCCGATTCCTAGCGCCGCCTCGCGGCCTCCCGGCCTGCCCGGCAAAGCGCCAGGACCTTAAAAACAGGCCATTTGTCTGCCAGATGGCGGCCTGCGGCCCGCCCGCCGGAAACCGGTTGACGGCCCCGAAGGGTTGCAGTAGATTTCGTGAAAGCGCTTACATTTTGCGCCCGGCGGGACGCAAAATCGACGACGCCTCGGGGGGAAACATGCAAAAACCACGATTCAGGAAGTCGCCGCTCGCGGCCGGTGTCGCATTCGCGCTGGGGGCGACCGCGGCCGCGCCGCCCGCGCATGCACAGAACGCTCCCGACCGGTCCGTCGAAGAGATCGTCGTGACCGGCATCCGTGGCAGCCTGAAGGCCTCCATGGACATCAAGCGGGACGCCGCCGGCGTCGTCGACGCCATCAGCGCGGAGGACATCGGCGACTTTCCCGATACGAACCTTGCCGAGTCGCTGCAGCGGATCACCGGCGTGTCGATCGATCGCGAACGGGGCGAAGGATCGCGGGTCACCGTCCGCGGCTTCGGCCCGGACTTCAATCTCGTATTGCTCAACGGCCGCCAGATGCCGACCACCAGCGGGCTCGGGCGCTCGTTCGATTTCGGGAACCTGGCATCGGAAGGCATCGCCGCCGTCGAGGTCTACAAGAGCGGCCGAGCCGACGTGCCCACCGGCGGCATCGGCTCCACGATCAACATCAGGACGACGCGGCCCCTGGAATCGCCCGGATTCAACGCCGCCATGGCCGCCAGCGGCGTGTACGACGATTCGGCGGTTTCGAGCGTGTCCTGGACGCCGGAGATTTCCGCGCTCGTATCGAACACCTTCGCGGACGACCGCGTTGGCGTCGCGCTGACCGCCATCCGCCAGGAGCGCAAGAGCGGCAGTGCCACGGCGAGCGTCGGCGGCTGGCGTACGTTCACGGGCGAAACCGACAACTGCTGGTGCGGGCTGGGCCCGTCCGAATGGGGCGGGATTCCGCCGCAGGGCGATCCGAACCAGGTGAATCGCCCCGGTGCCGGGGACCTGTACTCGGTGCCCCAGGTCATCGGCTACGAGCTCGCGAGCTACGATCGCGTCCGGACCAACGGCCAGCTGACACTGCAGTTCCGGCCGATCGACGCCCTGACGGCGACCCTGGACTACACCTATTCCGAGCTCGAGCTGGATCGCACCTACAACAACCTGTCGGCGTGGTTCAATTTCGCGGGGCAGGAAACCGAATGGACCGACGGACCGCAGGCCTCGCCGATCGAGTACACGGAAAATTCGGTCGGCTCGGACTTTTCCATGGGGGCGGGCGCCGATGCGTTCCGCAACGAGAACAACTCGGTCGGGCTGAACCTGCTGTGGAACGTCGGCGACAGGCTTGCCCTGGAGCTCGATTACCACGATTCGTCCGCGGAGAACGAGCCGAACAGCCCGTTCGGCAACTCGGCGCTGCTCTCCATCGCGGCCTACACGCGCGACCGCACCAGCGGGTTTTTCGACAAGGAGCTGCCGGTGCTGCAGCTCGGGTTGTCCAACCCGCTGTCCGCGGACGACATGACGGTGACGGGCAGCGTTTTCACCAACTCGGTGTCGAGGATGGACATCGAGCAGCTCAGGTTGGGCGGCAGCCTGGCCTTCGATGCCGGCTTCGTCGAGAGCATCGATTTCGGCATCCAGCTGACCGACGTCGACAACCGCGCCGCCAGTGCCGTCGTCCAGCGCGATTCCTGGTCGGCGCAGACTCCCCCCGGCGCCATCGCGGACCTCATGACGCCGGCGTCCATCGCCGGCGCCTTCGACGAGATCCCGGGCGGCGACGATCCGCGCCTGCAGACCGAGTTCTTCACGTTCAACATGGTCGACCTGATCGCACGGACCGAATCGCTGATGGAGCAGGGGCTGACGCCGGTGTTCGTGCCGGGCAACGGCGACCTCGGTCCCTGCGGCACCGCGCTGTGCCCGACGGACAACTTCACCGCGGACCGCCGCACGCTGGAGGAATCGCAGGCCGCCTACTTCCAGGTCAACATGGCGACGGAATGGGGCGGAAGGGAAGTCGGGATGCGCCTTGGCCTGCGCTATGAGCAGACCGACGTCACCTCACGCGCATTGTCCATCGACTGGAACGGGCTCAACTGGGTCGCGGGCAACGAGCTGTCGCCGATCAGCTCGGGCGACACCGTGTTCACGGAGCTCGACGGCGACTACGATTTCTGGTTGCCGAACTTCGATTTCAGGATGGACCTGACCGACAGCCTCGTCGGGCGCGTCTCTCTGAGCAAGACGTTGACGCGGCCGAACTACGGCGACATCCAGGGCGGACTGACGATCAACTCACCGGTCCGGATCGACGGCGGCACCGGTTCGCGGGGCAACCCCGAGCTGCTCCCCTTCGTCTCGCAGAACCTGGACCTGTCCCTGGAGTATTACTACGGCGACGGCAGTTACATTGCCGCCGGGTACTTCCTGAAAGACGTCGACAACTTCATCGGCACGTCGTCGGTGGAGGAGACGGTGTTCGACCTGCCGCACCCGGGGCTCGGCCCGCTCGCCGACGAGGCGCGGGCCGCCACCGGCGCCTCCGACGGGGGCACGCTGTACGCGTGGATCCTGGCCAACCGGCCGGACGAGCCCGGCGTCGACGAGGTGAACGGCGTCATTTCGGGCGTTGCGGGCCGCGATCCGTCCGCGCCGTTCAACCTCACGGTCCCGGTCAATATCGAGAAAGCAACCATGGACGGCTGGGAGCTCGTCGTCCAGCACAACTTCGGCGACAGCGGCTTCGGTGTGATCGCCAATGCCACGATCGTCGACGCCGACGTCGGTTACGACGACTTCAGCCTGGCACAGCAGTTCGTCCTCACCGGTCTCAGTGACAGCGCGAACGTCATCGGCTTCTACGACAAGAACGGAATCGGCGTCCGGCTGGCCTGGAACTGGCGCGATGATTTCCTGGCCGGCACCGGGCAGACCAACGTGGGCGCGGGGCCGCCGACCTACGTCGACGATTACCAGCAATGGGACCTGAGCGCGAGCTACTGGTACAACGAGCACATGCAGATCGTCCTGGACGTGTTGAACCTGACCAACGAGACGAGTCACGTTTACGGGCGGGATCCGATGCAGACGCTGTTCGCCACGCAGCTCGGGACACGCTACAACGTGGGGCTCAGGTACAAGTTCTGAGTCCTGCCTGCAGGAGAAGAGCTGCCCCTGCGGGGGCAGCTTTTTTTCGGGGAGCCGGCGGCTGCGAAAGTGATTGCCTGGGCGGCGTGGTTGCTCTAGGTTGAGCGGAGCGGGCCCGGAACGCTTTCCCCCAGTCGACATCGAGGGGAGGACGATCTCGCCGGCGATCAGGAACCGATGCACGAGGTCACGTACAGGGTTGTCATCGTCGGCGGCGGCGCCGCCGGCTGGATCACGGCGGGCCTGGTCGCCGCCGGCAACCGCCGTGTCGCAGGCCGGGAGCTCGAGGTCGTGCTCGTGGAGTCGCCCGATATCCCGACGATCGGCGTCGGCGAGGGCACCTGGCCGTCGATGCGCGCGACGCTCCGGAAAATCGGCATCGGTGAAGCCGAGCTGATTCGCGAATGCGATGCCACGTTCAAGCAGGGAACGCATTTCATCGGCTGGGCGGGCGAGGGCGAGCAGCATCACTACTACCACCCGTTCAGCCTCCCTGCCGAATACTCGAGCCTGAACCTTGCCGATTACTGGCTGGCGCACGGGCGCCGGACGCCGTTCGCCGAATTCGTTACGCCGCAAGCCAGGGTCATCGCCGCTGGCCTGGCACCCAAGCAGCAGTCCACGCCGGACTACGCGTTCAACGTCAACTACGCCTACCACCTCGATGCCGGAAAATTTGCACAGTTGCTGCGTCGCCATGCCGTCGGCCATCTCGGCGTCCGGCATGTAGCGGGCACCGTCGAGGGTGTCGACCTGCATCCGCACGGAGACATCGCGGCCGTTCGGCTCGCTGCCGGCGAGAGATTGCAGGGAGACCTGTTCGTGGACTGCACCGGCCCGCGTGCGTTGCTGATCGGCCGGCATCTCGGCATCGATCTCGTGCCGGTGCAGGGGTATTTGTTCAATGACGCCGCGATCGCGGTGCAGGTGCCGCGCACGAAAGCCAACGAACCCATTGCATCGGCGACGCTGGCAACGGCCGTGCCGACCGGGTGGATCTGGGACATCGGGCTCCAGGCGCGGCGCGGCGTCGGTCACGTGTATTCCTCCGCGCATACGGATGAAGCGCGCGCCACGGAGGTCGCCAGGCAGTACGTCTCCCGCACCTCGCCCGAAGTGCGCCTGGAGGAGCTGTCGTTCCGCTCGATCCGCTTCGAGCCCGGCTACCGGCGCGCATTCTGGGTGAACAACTGCGTCGCCGTGGGCCTCTCCGGGGGCTTCATCGAGCCCCTGGAGGCATCGGCGCTGGCCCTGGTCGAGCAGTGTGCCTCCTTCATCGCCCGGCAGCTGCCGGCCGACCGGGCGATCATGTCGGCGGCGGCGAGGCGATTCAACGACAAGATGCGCTACCACTGGGAGCGGATCATCGAGTTCCTGAAGCTGCACTATGTCCTCAGCGCGCGCCGTGACAGCGCCTATTGGCGGGATGCGCGTGCAGAAGCCTCCTGGCCGGACGGCCTCGGGGACCGGCTGGCGCTCTGGCAGCAGCAGCCGCCGTGGCACGACGATGCCCCGAGGGTCGACGAGCTGTTCCCGTCCGCGAGCTACCAGTACGTGCTGTATGGCATGGGGTTCGAGCCGCGGTACCATCGTACCTGCGACGCGGATCGCGACGACGAAAGGGAGCGTGCCGACCGGGTGCTGCACGCGAACGAGCAGAAGGCGCGCCAGCTGCTGAACCTGCTGCCGGCCCACCGTGATCTCATCAACTCCATGACATCGCTTCGCGGTGTCGAATGAGCGCAGCGACCATGGCCGATCTCGCCCTCGTAAACAACGTCGATCACCGGGACCTTCGGATTATCACCGAGCGATCGGCAGCCTACGGCGACGATGTCATGTTCGCGAGGACGTTTCCCTTCGAGTTCCGCAGCGTCCAGGCGTTCTACCCGATCCTGCTGCATCGCGACCCGAACGGCGAGCTCTACCCCATTGCGCTGTTCGGCTTCAAGGAAAAGGAGAACCTGTTCCTCGACGATGCCGGCTGGCACGCACACTACGTGCCGGCCATGATCAGGAGGCAGCCGTTCCTGATCGGGTACCAGGACCCGGCAGGCCAGGCCGGCGCCGGGCCGGCCCGGATGCTGTCGATCGACCTGGGCCATCCGCGCGTCAACAAGGCGGCCGGCGAGGCGCTGTTCCAGCCGTTGGGCGGTCGCACGCCCTGGCTGGAAGACATGGCCGCCCTCCTGGAAACGATCTACGGCGGGTACGTGCACAGCAAGGCGTTCGTGCAGGCCCTGCAGCAACACGATCTGGTCGAGTCCGTGACCTTCGACGTTGCCCTGAACGACGGCTCCAGGAACCAGTTGCTCGGCTTTTACGCCATCAACGAGAAGAAGGTGCAGCAGCTCACGGGGGCGACCCTGTGGGATTTCGGCCAGAAGGGATTCCTGATGCCGCTTTTCATGATGCTCGCCTCGACGGTCAACATGCGCTCGCTGGTCGAGATGAAGAACCGTGCGCTCCAGGGCTGAAAGGTGATCACGACGGTCGACCCGGCCCCGGTGGAGGTGGTCGAAGGCTGCTCCCCGGAAGCGATTCCGGCGCGGGTCCTCGAGTCGGACACTCCGCTGGTGCTCAAGGGGCTGGTCGCGGACTGGCCGGCGGTGGCGGCCTGCGGCCCGTCGCTCGCAGGCGCGGCAGCCTACCTGGCCCGCTTCTGGTCGGACGCACCCGTGACGGTGTACGTCGGCGACCCCGGCATCGGCGGGCGCTTCTTCTACACGGAGGATTTCACGGGCTTCAATTTCAAGAGCACCTCGGCGCCTCTCCCGCTGGTGCTGCAGAAGCTCGCGGAGCAGCAGGACGTACGATCCCCGCAGGCCATCTACGTCGGCTCGTCGGCCGTCGACCGCTGGCTGCCCGGGTTCCGGGAGCACAACGACATCGGCCTGGCCAGGGACGACCGGCTGGTCAGCTTCTGGCTGGGCAACCGGGCTCGCATCTCGGCGCACTTCGATTTTCCGAACAACATCGCGTGCGTGGTCGCGGGCACGAGGCGCTTCACGCTGTTCCCGCCGGAGCAGGTCGGGAACCTCTATATCGGTCCGCTGGATCGCACGCCGTCCGGCCAGGCCATCAGCCTGGTGGACATTGCGCATCCGGACCTCGCGCGCTTTCCGAAGTTCGCGAGGGCGCTGGAAGCGGCGTCGAGCGCCGAGCTCGAGCCCGGTGACGCGATCTTCATACCAGGCATGTGGTGGCACCACGTGGAATCGCTGGCGCCGTTCAATCTCCTGGTCAATTACTGGTGGTGCGACTCGCCGGCGGTCATGGGATCCCCCACTTCGGCGCTCATGCACGCCATCCTCGGCCTGCGCGATCTTCCGCAGCGGCAGCGCGACGCGTGGCGCGCGCTGTTCGAGCACTACGTGTTCTCCGCGGACGAATCGGTGTATTCGCACATTCCCGAGCCCGGCCGCGGCTGCCTCGCGCCGCTGGACGATGCCGCGGCGCGCCGGCTGCGCGCCGAGCTGATCAACAGGCTCAACCGCTGATTCACGGGGGCTCTTTGCACAGGAAAATTCACAAAGTCGTCATCGCCGGGGGCGGCACCGCCGGCTGGATGGTCGCGGCTGCGCTCGGGAGACTGCTGGGCAAAACGCTCGACATCACCCTCGTCGAGTCCGACGAGATCGGCACGGTCGGCGTCGGCGAGGCCACGATCCCGACGTTGCTGACGTTCCACGAGCTCCTGAAGATCAGGGAACAGGAATTCCTCGCCGCCGTTCAGGGCACCTTCAAGCTCGGCATTTCGTTCGAGAACTGGCGCGACGTCGACAAGCACTACATTCACTCGTTCGGCTGGACGGGCAAGGACTGCTGGGCCGCGGGCTTCCAGCATTTCTGGCTCAAGGGATTGAAGCTCGGCATCAGCCGGGAATTCGGCGAGTACTGCAAGGAATGGCTGGCGGCGAAAGAGAACCGCTTCGCTGTCCTGCCGAACCAGGGGCTCAACTACGCATATCATATCGACGCGTCGCAGTATGCCGGCTTCCTGCGCGGCATCGCTGGGCAGCACGGTGTCGTCCGCCGGGAGGGCAGGATCTCGCGCGTGCACCAGGACGCGGACAGCGGGTTCATCACGGCGCTCGAGCTCGCATCCGGGCAGCGGATCGAGGGCGACCTGTTCGTGGACTGCACCGGCTTTCGCGGGCTGCTGATCGGGCAGGCGCTCGACGTCGGCTATGACGACTGGTCGCGCTGGCTGCCCTGCGACCGCGCGGTCGCGGTCCAGACGGAGTCGGTCGGCCCGCCGGTACCCTACACCCGCTCCATCGCGCGCGAATCCGGCTGGCAGTGGCGGATCCCTCTCCAGAGCAGGGTCGGCAACGGCCTCGTTTTCAGCAGCAGGCACCTGTCGGACGACGCGGCGATCGATCTGCTGCTGCGCAACATCCAAGGCAGGAGGCTCACCGAGCCCAGGGTCATCAGGTTCAAAGCGGGGTGCCGCCGCAGGCACTGGCACCGGAACTGTGTCGCCATGGGCCTCTCTTCCGGCTTCATCGAGCCGCTCGAGTCCACGAGCATCCACCTCATCCAGCGCAGCCTCATCAGGCTCATGCAGATGTTTCCGTACGACGGCATTCGCCAGCCGGACATCGACGAATTCAACTCCCAGATGAATTTCGAGATCGAGAACATCCGTGACTTCATCGTGCTGCACTATCACGTGACGGAGCGGACGGATTCCGCGTTCTGGCGCGAATGCCGGTCGATGGAGATTCCGGACTCCCTGCGGCACCGCATCGAGCTGTTCAGGCAGGCCGGCCGCGTTTTCAAGGTGCCGACGGAGCTGTTCGGCGAGAACTCCTGGGTGCAGGTCATGCTGGGGCAGGGCTTGCTGCCGGAGCAGTATCACCCGATCGTCAACATGATGAGCGATGCCGAGCTCGAGGCATTCCTGTACGGGATACACGGCTCCGTCCGCGGCCTGGTCAGCCAGTTGCCCGGGCACCAGCAGTTCATCGACTACTACTGCAGGGCCGGCGCGTAGGAGCGCGCATCGCGCGCGACCAACGGTCGTGGTGTGGCCGCGATGGGAGCGATGTGCAACCCGTCCGGCCGCGCGCGGTGAGCGCTCCTATCGTTCCGCGTTGCGGCGCGCATTGCCGGCGGGCAGGACCGTGTCGCGGCGTCCGTTGCGCGCGTCGTTCACGCGCTGGCGGTACACGCCGGCGCGCATGAGGAGTATCGCCGTGACCGGCGCGCTGACGATGATCAGGATCGTGATCAGCAGCTCGTGCAGCACCGGCCGGTCCAGCAGTGCCGAGGAGGCCAGCATCGAGGCGATGAGAACGCAGCCCGTGCCGAGCGTGTTGCCCATGGTCGGCGGATGCATGCGCGTGAAGAAGGTCGGAAACCGCAGCAGCCCGATGCCTCCGACGAGGGCGAGCAGGCCGCCCAGCACGACGAGCAGCGTGCCGGGCACGGTCACCCAGAGCGGCAGCTCGCCGTTCATGGCTCGATCACCTCGCCGCGCAACAGGAATTTCGCGAGCGCTATCGTGCCCACGAACCCGAACAGCGCGATCAGCAGCGCCACGTCGAAATACGCCGTGGAATCCGAACGGATGCCGAGCATCAGCAACGTCAGCATGCCGTTGATGTAGAAGACGTCCAGGGCCAGGATGCGGTCCTGCGCATTCGGGCCCCAAAACAGTCTCACCAGGGCACACAACATGGCGGCGACGAAGCAGAACGAGGCGAACAGCGCGGCCCCGTCGAATACGGCAGTCATTCGAAGATCCTCATCAGCGGTTTCTCGTAACGGTCCTTGATCCAGCGGATCCAGGTTTCCTCGTCCTGCACGTCGAGGATGTGCAGCGTGAGGCGGGTCCCGTCCGGCGCGAGGTCCGCCCACACCGTGCCGGGCGTCGCGGTCACGATCATTGCGAGCCCCGCGAGCCCGTGGGGATCCCTGAGCTCGAGCGGGATGTCGACGAAGCCGGAATGGATCTCCCGCTCGTGCACGAGCCCGAGCACGATGCGCGCAACGGCGAAGTTCGAGCGGATGACGTCCGCGAGCACGGAGAACAGCAGGGCGAAGATGACGTGCGGGCTGTGGATCGTCGCGTGCAGAGGCCGCAGCGGTGAGAAGGCCCACGACAGGGCCGCCGCCGCGACGACGCCGAGCAGCGCCTGGCCGGGCGCGAGCGTCTGGTTCAGCAGCAGCCACAGGAACGTGAGCCAGCCGATCAGCCCCCACGACAGCCTTCTTGGCGCGCGCGGCTTCACGGCGCCTCCCCGCGTGCCGCCAGCACGGTGCGCACGTAAGCTTCCGGCTGGTGCAACGAGGTGGCCGCGCCCTGCAGGAAATGCATGAGCGCCGGCGCGGCGACCGTCGCCGCGAACAGCGTGAGCATGAGCAGCGCGACCGGCGTCGCCTCGAGCACGCGCAGGCGGGGCACCCGGCGGGCAGCCTGGTTCCAGAACAGGCGGATGCCGATGCGCGTCGTGGCGATCACGGTCGCGAAACCGGAAATCAGTACGGCGGCAACGAAGAGCCAGCCCGGGGTGGACGCCGCTTCCGTCGAATGGATCACCGTGGCGAGCAGCGCGAATTTGGCGATGAAACCCGGCAGCGGCGGCAGCCCGGCCACGAGCATGACGCAGAACACGAACACCATGCCGAGGAACGCCATCGCCAGGGGGATCGCCGTGCCGACTTCCTCGTCGATGCCGTACGGGTCGGGCACCGCGACGCCGTAGGCGACGAAGAACGGCTGCGGCACCGGCTCGGCGCCCCCGTCCGTCTCGATCGGCTCGCGCGCCCGCTCGGTCATGCCGGTGAGCATGAAAAAGGTGCCGGTCGTCAGCACCGACGTGCCGAGATAGAACAGCGCCGGCGCGGTGACTTCCTCCAGCCCGAGGCCCAGCGCCGACAGCAGCAGGCCCGAGGAAACGACCACCGAGTAGGCGACGAAGCGCGGCAGGCGCCGTGCCGACAGCATGCCGACGGTGCCGGCGGCCAGCGTCGCGAGGCCGACCCAGAACAGGATCGACCCGAGGATCGCGGACGCGGCGGCATTCTCGCCGACCAGCGTGCCCACCCGAAGCACCGCGTAGATGCCGACCTTCGACATGATCGCGAACGCCGCGGCCACCGGCGGTATGGAGATCGAATACGTGCGCGGCAGCCAGAAATTCAAGGGCCAGCTCCCCGCCTTGACGAGGAAGGCGACGCCGAGAATCGCCGCACCGGCCTCGAAGATCGCCCGGTCGGCGGGCTCGAGCGTCGCCACCTTCAGCGTGAGATCCGCCATGTTGAGCGTGCCGGCGATGCCGTAGATCAGCGCGACGCCGACCAAAAACAGCGACGACGAGGCAAGGTTGACGGCGATGTAGTTCAGGCCTGTCTTGACGCGCTGCGCGCCGAGCCCGCGCAGCACGAGGCCGTAGGAGGCGACGAGCAGGATTTCGAAGAACACGAACAGGTTGAACAGATCGCCGGTCAGGAACGCGCCGTTCACTCCCATCGCGAGGAACTGCAGGAGGGAGTGGAACGGCTGGGCGGGCCGGTCCCAGTGCGCGATGGCGTACACGACGGCCGCGAGACCCATCATCGCGGAAAGCGTCACCATCATGCCGGAAAGGCGATCGACCACCAGCACGATGCCGAACGGCGCGTCCCAGCCGCCGATCCGATAGACACCGATGCCGTTCGTCCAGATGTCGGGCACGGCATCCGTCGTGAGTGCCAGCAGGGTGATCGCGACGGCGAGCTGGACGGCCAGCGAGGCAATCCCGATGGTCGCATGCACCCGACGCCTCCGCTCGCGCACCAGCAGCATCGCCGCGCCAGACACCAGCGGCACGACGATCGGCAGCGCGGGCAGGTGCGCGAGCAGCGCGTTCATGCGTCGGGCTCCCGGCCGTCGACGTGATCGGTCCCGGTCAGGCCGCGCAGCGCGAGCAGCACGACCAGGAACAGGGCGGTGGTGGCGAAGGCGATGACGATGGCGGTCAGCACCAGCGCCTGCGGCGTCGGGTCCGCGTAGAACGCGGGATCGACCGGCGCGTCGCCGCGGACGATCGGCGGCCGGTGCAGCGTCAGCCGGCCCATGCCGAAAATGAAGATGTTCGTCGCGTAGGAGAGCAGCGATATCCCGAGCAGCACCTGGAACGTGCGCGGACGCAGCAGCAGCCAGACCCCTGACGCCGTGAGCACCCCGATCGCGAGCGAGTAGACGATCTCCATCAGCCTGCTTCCTCGGCCACGGGTTCATCCCGGGCTGCGATGTTGGTGTCGACCGGCTCCACGCGCTTGCGCGGGCTGCGCAGCGACTGGTGCGCGAGCGCGATCAGGATCAGCACCACCGCGCCGACGACCACGAGGTACACGCCCAGGTCGAAAAGCAGCACCGTCGACAGGTGCAGGCCGGCGATATCGAGCTCCTGCGACGTGAGGAACGGTGCGCCCGCGAGCCATGCGACGAGGCCGCTCACGGCGGCGGCCAGCAGGCCGCACGCGATCCAGACCTGCGGGTGAATGCGGATGCGCGATTCGACCCAGATCGTGCCGCCGACCATGTACTGCACGATCAGCGCCGTCGCCATGACCAGCCCGCCCACGAAACCGCCGCCGGGTGCGTTGTGTCCGCGGAGGAGGAAGTACAGCGAGATCATTGCCGCCATCGGCAGCATCAGGCGGACCAGGACCGCGGGGATCTTCAGGTAGCCGCGCGGCAGCAGGTCCACTTCGTTGTCGATCAGCGCCTCGCGGGCGAGGTCTTCCTCCGCCTGCTGGGCTCGCGGCCGTTCGATGCTCTCCGGGGCGGGGCGGAAACGGCGCAGGACCCCATACACGATGATCGCGACGATGCTGACCACGGTGATCTCGCCGAACGTATCGAACGCGCGGAAATCGACCAGGATCACGTTGACGATGTTGCGCCCGCCGCCTTGCGGCAGCGCATTCTCGATGAAGAACGTCGAGAGCCCCGTCACCGTCGGGCGGGTCAGCGCGGCGAACGCGAGCGCGGCGACGCCGGTGCCCGCCGCCGCGGCGATCACCGCATCGCGCGCCCGCCGTGCCCGCGCGCGTGCCGTTTTGCGCCTCGGGTCGTCCCATTCGTGGAAGCGCGGCAGCCAGCGCAGCCCGAGCAGGAACAGCACCACCGTCACGACCTCGACGGTGAGCTGGGTCAGCGCGAGGTCGGGCGCGGCGAACCAGGCGAACGTGAGGACCGTCACGAGCCCCGTCGCGCCCGTGAGGATGACCGCGGCGAGGCGGTGATACTTGGCCAGGACCGCCGCGCCGAGGGCGCAGGCGCCGCCGGCCAGCCACAGGAGCGCGAACAGCGGATCGACCGGCGTGAGCGGCATGATGCCGCGCGACCAGCGGCCGTCGAGCGCGAAGTACCCCGCGATGAGCGC
This sequence comes from uncultured Woeseiaceae bacterium, assembly GCA_964491485.1. Lineage (GTDB taxonomy): Bacteria > Pseudomonadota > Gammaproteobacteria > Steroidobacterales > Woeseiaceae > IDS-8. Next base: position 1,738 of record CAZBGV010000075.1, on the reverse strand, counting down.
GAGGCAGACGATGAGCACGAGTTGCGGCTGCAGGCGGCCGGTAAAGAGGACGTTCGCGGCGCGCCCGGCCGCGCGCACGAGGCAGACGTTGGCCACATCGAAGAGGCGCTGCGGGTCGATGCGCGAGAGCAGGGGAGTGGGCTGCATCGCCCGTCCGCTGCGATACTGCCACGTGTAGAAGAGCGTGCCGCCCGCCAGCGCGATGAAGCTCATGACCAGCGGCTGCGTCATACCGTGCCATACGGCCAGTCGGTACGCCGGCATGCCCGCGCCGAGGATCGACAGCGCGGCACTGCCGAGGAAGGGGCCGAGGGTGCGCGCCGGGAAAATGCCGACCAGCAGGCACGCGAGGACCAGCAGCGCGCTCGGCAGCAGCATGCCGCGCACCGGTTCGTGCGGCGTGCGCGGCAGGTTGCCGGAGGGCGACCCGAAGAAGACCTGGTGCACGAAGCGCAGCGAGTAGGCGACGCTGAACATGCTGCCGATGGTCGCGATTGCCGGCAGGCTGAAATCGAACCCGGTAAGGTCGCCTGCGGCAATCGACTCGGCGAAGAACATCTCTTTCGACAGGAATCCGTTGAGGAGCGGCACGCCCGCCATTGCACCGGCGGCGACCGTGGCGACGGTGGCCGTCAGCGGCATGGATCGCCGCAGGCCGCCCAGGCGGCTGATGTCGCGTGTCCCCGTCTCGTGCTGCACGATGCCGGCCGCCATGAACAGCGAGGCCTTGAACGTCGCGTGATTCAGCATGTGGAAGACGGCGGCCACCAGCGCCAGCGTGCTGTTCATGCCGAGCAGCATCGTGATGAGCCCGAGATGGCTGATGGTCGAATACGCGAGCACGCCCTTGATGTCGCGCTGGAAGGTCGCGTTGATCGCCCCGATGAGCAGCGTCAGCCCGCCCGCGCCGCAGACCAGCCAGAACCAGGCTTCCGTGCCGGACAGCGCCGGCCACAGCCGCGCCAGGAGGAACACGCCCGCCTTGACCATGGTCGCGGAATGCAGGTACGCGGACACGGGCGTCGGCGCGGCCATGGCCCGCGGCAGCCAGGAATGGAAGGGAAACTGCGCGCTCTTGCTCAGGGCGCCGACGACGATGAGCGCGAGAGTCGCGCCGTACCACGGGTGCGCGCGGATGTCGTTTGCGCGGGTGAGCACGACGTCGAGGTCGTAGCTCCCGGCGATCGCGCCCAGCATGAGCACGCCGAGCAGCAGGGCGAAGCCGCCGCCGATCGTGATGACGAGCGCCATGCGGGCGCCGCGCCGCGCTTCGTCGAGGTGCCACCAGTAGGCGATCAGCATGAACGACGTGAGGCTCGTCAGCTCCCAGAACACGACGAGCTGGATCAGGTTGCCGGAGAGCACGATGCCCAGCATCGCGCCCATGAATGCGAGCAGGAACGAGAAGAAGCGCGCGACCGGGTCTTCCCGGGACATGTAGTAGCGGGCGTACAGCACAACCAGCGCGCCGATGAACGCCACGAGCAGCGCGAACAGCCACGCGAAGCCGTCCATACGGAAGTAGAGATCGATGCCCGCGTCCGGCAGCCACGGCACGTACGTGCGCACGACGCCGCCCCGGGTGACCTCCGGGTAGAGGGAAGCGACGAGCACGGTGCAGGCGAGCGCCACCGTGCCCGCGAACGCGGCCGCGGTGTTGCGCGCGTGCTTCGGCAGCAGCGCGGCGCACAGGCTGCCCGCGAAGGGCAGGATGACGATCAGCGCGAGCAGCATCGGC
>CAZBGV010000074.1:0-17897 GCA_964491485.1 uncultured Woeseiaceae bacterium | reverse complement strand
CTCCTACGGGGATGGTGGCTGCGTTCGGTCGCCCGCGTGGCGGGCTCCTACGGGGATGGTGGCTGCGTTCGGTCGCCCGCGTGGCGGGCTCCTACGGGGGCGTGCGTGGCTGCAAACGCGCGGGAACGACGCGCCGCCAGGGCGGCGTGCCACGATCGGCGGGTTCGTGATCAGGCCTGGTCGAGGTTCGGCTTGATGACGATGTCGATGCGGCGGTTCTGCGCGCGGCCGGAGGCGGTCTCGTTGTTCGCGATCGGGTGCGTCTCGCCGTAGCCAGTGGCGATGAGCCGGTAGCTCGGGATGCGCATGGCGTTGATCATGTACTGCTGGACGGACTCGGCCCGGCTCTGCGACAGGCGCTGGTTCATCTCGTCGCTGCCGTACGAGTCGGTGTGCCCCTCGATGATCAGCTCGCTGCCCGGGAAGACGTCGATGGCGCGCTCGACCTTCGCGAGCAGGTCGAAGTCTTCCTGCTTGATTTCGGCCTTGCCGCTGTCGAACGTCAGGCCGACGAGGCGCAGGATGATGTCGTTGCCCTCGCGGAACACGCGCGCTTCATCGCGCGTGAACATCTTCTCGATCTTCTCGAACTGCTCCTTGACGCGCTCCTGCGCTTCCAGCCGCTTGACGAGCGCCGCGCGTTCCGCGGTGGCGCCGCCGAGACGCTCGTCGAGGGCGCGGATTTCCTCCGTCATGTCGGTGATACGGATCCGGTTCGCCTCCGCTTCCTGCTGCAGGCTCTGGTGCTCCTCGCGCAGGTTCTCGACGTAGGTCACGAGCTGTTGCTGGAGCTCGGCAGGGCCTTTCTCCATCTGCGGCACGATGTTGGCGGCATCCGCGACGCGCGCCAGGGGTTCTTCCCAGCCGAGGATCAGCTGCTCGACGGAGAGATCGTTGTCGCGCACCTTGCGCACGACCTCGGACAGGTACAGAGCGTGCTTCGCCTCGTAGTTCGCCTGGCGCGCGAGGCTGCGCGGCAAATCCGTGTCGTAGCGGTTCTGGTTCAGCTCGTTTTCGGCCTGGGCCAGCAGCTCGCGCGCCTTGCCGAGCGTGATCGGTGCGTAACGCTCCACCTTCGCGCGGTCGGCGGCCTCGAGCAGCTGCCGCGTCTCGCTCAGGTACTGGTCCTTGATCGCGACCAGCTCCGCTTCGCGATACAGCGAGGTGGCCTCGATGCTCTTGCGCTGCGCGTTCTTCTGATCGTTGCCTTCGAGCTCGCGGATTGCGGCGCCGAACTCGCGCTGCGCGCTTTCCCACAGCTTCGGCGCGAGGTCCGGCGCGCGCGCGTTGGCGGCGTCCTGCCGGCTCTTCATCACCTGCGCGAGCACCTCTTGCGCGCGCTCCGCCTTTTCCGCGGCCTCGATGAAATGCGCGGCCGCGTCGCTCGCCTTGTTGCGCACGTATTCGATGTTGCGGCCCTTCTCCAGCCCCTGCTCTGCGGCCTGGAAGTCCTTCATGCCTTCGCTGTAGCTCTTCGGCGCCAGCAGTTGCGCGTTGGCCGCATCGGCCCGTGCGAGCGCGTCCTCGGCGTCCTTGAGGAAGGTTTCCCTCAGCGCGTCCTGGGCGAGCGCGCCGCCGGCCAGGCCGGCGAGGAGCAGCGCGATGCAGGCGAAATAAGCGTTTTTCAGAGCCATTTTCCGGGTTCCGCTGCGGTCGGAATCACAAAAACTACCGAATGGGGCACGGCAAAACTGTGGAATGTATCTCTGTCCGGGCAGAAAACAAGCATTCCGGCCGCCGGCGGCGGCCGACGACGCCGGGGATTTGTGCCCTGGCTCACAGACACCGTCCGGGGCGAAGACGTATCGTCGGGCCATGTCCGTCAAGTACTACACCCAGTTCCGCCTGACCGACGAGACCTGGCGCGGCGGCAACGAGTTCGCGGGCGTGATCGAGCTGTCCCGGCCCGTCTCCACGAATTCGAACGCGCGGGACATCGAGGCAGTGCTCGCACGGAACTTCGACCTCGACCGGGATTCGATCAAGGTCCTGAGCTGGGCGCGGCTGCACTGAGCACCGCCGGGCGTCTGCCCGCACTCCGGCCGCCCGGCCAGGCGAGCTTCCGAAACGCCCGGCCTTTCGCCCCCGTCGCTGCTCGTGCGAAAATCGCGGTTTCCATACGCAAACCGCCACGAGCCGCACCCACCGCATGAGCCTTTCCGATTCCGGTTCCGACGACAGGTCCGACGCGCAGGAGCCCCGCACCCTGAAGGGTATCCCGATCGTCGAGTCGGGCCGCAAATACCGCACTCCCCAGGGCTTCACCGCCATCAAGAACGGGATCAAGGCGCGATCCGACGCGGCGCCCGTCGTCGGCGGGAAGAAACCGCCGTGGCTGCGCGCGCGCATGCCTTCCGGCGCGAATTTCTCGGCCGTGCGCCAGACGGTGCGCCAGCACCGGCTGTCGACCGTGTGCGAGGAGTCGATGTGCCCGAACATCGGCGAATGCTGGAACAACGGCACCGCCACGATCATGATCATGGGCTCGGTGTGCACGCGCGCCTGCCGCTTCTGCGCCGTCGACACCGGCAACCCGCGCGGCTGGCTCGATAGAGACGAGCCGGAGAACACGGCGCGCGCGGTGCAGCTCATGAAGCTGCGCTACGTCGTCCTCACCTCGGTCGACCGCGACGACCTGCCGGACGGCGGCGCCGCGCACTACGCCGCGTGCGTGCGTGCCATCAAGCGGCTCAATCCCGACACGGCAGTGGAGGCGCTGACGCCGGATTTCGACGGCGTGGCGGCCCACGTGAACACGGTGATCGACGCGGGCGTGGAGGTGTACGCGCAGAACGTGGAAACCGTGCGGCGCCTGACGCACCCGGTGCGGGATCCGCGCGCGGGCTACGAGCAGACCATCGGCGTGCTGGCCCATGCGAAGCGCTATCGCCCCGAGGTGCTGACGAAGACCAGCCTCATGCTGGGCCTCGGCGAGCAGGACAGCGAGATCCTCGAGACCATGGACGACCTGCGCGAGGCGGGCGTCGACATCCTCACCCTCGGGCAGTACCTGCGGCCGACGCCGAACCACCTGCCCGTGGAGCGCTACGTGACGCCCGACGAGTTCGAAGCCTACCGGCGGGAGGGACTCGAAAAAGGCTTCCTCGAGGTCGTCGCAGGGCCGCTGGTACGCTCGAGCTACCGCGCCGACCGCGTGCTCGACAGGAACAACGTCGGCATCGCCGTCTGAATGACCGACTTCCTGGTCGATTACGGTCTCTTCCTTCTGAAGGTCGTCACGATCGTCGCCGCCGTGGTGGCGATGGTGACCGTGATCGCCGCCGTGAGCCGCCGGGCGGCGCTGCACGAGGGCCTCGAGGTCGAGAGCCTGAACCGCAAGTACCGTTCGCTGGCGGCGCACCTGCGGCGCGTCGTTGCCGGCAAGAGCGGCTGGAAAGCCATCGCCAAGGCGGAGAAGGCGAAGGAGAAAGCCGCCGCCAAGGCGCGCGGCCAGCGCCCGCGCAGCTTCGTCATCGATTTCAAGGGCGATTTGAAGGCGAGCGCGGTCGCCTCGCTGCGCGAGGAGATCGGCGCGATCCTCGAGGTCGCAAAGGACGGCGACGAGGTCATCGTCCGGCTCGAGAATTTCGGCGGGGTCGTGCACGAGCACGGTCTCGGCGCGTCGCAGCTCGTGCGCATCCGCGAGCGCGGCATTCCGCTCACCGTGTGCGTCGACAAGGTCGCGGCGAGCGGCGGCTACCTGATGGCGTGCGTCGCGAACCGCATCGTCGCGGCGCCGTTCGCGATCCTGGGCTCGATCGGCGTGATCGCACAGTTGCCGAACTTCAACCGCATGCTGGAAGGCCACGGCATCGACTGGGAGATGATCACCGCGGGCGAGTACAAGCGTAACGTCACCATGTTCGGCAAGAACACGGATGCGGATCGCGCCCGCCTCAAGGCCCAGCTCGAGGACGTGCACGAGCTCTTCAAGGAGGCGGTGATCGCCTGGCGCCCCGGCCTCGACCTCGCCCGGGTCGGCACGGGCGAGCACTGGTACGGCAAGCGGGCGCTGGAGCTCGGGCTCGCGGACGAGCTGAAGACGAGCGATCAGCTGCTCGGCGAGCTCGCAACGGAGCGGGAGCTCTACCGGGTCAGCTACAAGGTGCGCCGGCCCCTCCGCCAGCGCCTGCTCGTGAGCGTCGACGACGCCCTGGAACGCCTCGCGGCCCGGGCCTGGCGCCGCCGCCTGGAAAACCGGCTGCCCCGCTGACGGCCGGCGGCGGCCGCGCCCGCGCGGCACGGAACCCGGGTTGGCGCGCCCGGTCTGAAAGTGAGGCTCGCGGAGGCCGCGGCGGTATAATTGCGGCAGATCCGGAGGATAGGCCATGAACCCTCGCAAATCGCAGCTCGGCCGGCCGGCAGCGATCCTGGCCGGCGTGCTGGCGGCAGTGCTCCTCGCCGCCTGCGCCCAATCCCCGACCGGGCGCAACCAGCTCGTCCTGAAGTCCGATGCCGCGCTCGCCGCCGAAGGCAAGCGCCAGTTCGAGATGATCCGGGAACGCATGCCGCTGGTGAAGGACCGCGCCACGATCGACTACATCGCCTGCGTCAGCGACGCCATCGTCGACGTGCTCGAGCCGCCGTCATCGGAGCTCTACTGGGAGCTCGCGGTGATCGACCAGCCGGACATCAACGCGTTCGTGCTGCCCGGCGGCAAGATCAACGTCTTCAGCGGCATTCTCCAGGTGGCGAAGAACCAGCACCAGCTCGCCACCGTGATCGGGCACGAGGTCGCGCACGTCACGGCGAACCACGCGAACGAGCGCGCGTCGCGCTCGATGGTGGCCGGGGTCGGCATCGATATCGCCGCCATCCTGCTCGGCGGCGGCTATGCGCGCCAGACGCAGGCCGCTCAGCAGACGCTGCAGACGGGCGCCATGCTCGGCATCCTGAACCCGTTCAGCCGCAAGCAGGAGTCGGAGGCGGACGTCGTCGGCCTCAAGTACATGGCGATGGCCGGCTTCGATCCGCGCGAGGCGGTGAAGCTCTGGACCAACATGGAAGAGCGCGAGCAGACGCAGATTCCCGAGTTCATGTCGACGCACCCGTCCGGCGAGCACCGCATCGAGTCGCTCGTGCAGCAGCTCCCGGCCGCGCTCGCGCTCTACAACGAAGCGAAGGCGCAGGGCAAGGATCCGCAGTGCCAGCGCTGATGCCAGGGCCCTTCGACAGGCCCCGGCATTGACCGGCCCCGAGCTCTCCTTCAAGGACCACTTTTCCGGGCACGCCGCGAGCTACGCGGCGTTCCGCCCGCGCTACCCCGACGCCCTGTTCGAGTTTCTCGCGCGCACGGCCCCGGGGCGCGGGCACGCGTGGGACTGCGGCACCGGCAACGGCCAGACGGCGGTGGCGCTCGCCGCGCACTTCGCACGCGTCACCGCCACCGACGCCAGCGCGGCGCAGATCGCCGCGGCCGAGCCGCATCCGCGGGTCGCCTACCGGGTCGCCGCGGCCGAGGCTTCCGGCCTCGCAGACGGGACCGCCGACCTCGTCACCGTCGCCCAGGCCCTGCACTGGTTCGACATCGGGCGCTTCTTCGCCGAAGCCTGGCGCGTGCTCGTGCCGGGCGGAGTGCTCGCCGTGTGGTGCTACGAGCTGTCCCGCGTCGGGCCGCGCATCGATGCCGTCGTCGACCGCCTGTATCGCGCCGTCGATGCCTGGTGGCCGCCGGAGCGGCGCCTGATCGAGGAGGGCTATCGCAGCATCACGCTGCCGGTCCCGGCTTTGCCCGTCCCCGCTTTCGCGATGAGCGCCGCCTGGAGCGCGGACGCGATGCTCGGCTACCTGCGCACGTGGTCGGCCTGCCAGCGGTACCTCGCGGAGCGCGGCACCGATCCGGTGAGCGCGCTGGAGGACGAGCTCCGCGCATTGTGGGGCGACGGCAGCCGCACCGTGCGCTGGCCGCTCACGGTCAAGGCCGGGCGCCGCGCCGCGTAGAGTCGCGAGCGGATTTCTGCGACACTCCGGACCGTGACGACCTGCGGCCCTGCAACTATTCAATGAACGCTCGCCGTTTCGCGTGGATAATTCCGCTCCTGCTCGTCGGCGCCTCCGGGTGCACGACGCTCGAGGACTTGCTCGCCCGCCGGGAGATGCCGGAGACACCGACGCTGCCGCCGCTCGCCGAGCGCCCGCGCGAGGAGCCGATCAGCCGCAATCGCTTCGTGCTCGCAACGCCCGACCAGGACGTGATCGGCGAGCCGCAGATCGTGTTCACGCGCGCCGAGGACACGTTCTCGGCGCTCGCCCGCGAATACGGGCTCGGCTACGACGAGCTCGTCGACGCGAATCCGGGGGTGGATCCGTGGCTGCCCGGCGAGGACACGCCGGTCTTGCTGCCGACCCAGTACGTGCTGCCCGACGCCCCGCGTCGCGGCATCGTGCTGAACATCGCGGCGAAGCGGCTCTTCTATTTCCCGGCGACGGCGGAAGGGGAGCCGATCGTCGTGCTCACCTATCCGATCGGCATCGGCCGCGTGGGCTGGGATACGCCGGTCGGGCAGGCGAAAGTCGTCGCCAAGGCCACCGATCCGGTCTGGTACGTGCCATGGTCCGTGCAGCAGGAGCACGCGGCCGCCGGCGATCCCCTGCCGGCCGTGGTGCCGCCCGGGCCGGACAATCCGCTCGGCCGCCACGTGCTGCAGCTCGACATGCCGGGCTACCTGATCCACGGCACCAACAAGCCGTACGGCGTCGGCATGCGCGTGAGCCACGGCTGCGTGCGCCTCTATCCCGAGAACATCGAGACGCTGTACTCGATGGTCGACAAGGGCGTGACGGTCACCATCGTGAACCAGCCGTATCTCGCCGGCCGGCGCGACGGCGAGCTTTACCTCGAGATGCACCGGCCGCTCGAGGACGATGCGGTCACCCCCGCGGCGCGGCTGCAGGCGTTGTTCGACGCGGCGGAGGAGAGCAGCGCGCTGCGCGACGTGCGCGTGCAGAACGAGGCGCGCGCGCTCGCGAGCGAGCCGCTCGGCGTGCCCGTGCGCGCGCTCGCGGGCGACGTGCTCGAAATCTACGCACGCGCCCGCGTCGTGAAGAACACAGTGCAGCCCGACCCCGAAGCCCCGACGCTCGCCGAGGTGCGCGCGCTGCTCGATGCGCCTGTCGAAGAGGAATCCGGCGCTGCCGCCGGCCCTGCGCAGGGCAGCGGCGATGCCGCGGCCGGGACGCCCGCGCCCGCGCTGGAGGATTGAGCGCGGCGCGAGCGCGTCAGGCCGCGGGGAAATAGCGGCGGAACGCCGGGGGGAGTGCCGCTGCCGCGAGCGGCGCGCGCGACGGCACCGGCAGCACCCGGCCGTTGCAGGTATTCCAGAAGAGCACCGGCCCGGGGGCACGGCCCGCGCGCAGGTCGCTCACGAGCGCGGCCATCGCCTTGCCCGTGTACGTGCCTTCCAGCGTGAGCCCGAGCTGGTCGCCCGCGATCTGCATCGCTTCTTCCGTCGCCGGATCCGTGGCGGCGTAGCCGCCGGCGAAGAACTCGTGGCGCAGGTGCAGGCGCACGGCGCGCGCCAGCGATTCCGGAAACGCCGGCACGCGGCACGCGAGCATCCCGGCGGTCTTGCCGACGAGCCGGGCGAGCGCCGTCTCGTTGCACAGCCACGTGTGCGACACACGCACGGCGTGGACTTCCGTTGCAAGCCCGGCAAGCGCGAAGCCGAGCGCGAGGCCCGCCGCGGTGCCCATCGTGCCGCTGGCGACGTACACGCGCGCGGGGGCGGGCAGCATGCCGTTCGCGACCTGCTCGGCGAGCTCGACGCCGGCCTCGACGTAACCCACCGTGCCGAGCCACGACGAGCCGCCGGCGGGAATCACTCCCGCGCCGCGGTGCCACAAATGCTCGCGCAAGGTGCGCAGCCGCTCCGCGTACTCGCCGCCGAAAGGAACCAGCGCGGTGCCGATCTTCGCGTGCATGTTGAGCACGCGGCCCGCGCCGGGCGTGACCCGCTGGTGCGAGAGGAAGCAGACGCAGGGCAGCGCCAGGCGGCGGCAGCAGATCGCCGTCGCGAGCGCATGGTTCGAAGCCGCGGTGCCGAACGTACCGACCAGCCGGCGCTCGCGCTGCCGCACCCGGTGCAGGAGGTACTCGAGCTTGCGCAGCTTGTTGCCGCCGTATGCGTCGCCGGTCAGGTCGTCGCGCTTCACCCAGATCTCGAGACGCATGCCGGCAAGTGCGAGCGCGTGACAGCGCACCGGCGTCGGCAGGTCGGCAAACCGTTCCTTCCCGAGCGCCGTGCGTATGCCGGCCATGACGGACAGTGCGCTTTGCGACGTCGCCATGCGCGCCATTCTACGCAGTCGCCGCAGGGCGGGAATCCGGGGAGGCTCGTTCGCTCCGGCCGCCTCGCCGGTTGGCCGTTCCGGGTACAATCCGCCGCGGGGACGGCACGGCGGAGACCGGGTTTGGCGGAGGCACAGGAGCGGGGAATCACCGTCAGCGAGATTGCGCCGATGGATCAGCCCATCGGCGTCGACCCGGAGACCACCGCCGCGTTCATCGGCCGCGCGCCCCGCGGGCCGATCGACACTCCCGTCCTCGTCACCGGCCTGAACGAGTTTCACCGCCGCTTCGGCCGTGCGGGACCGCACGGCAGCCTCGCCGACGCCGTCGCGCAGTTCTTCGCGCACGGCGGGCGGCGAGTGTACGTCGTGCGGGTCGCGAACAACGCGCGCGGCGCCATGCTCTGCCTGCCCGCATCACCCGGTGTGCTCGTGCTGCGCGGCACCGAGCCCGGCTCGGCCGAGCGCATCCGGGCCGCGGTCGACTACGATCGTATCCCCGGCGACGATCGCGAGCATTTCAATCTCACGCTGCAGCGGCTCGCGCCCGACACCGGCCTTGTCGTCGACCAGGAAATCCACGCCCGCCTGAGCTGCAACCCGGACGATCGCGCGTACGTCGGCACGGCACTCGCGGCCTCGGGCATCGCGCGGCCGCAGCGGCCGCTGCCGGCTGGCCGGCCGTTGCCTACCGGCAGCGGCAATCCGCTCGATCCCGGCTACGTCGAGCCCGCGCAGCCGGGCAGCGACGGCGGCGATCTCACCGATTACGACCTGGTCGGCAGCGTGCGACGCGGCAGCGGGCTGTTCGCGCTCGAGCCGGTCGAGCGCTTCGATTTCCTGTACTTGCCGCCGCAGGCCGCCGGGCGGCAACCCGGCCCGGCGGCGCTCCTCGCCGCCATGCTGTATTGCCGGCGGCGGGGCGCCATGCTCGTCATGGATCCCGCGCGCGAATGGACCTGCCCGCGCGAGGCCATCGAAGGCGTGCGCGGCGCCGGCTTTGCGAGTCCCGACGTGCTCACGTGTTTTCCCGGCCTCGTCGATCGCGCCACGGGCGCGCCGCGCGCCGCCGGCGCCGCGCTCGCGGGGCTTTTGTGCCGCCATGACCGGCAGCTCGGCGCCTGGGAGTCCATCGACGGCAGCCGCCTCGGCTTCGACCGGCGCCTCGCGCCGGCCCTGGCGCTGACCACAGACGAGGCCCGGCGGCTGGTGAAAGCGGGGTTCAACGTCGTCACCATGGCCGCGGGCGGCCGCGCTACGCTGGAGGGCTCCGTCACGCTCGCCTGCAATACCCACCTGCCGGCCGACTTCGCCAGCCTGCACGTGCGGCGCCTCTGCCTGTCGATGACCGCCGCCATCGAGCGCGCCACCCGCTGGGCCGTGTTCGAGCCGGACGGCGCGCGGCTCGCCGAGCGCATCCGCTCGCAGATCCACGCCTACCTCACCTGGCTCGCCGCGTCCGGCGCGCTCGCCGACGAGCGCTTCAGCGTCTCCTGCGACGCCGCCCTGCACGCCGGGCGCCGGGAGCCGCGCCGCGGCGTCACGATCCTGCTCTCGTTCCACCCGGCCGGGGCCGCCGAGCGCCTGTCCCTGACCCTGCACCAGACCCCCTCCGGCTGCCGCGTCACCACCAGCGCCTTCCCGCCCGCATTCCTAGCAGTTCGTCGAACTGAAGGTTCGTGATGAAACGGCCAAACGAGCCTTTGGCAGTCTATTCACCGATTTGCTCTGGCCCGTGATGGACGGATGCGGAAAAATCACTCTAACCAGTGCGCTAGGATTCAAAGCTGGAAATTGCGGATCGAGCTCGCCGTGCTGGTCTACGACTGTGCGACGTCGGCACCTCGAGCTGGAGTACCTGACCGCCGGGCGGTCCGCGCCGTGATTCCCGATCGATAACGTCATCGATGGAGATCATGCATTCGAGGGGCATGCGCCGATCATTACGCGCTTCGACCGGACCGCGACAAGTAAGCGCGTGTACGCGGGGGGATTCAATTACTCCTCGCAGACTATGCTGGTGCTGCGTTTGCGAAGCCAAAAAGTGGACACGAAGCCATTTCATATGTATTTTTTAGTGGAAACCCAAGTAACTAAACCCTAACAAGAGTTCTAACGATTGGGCCAGCGGTAGTTCTCCGTAACCGTATGCATGACGGCCGGCAATCGCGCGAAGTCCCGCGCGGCACCTGTGGGTGAGTACTACATCAATATTGGCCGATACAGTTCTGGGGAAGGCACGTTAGAGGGACCGCCAGTTGGGCGAATACGTCGATTGGATAGCAGAAAACAAAGAATGGCTATTTCCAGGCATTGGGATCACGGTCATTACGGGCATCACGTGGGTCCTCCGTTATTTATTTAGAAGGAAGAAAGCTCCTTCTTCCCAAAATATCGACGCCGGGGCTGGCTCAACGATCGTTCAGGCGGGTCGTGATGTTGAAATTAAAGGCGCGTCTAGCTGGATAAAAAAAAAATAGCGAATGGATTTCCGCTGGAAACTATTCGGCAAATTTCCAAGCTGGACGGGACATCAACTTTGTTTCCGGAGCGCTTCCTACAGAGCTGATTAATCAGGCGATCAGTGAGGAAACACGCGTTCTACGCATCTCGCGCTTCTTTCCTGAATTTGACAAATCGGCATCAGCACTTCAGCTAGCGCACCGGATTACGGAAGGCGATCTGTCCGGAGGTGCCTACACCACGCGCTGTATAGCATTGGCGTGGTGCGCCCGGGTGCTTTCCCGTAGCGAAGAAAGTGATTCGGCAGAAAGATATCTCACCATTGGTCGGAATTTAGGATCGTCTCAAGATATTGAGATTGCAGGCGCCTTCGTCTTATCACAGAAGGGCGACAAGGTCGGGGCGCTGAATGCTCTCGCGCCCCTCAACATTCCGGCTTCAAGATCTGCGGCCCTAATGATTGTGGCCCATCACGACGGCGCCGCGGAGGCACTGGATTGGCTTCATAAGGCCGGCATAGCGGCCAGGGATTTGGATGGCGATGGCAAGTACTTTCTTTTAGCTCGGCAGCTGGAACTGAGTAGATGGAATGAGGCCCGGGAAACGGTTGACATGTTGAATACTGCTGACTTTGAGGAAACACCCGCGCTTCATCGCTTGACTGGCTTGGCGAAGCTATTAACGGCCGTACCCACGGAACTTCGATCAACCGTACACAGGCAGTTGCCTTTTCAATTAGCCGACTTTCCTCTCGCGGCAGATATGGAGGCCATGGAGGCGCGACGCATTGCTCAGTTTCATTTCGCTCAGGCGGTGTTGGTCGCGAAGCGCCTTCAATGCCCAATCGCGGCAAAGACTGATGAAGCCTACGCATTGTGGCTCGAGCTGGTGGACCCAGTGACGACGGAAAGTGGAAAGGAACGGCTCCGAGGTCTTCTTCGGCAGACTCAGTCGGCGCTCCACTTGGTTCCATTGGGCTTTCAGTTCGGCATTAGCATCGACGTCGACCTTGTGGAGGAAGCTATAGGTCAAGATATCGCTTTGCACGGCAAGATAACGCCGGATGCCGCGATCGCTCGCTTAGCTTTAGCCCTAAACCAGAAAACGCCGGCGGACGTGGCGACGTATATTGCCAATCACTACGAAGAGCTGTCTAGAGTCTTTGACAACAAGACAGTTCGATTACTTGAAATCGAGATGCTTTCAAGAGGTGGGCTACCGGATAGGGCAAACGAACTATTAGGCGACCTGGTTGAGGCAGGTCTGCCTAAAATCGAAGAGAATCGGATCCGCAGACTTATCTCGGAGGCGGAAGGCGATGATCCTGTTGAGGTCCGTCGTGCTCAGTTTAAACAAAGTGACAGCCTGAGCGATCTCGCGGCGCTCGTGGACGAGTTAGAGCGGAGGGGAAGCTGGGAGGAGCTGTGCAGATACAGTGCAACTTTGTTTGAAAGGACTCGATCGATCCTCGACGCAGAGCGGTTCGTACACGCATTAAGCCACTGCAATCGCTTCGATGAAATACTGCCATTCATTGAATCACATCGCGAGATGGTCTCTCAGTCAGAGCAGTTGCAGTTCCACTATGCTTTGGCGCTATACGATCAGGGTGAATTGCTAGATTCACGTGAGGAACTCGGCAGATTGAGTCCCGATAGGGACAATCCGAATATTCGTTCTCTTCGGGTCAACCTTTGCCTTGCACTTGGAGAGTGGAACTCTTTAGGGGCCTTTGTTACCAGCGAATACGCGAATAGGGAAAAGAGAAAGCCTCATGACTTGATCCTCGCTGCGCAACTTGCTCTAAACATCGGTTTACCTAGTCAGGCGAAGGACCTTCTTTTGGCTGCCACGGAGCGTGCGCACGATGATGCTGCTGTGTTAGCTGCTGCATATTTTTTAGCATCCAACGCCGGTTGGGAGGGTGACGAGAGGGTTGTGCGATGGCTTCATCAGGCCGCTGAGCTCTCGGGCGATGACGGTCCGATTCAGAAGGTGACCTTGAAGGAGATCCTCGAGCGAAAGCCACAGTGGGAGAAGAGACAGTCGGAGATTTGGAAGCTGCTTTCGCGTGGCGATATACCGATTTTTCTAGGAGCGCAGTCCCTAAACAAGTCACTGTTGGACCTCACACTCCTGCCGGCGTTCGAGAATTTGTCTGAAGCGGATCCGAGGCGGAGAACCGTTATCCCAGCGTTAAGCGGACAGCGGCAGATCACGGCGTTCGACCTAGCGGGGACGAAGATCGGATTTGACGTCACGGCGCTACTGACGTTGACCATCCTAGATGACTTGGAAAGCGCTCTTGGACACGTCGATACCATCTACGTGCCGCATTCTACTCTGAGTTGGCTATTTCAGGAGAAGCAAAAGGCGTGCTTCCATCAACCGAGTCGGATTAGGAACGCTAAGGAACTGCGCGATTTCGTTGCCAGGGAGCTTGTGGAGACGTTCGCTCCGACCACCGTACCGGACAGTGATCTAGCGGCGCAGGTCGGGAACGAGCTAGCGGAGCTAATTGCTGAAGCAGAGAAAGACAGCGAGGGAAATGACAGGCAACGAATAGTTGTCAGGTCGTCGCCCGTACACCGCCTCTCATCCTTGCTGGAGGAAGAAGCCGATTTGAGTGGACACGCTAGTGTTGTGAGTGGCTGCCTCCCAGTTATCGCACGACTTCGCGAGAAAGGACAAGTTACCGCTGAGGAAGAAAAGAACGCGAGAGCCTACCTGCAGCTACACGAAAAACAGTGGCCAAATCAACCTGCAGTCCAAGACGGTGCGATTCTGTACCTGGATGACCTCGCCGTAACATACTTCCTGCACCTGAAGGTTCTCGACAGACTGAAACCAGCTGGATTCAGGACAGTCGTCTCAGCTAGCGCAATAGCTGAAGCTAATGCCCTGCTCGCGTATGAAAGAATTGCTGATAGAGCGCTCGAAGCTATTGAGCGAATACGGGTTTCGATCAACGCCGGGATCGAATCCGGCAAGGTCAAACTAGCGAGGAGAGTCCTAAGTGATCAGGCAGGTCGAAGTTGGTCGTCCGAACATCCAACAGCTTCAATTACGACATTGGCTGACTGCTGCGATGCGATCATCTGTGACGACAGATTTATCAATCAACATCCCAACGCCGTCAATGCCAAGGGGCAGGCGGCAATCTTGAGCTCTCTGGACTTCCTTGATTCTTTAGTACGTGCCGGCGCTATATCTGAGGAATCTCGTTCGGAAGATCGGACCTTGTTGCGTCGCGCTGGATACGTCTTTGTCCCACTTGCAGCGGAGGAGTTGGCGCAGCATCTCAAGGCGTCTACTTGTGTGGACGGAGAAATCGTAGAGACCGCCGAGCTAAAAGCAATTAGAGAAAGCATACTTCGTATTCGAATGAGCGATTGGCTTTGCCTTCCAAGAGAAGCACCATGGCTAGATAACTCGTTTAAGGTTTTCATCAGAGTGCTCAAGAGTACTTGGGATGATGAAATTGATGTTGCGACAGCAAGCGCTCGGTCAGATTGGCTCCTTGACAACATGGATGTCCGCGGCTGGGTGCATAGCATCATCCCAGAAAACAGAGATGGTGCTCTTAAGGCCGGTCGTGGTCTCTATATCCTACCATTGTTGTATCAGGTGCAAGGCAGCTCCGAGGTCACGCGGGACGCATACTTTCAATGGCTTGAGAAAAGAGTTATAGGCCCTGTGAAAGAGCAATTTCCTGACCTCTACGAATGGTTGGTTGAGCAGCAAAGGAAGTTGATTGCAGATTTGGCTGCCGGCGAATTTCATCAAGTGATTCTAGATGACGAGTGATACTACGGCTGGTCGGGCCATAACGGCGCAGGCCGTTATACAGCAGCTTCCTCCGTCAATACGGGCTAGCCTGTTGGATGACGCGTCATTTTGCGTGGAGTACGGCCTTCGAGCTGACGCGACACTGTCAATCGGAGACTCGGGTGTCGCCGTCCGGCGCTCGACGTTGCTTAACGCCGTCCGACAGCTGCTTTCAGGGCTGTCTGAACTGAAAGTGACTGACACGGAGAACCAAGAATGGAAAGTGAGCTATCAGCCTTTTGGCGGGAGGTCGAGCGCACTTTTGATGTCGAAAGACGAGCGACGACTCGTACTTCCGGATTTCTCGGTGCTATCGCCGACTTGTGCTGTGCGCCTAGCTTCTTTGGCAGAAGCCGCAGCAGACCTGAACCTTCCTAGTGACGCAGTGGGGATGTGGCGTGCCATTCTCGAACAGCGCCCACTCGAAGACAGTGAGGTCGACAACTACTTCAGTGATCTGCGGGACACACCCGTTCATGTGGAGAGATCAATAGGTGCTCTTGCAGAAGACAAGGAGGTCACGCTTTCAGCCCTAGTTCCGTCGTCCAAGAGATACTTCTCACGGCTAGTCGGAAAATATGATGGAAGTTCTACAGTCGAGGGGTACGCACAAGGTGTCGGTCGGAAGTTATTAACGCAGTTAATATCGTGGCATCCATATAAGGGCTTCCTGAATAGTCTGCTTCTGTGCTCTCATTCCGCGTTTGCTAAGGTCATCGAAGTCGATGCAGTAAGTGTCGAAGATCTCACTGCCGCCTTTAGCTTCCTGAAGGAGCAGGGCGACCGATTATCCCAGGTAGGGGCGGTGGAGGTGGCGTTACGCATTCTCCCCAAGCGACCCGAGCTCGAGCCGCTTCTCATCGAACTCGTAAAGCAAATTAGAGACGACAGCGTTGAAGAATTTCTCGATGGAATGAGGCTATTCTCTGCTCTATTCGTTCTTGTGGATGGGGAGCTATCGAGAAGGCGGCAAATGATCGAAGAGCCACCTTTCTATAGACGATTGGCGTCTATGGCTCACGCAGCGCTCATTGCTCGGCGCCTCCAAGTTGCCGAAATAGATGCCACCTTTTGTGACTGGGCGATAGAGGCCCGAGGCGAGCAGTTTTACACCCAGTGTTTGACCGATCTTCGTCGCGAGCCGCGCTGGCACCCAGATATGGCATCTGCTTCACAGCTGAAGATGGATTTTTTCGGTCGAATCATAGGCGCCGCGGCAACACGTATCGATCCGACTGAAAGCGGGGGCCGCCTATACAAGATTATTCTCAGCGCAGAAGCGGACAGCCTAAGGTCGCTAGGCGAATTTCCTTATCCCTATCTACCCGGGCCACTTGAAGGTGCGGAGAATACTTCAGTTGAAATACCTAAGGATCTGGCCGGCGCGATCGAAGAGCAGTTGGATACTAGAGATGAGGTGGAACCTTCTGCTTTTATTGGACTTGTCAATTCGGCAAGGATTTTTCGACTCCCTGCAGGCCAGGCAGAATTAGCTGTCAAAGCGCTGAGAATGGGAAACTATCGATTGTCGAAAGTTGAGGACAAGTCCCAGTTGCTTGCCATTTTAAATGGCCTCGGCACGGTGGCCGCTGTCACTAGAAGCACTGCACTTGCCGACGAGTTACGCATTATCGTGCGGAGATATAGGCGTGATCGCGAATTTCGACTGTCCATCGATGAGGCAGTTAGCTTGTGCCTTATTGCTGCTGGTAGTCGAGCGAGTTTGGTGGACTGGTGTGATTTTACAGGCGATTGGCTGACCGAACTTGCATTCGGAGAATTAGAGGATGTCGAAGGAAGGCTATTTGCTTCGCGTCTTGATGCCCTACTCTTGTCAGTTGCGGAACTGTGGGTGTCGTGCGCGAAAGCCGATGCTGCATTGCGGGCGTACAACGCGAGTCGCCCCAAGTACTAGCAGTTTGCTAGTGAGCGTATCCAAATAAGTGAAGTACGGCGCTCATACGGTCGTGGGCGATTGCTGCGATGGTTGAAGTTGGGCGCAGGCGAGAAGAGCCGGTGCGCCTTGAGTTCGTTTCCGTCCCGCCTTTACCCAGCCGATTCGACGCAGATCCAATCGGTTTAGGGGAAGGTGGCGTAGCCGCCGCCGCCCGGGGTTTCGATCACGAGGGTATCGCCGGCGCCGAGCTCGAGCGTGGCCGTGCCGCCCAGCGGCTCGACGCGGCCGTCGGCGCGCTCCACGCGATTCACCCCGGTCGCACCCGGGGCGCCGCCGGCGAGCCCGAAAGGCGCGACGCGGCGATGGCCGGACAGCACGGAAGCGGCGACCGGCTCCCGGAAGCGCAGGCGCCGCACCGCGCCGTCGCCGCCGCGCCAGCGTCCCTGGCCGCCCGAGCCGCGGCGAATCGCGAACGCGTCGACGTACACGGGGAAGCGGCTCTCCAGCACTTCCGGGTCGGTCATGCGCGAATTCGTCATGTGCGTCTGCACGGCGTCCGCGCCGTGCCAGCCGGGGCCCGCGCCGGCACCGCCCGCGATGGTTTCGTAATACTGCACGCGGGTGTTGCCGAAGCTCACGTTGTTCATCGTGCCCTGGGACGCCGCGAGCGCGCCGAGCGCGCCGTACAGCGCGTCCGTCACGCATTGCGAGGTCTCGACGTTGCCCGCCACCACCGCCGCCGGCCAGGCCGGGCTGAGCAGCGAGCCCGGGGGAATCACGATATCGAGCGGCTCGAGGCAGCCCTCGTTCATCGGAATCTCCTCGCCGATCAGGCTGCGGAACACGTACAGCACGGCCGCGCGCGTGACCGCTTCCGGCGCGTTGAAATTCGTGGCCGACTGCGGCGACGTGCCGCTGAAATCCACGGTCGCCCTGCGCCCGGCGCGATCGATCGCGACGCGCGCGCGGATGCGCTCGCCGGAATCGAGCTCGTAGCAGAATTCGCCGTCCGCGAGCTTCGTCAGCAGCCGCCGCACGCTCGCCTCCGCGTTCTCGCGCACGAAGCCGAGATACGCCTGCACCGTTTCCATCCCGTGCCGCCGCACCGCTTTCTCGAGCTGGCGGATGCCCTGCCGGTTCGCCGCCAGCTGGGCCTTGAGATCGGCGAGATTCTGCGCCGGGTTGCGCGGCGGCCAGCGGCTGTCCGCGAACAGCTTGAACACCGTATCCGCGTGCAACCTGCCTTCGCGCGCCAGGAACACGTTGTCGATCAGCACACCTTCCTCCTCGATGTGCGTGCTGGCCGCGGGCATCGAGCCCGGCGTGATGCCGCCCACGTCCGCGTGGTGCGCGCGCGAAGCGAGATAAAAGAGCGGCGTGCGCGCGTGCGCGAACCACGGCGTCACGACGGTGATGTCGGGCA
>CAZBGV010000073.1:0-18311 GCA_964491485.1 uncultured Woeseiaceae bacterium | reverse complement strand
CAGCCCCGATTGCTCGAGCGCGCGCACGCGCCGCAGGCAGGCGGATTCGGACAGGCTGACCCGGCCCGCGAGCTCGACGTTGCTGATGCGCCCGTCGCGCTGGAGCTCCCTGACGATCCTGCGATCGAAGCGGTCGAGTTGCATTGACGGATCCTTGCGCAATACAGCCATTGGGCAGCAGAAAATGCCACTGATCGGCCGGATTGTCACGGATTTGCAAGCAGATTGCGGGATTTCCCGGCTATCCTTGCACGCATCATGTACGGACGGGGAGAGTCCGCATGCGTGTCGGGGTCCCCAAAGAGATCAAAGTCCTGGAATACCGGGTCGGGATGGTGCCGTCCGGGGTCCGCGAGCTCGTGCACGATGGGCACGAGGTGCTGGTCGAGTCCGGCGCGGGCGCCGGCATCGGCGTCGCCGACGCGGACTACGAGGAGGCGGGCGCCCGCATCGCGCGCTCCGCGTCGCAGGTTTTCGAACAGAGCGAGCTGATCGTCAAGGTGAAGGAGCCGCAGCCCGCCGAGTGCGCGATGCTGCGCGCAGGCCAGGTGCTGTTCACCTACCTGCACCTCGCGGCCGACCGGCAGCAGGCCGAGGCGCTGGTGCGTTCGGGCGTCACCGCGATCGCTTACGAGACGGTGACCGCGCCCGACGGCTCGCTGCCTTTGCTCACGCCGATGAGCGAAGTCGCGGGCCGCCTCTCGATCCAGGCCGGCGCGTTCGCGCTGCAGAAGGCGAACGGCGGCAGCGGCGTGCTGCTCGGCGGCGTGCCGGGTGTGGCGCCCGCGAAGGTCGTCGTCGTTGGCGGCGGGGTCGCGGGCTCGAACGCGGCGCAGATGGCCGCGGGCCTCGGCGCCGACGTCACGGTGCTGGACCGCTCCGTACCGCGGCTGCGCTATCTCGCCGATCTCTTCGGCGGCCGCGTGAAGACCATCTACTCGACCAAGCAGGCGGCCGACACGCTGGTGCCGGACGCCGATCTCGTGATCGGCGCGGTGCTCGTCGCCGGCGCCGCCGCGCCGAAGGTCGTGACGGCGGAGCACGTGCGCGTGATGCGGCCGGGCTCCGTGCTGGTCGACATCTCGATCGACCAGGGCGGCTGCTTCGAGACCAGCCGGCCGACGACCCACGCAGAGCCCACGTACGTCGTCGACGACGTCGTGCATTACTGTGTCACCAACATGCCCGGCGCGGTGCCGCGCACCTCGACCTTCGCGTTGACGAACGTGACGCTGCCGTTCGTGCGCGCGCTGGCGAAGCTCGGCTGGCGCGAGGCGCTGTCGCGCGACCGGCATCTCGCGAACGGCCTGAACGTGCACGCGGGCCACGTGAACCACGAAGCGGTCGCACGCGACCTTGGATATGAATACCTCTCCGCGGAAGAGGCGTTGAAAGCCGCCTGATCCATCCCCCGAATCAGCCGGCCTGTCGAAGCCGGGCGTCCCCCCGCCCGGCTTCATTTTTTTGTCTGCCGGTCAGGTTGGCAACTAATTACGCTTTGGGACGCGGGTCGCCTGCCACGCCACGGCCCGCCATTCGCCGTCGCGCCGGACGAAGGTGCCCGTGTTGAGGTAATGGGTCACCTCCGCCGCGGAGCCTTCGCCGGTCGTCGCGACCAGGCGGAAGGCCACGATCGCCGTGTCGTCATATTGCTGGATGCGGACGTCCTCGGCCGAATACGCGGTGGGCGGCTCGGACTGCCCGGGCGGCGCCGAGCGTAGCTCCTCCAGGATATCGGCCTTGCCCACGCGGTCGCCGGCCGAGCTCGTATAGATGAGGTCGTCGGCCCAGAAGCGCTCGTGCACTCCAGCATCGTTGCGGGATGCTCCGTCCAGGAATTCGTTGAGAAGCCGTGTCAGCTCGGTGGCGGCCGGTGCCCCGGCCGCGTGCACCAGCGCGCATGAGAACAACAGGACAACGGCCAACGACAATCTGTCCATCGATTACTCCCTGCTCCGCAGACGCGCTGTTCGTTACAGCCGCGCGGGAAACTGATTATCTCGAGTGCGTATCTTCAGCTTGAAGTCGTGGCGGCGGCTATTATCTCGCGCCGCTCCAAAGCTCCCCTGGCTACGGAATCGCGAACAGCTGCGGGAAAGTCCGCCGAAAGCGCAGCGCAAACCGCTTCGATCGCATGGGGCAGCGCGTCGGCAACCTGCTCGAGCGCCCTATCGGCCATGCCACGGGGCAATCCTGCACGATCCGCCGTCTGCCGAAAGTGACGCGGCTGGATTTCATGGAGGTGGTAATGGCGATCGTTCCCGACCGACATGGCAAGCTTCATATCCCTGCGCTGGATTTGCCTTTTATCGTGCAGGTCCTGCGCCGACATGACGTCGTACAGCGGCGTGAGCTCGAAGCCACCGCCCGGATAAAGGAAGACACTGAAATTCTTGGCGTGACCGTCGATGGCGCCGAGCAGCCAGAACGCGATCTGGGCCTTCATGAAGACGAGCTGGTCGCGCGCAGGATCGTCACTTGCCTTCAGAAGCGTGAAGATGTCGACCATGCCCGGGCCACCGTCGCTTTGGTACTTGCGGCTGGGCGGCACTGACAAGGCCTGGCAGCAATCTTCCTGCGGCACGCGCAACAGCCGTCCGTCCTTCGTCCACTTTCGGTCGAAGCGTTCGACGACGAGTACGCGTGTCCCGGCGAAGTCGGCGATTTCCGTTCTGCCCACCGGCAAACCGAGCGCGCGGAGGATCTCGAGGCACATGTGCTCGTTCTCGACGCTATGACTGAGATCGTAAGCACCGCGCCGGCCGATCTGCGGCTTCAGTATGTGAGTCGTCGCCGTACCGCCGTGCGGCACGTGCCAGGCATTCTTCCAGTAGAGCAGCGCGGTCTTGTCCTGCGCGCCCGCAATCGAAATCCGGAACTCGGGGTCGTCACCGATACCGAGCGGCGCGTTGGCAAGGTTGGCAAGAAGGTCGGCGATCTCGTCATCGCCGATCTTCCGGGCATCGATTGCACCGGCGTCGCCGGGGTCTGCGCCGTCCGGCAGGAATTGCATTGCGCCGACACAGTCCCGCCCGACGGCCGCAAGCAGGCTGTAGGGATCGATGCCGTGGGCATCGCTGCGCGCAGCAACGCGGCGCCGGATATCCTCGCTGTCGGGGAGAAGGTTGTCGAAGACGGCGATGACCGGATCACCGACGTAGGGATCTTCGCGCAGCGGCAGGGACAGCGAGACCGGAAACGCGTGTTCCCAGGTCAGCCAGCGCTCGTCGTACTGAAAGTCGATGGCGCCCGAAGTTTCGCGCCGCAGCTGCCCCACGAGCCGACCGTTGATATGGACATTCAGCGGTATGCGCGTGCGATTCCTGGCCATCAGAAGATGTCCTCGATGTTCCGGGTCGAGGTTTTGCCACGCCTGGCAATGGTGATCTCGAGACCCAGCGCGCCCAGCACATCGAGCAGCGTGCCGAGCTTGGTCTCGCTTTCACCCTTCTCGAGCCGGGATATCGTGGCCTGCCGCAAGCCGACCCGCCCGGCGAGATCGGTCTGCGTCAGACCGGCGTTGCGGCGCGCGCGGCGAACAATCGCCCCGATCTGTTTGGCTGTCCGTGCGCTTTGATCCATCGCAAAACTCCTTGCCGCTTCCTTATACGCTTGAGCGTATAAAACGTCAATATACGCGATAGCGAATAAGGCCGGCTTATGCGCTAGAGCGCATAAGAGCGATCAAAGTCATTCAGGAACAAACGGATAACGAGGTGGGCAGCCCCTGGCCGGCGCGCCCATTCACTGCGCCACGGTGCCGTCAGCGTGTCAGGCGCGAACCCTTCGAGTGACTTGCCCGGTGTACGCGGGTGCTTTGGGCGTCCCGGCGACGCTCAGAATGCCATCTCCATCTGCCGTTCATCGCCGATGACGCGCTCGAAGGTGAGCCCGAGGATCGAGAGCACGGGCTCGGCGACCGGCTTCACCTGCTTCACGACGTAGTGCTCGCGGTCGAGCGGGTGCACGACGTCGCCGACGGGCTCCGGCCCGTCGGTCGTCATGACGTAGCGGATCGAGCGGCCCGGCGGGCGCGACGATTTGCGCGCCGCGACGACGTGCGGCGGTGTGGTCGCGGTGTACGCGGCGGCGGACTTGCGCAGGCTCTTGCGATAGACGAGCGCGTCGTCCAGTGCACCGCTGCGCAGGTCGGCCACCACGCCGGCGAGATATTCGTCGACCGGCTCGTCGTCGAACAGCCGGCGGAAGAGCTCGCGCTGCACTTGCTTCGCGAGCGCGGTCCAGTCGCTGCGCACCACCTCCATGCCGGTGAACTCGAGCTCGCTATCGCGGCCATCGTGACGCAGGCCGACGTAGCGCTTGCTCGCGCCGCGCGCGCTGTGCCGCGCGTGCGGCAGGAACAGCCGGCGATACAGCTTCTCGATCTTGAGCTCGAGGCGGCTCTCGACGCCCCAGCGCTCGCGCACGTAGCGGGCGAGCGCCTCGTTCAGCTCGGCGGCGAGCGTCGCGCCCTGCTCTTCGGCGGCATCGGCGTCTTCGAATCCCGAGGCGACGAACAGGCTGTCGGTGTCGCCGTACAGCACGCGCAAGCCGCGCGCCTCGAACCAGGCTTTCGACCAGAGCAGCAGGGCCTTGCCGGTACCGGTGATCGAGTTCGCGAGCGCCGGGTTGTAGAAGCGGCACGCGGGCGTGCCGAGCACGCCGTAGAAGGAATTCATGAGGATCTTGATCGCGTGCGCCGCGACCTTGTCGCCTTCCGCAATCGCCGCGGTGCGGCGCGGGAAGAGATCGTCGAGCAGGCGCGGCAGGATCGCCGGCTCGCGGCGGAACGCGCCGGCGGGCGTCTGGATGACGTCATCGCCGGCTGCCGGCTCCGGCACGTATGAGAGCGGATCGATGTTGAAGGTGCGGATGACCGACGGATACAGGCTGCGGAAATCGAACACCCACACGTTGCGGTGCAGCCCGGCCTCGGGCTCCAGCACGTGCCCGCCCTGTTGCGCCGCGTGCACGCGCGAATCGCCGGAGCGCACGGTGGGCGCGACGAGCGACAGCTTGCGCAGCTCGCTCAAATACACGAAATCGAACGAGGCGATGCTCGCGGCCACGCGATCCGGCATCATGCCGGCGAGCTGGCTGCGCTCGAACGCGAGCGTGACGAGCGCGAGCTTCTCGACGATGTCGTACGCGAGACGCGCATCGGTGCGCGCGTAAAGCGCGAAGGCGTCGAGATCCTCGCGGTACATGCGCATGATCTCGCCGGAGCGCGCGCGCACGTCGCCGTCAATCGCCTTGCCTTCGCCGAGCACCTCGCGGGAGACCGACTCCAGCGAATAATCCTCCATGCGGATGAAGGCGCCGCGCAGCAGATCGATGCCGTCGAGCACGAGCCGGCCGGGGATCGTCGCCTGGCCGCTGCCGAACCAGCCCTCGGGCTTGCGGATGCGGATCGCGCCCGCGTCGCGCCCGAGCTCGAAGGGGTGGTTGAGGCGGGCGGCGATGCGCGCCAGCACCGTGAAATCGAAGTCGATGGTGTTCCAGCCGGTGATCACGTCCGGGTCGAAGGCGCGTATGCGCTCGCAGAACGCGGTGAGCGCGGCGAACTCGTCCGCACAGTGCACCGCCTTCTCCGGCATCGAGCGTCCGCGGTCGTCGACGATCAGCACCTCGTCGAGCCCCTCGCCGTAGAGCGAGATGGCGAACAGGTGCTCGCCCTTCATGTCCGTCTCGATGTCGAAGGACAGCACGCGCGGCGCGATCTCGACGCGCGCGGGCCGGAGCTCGGGGTTGTCGAACACCCAGGTGACGCCCTCGCCGCGCACCGCCTCGCCCTCGATCTCGCAGCCGCCCTTGATGCCGCGCTCGATGAGGAACCCGGTGGCGAAGCGGACGTCGGCTTCGAAGGTCTCGATGCCCTCGCGCTGCAGGCGGTCGCGGAGCGGCGGCACGTCGGAGGGCACGTCGACGGTGACGCGGGCGACCGGCTCGCCGGCGAGGCTCCGCTCGCCGGTGTCGACGGGGGCGGGAGCGCCGAGCTCCTCCGCGCGCGCGGCGTCCGCGCGGCGGATGAAGAAGTGCGGCCGGCGCCGGTCGTCGCGCACGAGGAACGTGGTGCCGTCTTCCAGCTTGCCATAGAGGTGCAGGACGGGATGGCGGCCGCCGGCGGGGCCGGCGGCGTTTCGGTAGGTCGCCTGCAGGAGGGCACCGCGCGCGAGGGTCATGGGGGGATTGTACCCCGCGCGCACCGCGAGCCCGACCCGTTGTTTTTCGAGGCTTTTCCGCCCTTTACGCGGATCCGGGTGGCGAAAAGTGTGAACTGCGTCACACTTGGGTCAGAGGCGGGGTTCCTTCCCGGCCGCAGGGGTGACGACTAGCCTGCGCGGCGGGGAGAAAAGTCCAAAAATGCGGTGCAGGTCAATGAAGGGATTCCGGCTGCTCGCCGCCTGTGTCGCGCTGGCGGCAGCGCAGGGCGCGGCCGGCGCGACGGTCGCCGTACAGTATTCCGAGCCTCTCGAGCGGCTCGCGCTGTCGGGAAGCACGGCCAGCGGCCTTGCGAAGCCCGGTGACGGCACCGCCGCACGCCTCACCTTCGATGCCTTTGGACAGACGTTCGATCTCGAGCTCGAGCCGAACGCGCGGCTGCTTTCGGATGCCGCGCGCGCGGCGCTGCCGGCCGGCGTGCGCGCCTACCGCGGCGAGCTCGCGGGCAAGCCCGGCTCCTGGTCCCGCATCGTGGTCGCGGACGGCGTGCCGCGCGGGCTGGTGCGTGACGGCGCGGAGCTGTACGCGATCGAGGCGTCGCCCGCCGGCAAACCCTTCATCTACCGTCTCGAGGACCTGTACGTGCCGCCCGGTAGCGTGAGTTGCGCGAGCGAAGCTGCGGACGGGGCGGCACTTTTCGGCGGCGTGGTCGGGGATCTCGGCAACACGATGTCGAAGGCCGGCGCGACCTCGCAGATCAGCATCGGCGCGATCGGCGATTACGAGATGTTCGAGCGGGAAGGCCACGTCTCCGAGGTGGCGATTCTCACGCGACTGAACAACGTCGACGGCATTTTCAGCGAGCAGCTCGGCGTGCAGATCGTGGTGAACGACGTGCTGGTCTTCGCCGGTCCGTCCGACCCGTTCAGCGACACCGTCAATGCGCGCACGCTGCTCGACGAGCTGGCCGCGTACCGCCGCAACGACCCGCGGCAGCGCGGCGAGGCGCTGACGCACTTGTTTACCGGCCGCAAGCTCGAGGGCACCACGGTCGGCATCGCGTTCAACGGCACGCTGTGCGACGCGGACTGGGGCGCGGGCCTGACGCGCCTCGGCGGCAACGTGACCTTCGACAGCCTGGTCGCGGCGCACGAGATCGGCCACAACTTCGGCGCGCCGCACGACGGCGAGGCGGGCTCGGCCTGCGCGGCGCAGACCGGCACGTTCCTGATGTCGCCGACGATCACCGGCACCGACCAGTTCTCCTCCTGCAGCCTGAGCCAGATGCAGCCGAAAGTGCGCGGCGCCTATTGCGTGGCACCGGTGCCCACGGTGGACGCGGTGATCGGGCTGCGCGACGCTCTCGCGGAGGCCGCGCCCGGCACGCGCGTGACGGCGCGCTTCGACGTGGGCAACGGCGGCACCGCGCTGGCGACCGGCGTCAGCGTGGACATCACGCTGCCGGCAAATGCGTCGTTCTCGTCCGTGAGCACGTCGCAGGGCGCCTGCACCGACGGCGCGGGCGTGGTGAGCTGCGCCATCGGCGACGTGCCGGCCGGCAGCAACCGCGTCGTGACGGTCGAGATGGTGGCGACGGAGGTCGGCGCGGCCGATCTCGTGGCCACGGTCTCCGCCCACGCCGACGCGGATCCCGAAAACGACAGCCTGGTCACCGAATTCCGCGTCAAGCCGGATGCGCAGGCGGGCGCGGGCACGCCCACGCCGGCAGCGGGACCTGCCCCTTCCGGCTCGGGCGGTGGCGGTTCCTCGGCGCCGGTGTGGCTGGCACTGTTAGGCTTGCTTGCGCTGTTCCGCATAGCGACCGCGGCTGCTTGCCGCCGCCCCAGCGCGGTTCCCGCCCGGATTCGCCGCCCATATTGACGCCGCCGGACCCGCCCGGTCTAATACCCCGCTCGTTCGATGGCCCGGATTCCTCCCGTAGGAGCCCGCCATGCGGGCGACACAATCTCCGAGGCGGCCCCATCCCGCCCCGAGCAACGCCCTCACAAGACGGCCAGGTAGCTCAGTAGGTAGAGCAGCGGACTGAAAATCCGCGTGTCGGTGGTTCGATTCCGCCCCTGGCCACCAATTTAGCCATTCCTTAACAATCGCTTACGTAGCCGCGCGAGATGCCGCCACCTCGCCGGAGCGCCCCCGTTATAGTGAAATGCCAGGAGCGCCCGTTTCTCTGCGAATGCAGCGGTTATGGAAGTCGTGCTCCCGCACGGACCTTCGTACAATTCGCAAACCGAAAACAAGCAAGAGCAGGTGAGCATGACCCTTAGTTCGGACATCTTGGTTGGCGACTCGCGCCAGCTCCTTAAAGACATTCCAGATCAGTCCTTTCAAATGTGTGTCACCAGTCCGCCATATTGGGGGCTCCGCGACTATGGCATTGAAGGACAGATAGGTGCCGAGACGACCGTCGATGCTTACTACGCGGACCTAGTTGCCATCTTTCGCGAAGTCCGGCGCACGTTGCGCGATGATGGCACGCTGTGGCTAAACATCGGCGATAGCTACACAAGCGGCGGGCGCACGTGGCGAGACACCGATGCCAAGAACATTGCTCGCGGCATGGATTATCGCGCTCCAACGCCTGAAGGACTAAAGCCCAAGGACCTGATCGGCGTGCCATGGAGGCTGGCATTCGCGTTGCAGGCGGATGGCTGGTACCTGCGCACGGACATCATCTGGCACAAGCCCAACGGACAGCCTGAGTCAGTGAAGGACCGTCCGACCCGCTCGCATGAATATGTCTTCCTGTTCTCAAAAAATGAACGTTATTTCTACGATTGGGAAGCGATAAAGGAACCTACAAAGGACGGCAACGGCGAGCGCAGCAGAAGGACACTTTGGTCGATTAATACCGAGCCGTATACCGGAGCTCATTTTGCGGTATTTCCGCCGGAGCTTGTCCGCCTGTGCATTCTTGCTGGCAGTACTCCCGGCAGCGTTGTGCTTGATCCTTTCCTCGGGTCGGGGACCACCGGCATGGTTGCGCTCCAGCACGGGCGCGGTTTTGTGGGCATTGAGTTGAAAGCGGAGTACGCTGCTCTAGCGCGAGAGCGTATAGCTAACATCAACCTCCGTATGGCGCTTTAGCCTGCTTCGAAGCTCCACGTCGCGTGGACGATGCACAAGCTTTTATCGAGATTCTTGATCTGTAGCTTGCGCTCAGTCCCGCCGTCGAAGTAAAGATCGAACTTTGTGCCGCCCAGCTCGTTGGTGACGTGGCAGTAACCAGGCTTCGGGTTTTGTTTGCTTTTCTCTTTCATTACGAGGGTGCCATTCTGCGCCTCCATCAGGAGCGCCTTCGGTATCTCGACCAGTTCGTACCGCCACCGCCTTCCGGCCATTGAGAGTCTGCGCAACGTGAAGATTCGGTCATAACTCTTCATGTGATCGAAAAAGCGTTGCCGCAAGCCGCTGAGATGAGATGCATCCACCCACTCTCCCTTGCCGAGCTCCATGAACTTGGAGATCCAGATGATGTCGTCCCGAATGTCTCGGTTAGCCTGAGTCTTGAGCGACACGGGTTGATCGCGAATGGTGATGTCGTGTCCGGGGTTGCCACGCCTTGCCAGCTTAGCTTCGATGCCGCAGTTCTTGAGCACTCGTTCGAGCGCATACTCAAATTTGTCTTTCGAGAATGACTCACTTGAGAAGCAATGGTGAATGCGGAGGGCGTCACCGAAATCGCGCAGCACGCAATCAGTGACAAGATCGGAATTCGGTGCACGCTTATAGTCACATGGTCTCCCGAACTGCTCGATCACAGTCTCTACCCATGCAACCTGTGTTTCGGTCAAGCCCTTTACGGCTGCAACCAGCCGGGCTATTCGTGCGCCGTCCATCCGAGCCCCCTCTTCTTTGAGGGGGCATTAGATCAGGCTCGGAAGCCTAGGACCAGAACGTAGGCCACAATTCGGGCCATATCTTAGGGGCGACGGCGGGCCGATCTCGGCCTGTGCCGCGTGCTGTGGCCACACGGAGCACCAATCCGCACGATCCCCGCGTGGCCCCCCACCTAACCCGTTGCTTGGCGACGAACCGCAGCGCCACTCGGCGGAAATTGGAGCGCTGTGTCAGCCCGTTCAAACAAACGCCGCCAGCACGAGGAGCACGTGTGGCGGCGTCTGAGTACGGCTGCGCACCGGATAGGAGATCCTAATTGGCTCCGGCTGGCCGCTGGTTCCGTTTATTTTTTGGCGAAGCAACGGTTTCCTATGGCTCCGCTCCCCGGTGAAAGCTCCGAGGAGGTTTACTCGCTCAGATACGACTTGCAGGCGTCACAAATCCGCACGCCGATAACATCCCGACTGAAGAACCAGCGCGTGCACCTCAGGCAGCGCGCGTGACCGACCTGACGAATCACGCGAACGGGTTTGAAGTTCGGGTCAATAACGGGCTCACGGCGCGCCCCGTTGTCCGGTGGCCAAGGTGCCGGTTCCTTGATGGCGTGACCGATAAGGTTGTCGCCGCGGAATATGTGCTTCACGGCTTCACCAGCGCCGGATTGGGCTTATAGAGGTGCGTGACGTCGTCTGGGTCCTTGCCGGTGACCACAGGGGGCGGAGGGCCAAGCCACTCCCCGGTGTCGCGCATGAGCTGTTCCTGCGCTTCAAGGGCCCGCGCCTCCCACTCGTCCAGGTCGTAAACGATGGCCGGGACGAACAGGTATCCGCCCCGCTCGTTATCAGGCAGCTCTGCTAGCGCCTCAAACAGGCGCGCGTTCCGGGCGTCAAGCTCCTCTGTCCCGCACTGGATGACGCCGCCGGGTACCCTTATGCGGCAGGCGCGCGCTGACGTCGCGAGCTTGTCAAGCCGCTTGCGGAGGCTCGTCGAGGCTCGTAGCTGCATCGGGGTCTTCCGCGCTCACTGCCTTGAGCTGCTTGGCCAGTTCGATGAGCTTGTCGAACTGGACTTGCGGCAGGTCGAGCAGGTCCTGCAACAGCAGGTGTTCGTCAGTGGACATTACCGGGTCTCCGTCATGTGAAATATGTCGGCCAGCTTGCACAGAGCAGTCACCCGGTCCGTCTGCGAGGGACTGCTATCTGCAACGGCGAACAGGCCTTCGATAATGCGGCGGCGCGCTGCCCCGGCGTCTACGGCTGTGCTCTTAGCGAGCGCCACGTCGAACCCGTCGGTGCACACGGCATCTAATAGCTTGCTGTGGTCGGTATCTTTCATGCCGCGAACCTTTCCTCAAGCTCCCGGATGCGCGCCTCCAGTTCCTCAACCTGGCGTATCCCCTCGACCGTACTCAGGCAGTCCAAAAGCATCTTCCCCGTGTCGGGGTCCAGCTCGCCGGCTGCGATGGCTGACAGGATTTGACGGGCTTGGTCGGTGATGGAGGCGTCTGGGTCGAACTCGAAGGCCACCTTTTCGGTACGTGCTTTGAGGGGAGGCGCGACGCGCTGCAAGACGATGCTGCACGCTTGCAGATCGCCCGCGAGCGCAGCGTCGATGACCACACGCGCGATCTTGGGCGCGTCGTCCATGAGTGCCTTTGTCACCTTCATACGCTTGTCGATGATCCCTTTGGGCCTCCCCGAAGGATTGGGAGAATTCGCCATGCCGGGATACCACGCGGGGTTGCCCCTGCGCTTCGCTGCGCGCGGTTGTACGTTGTCCGTCATTTGATCTAATCAGGTTTGGATCAAGCCGCCGACTTGTCCTTTAGGATGAACGCGGCCTCTGCGGTCGTCTTCGCGCTGCGCAACGCTGCCACCTTACGGCTACTGGCCCCGACAGCCTTCTCCATCTCCTTGAACAAGAGCGGGCCGCGAGTTTCGAGCATCTCCAGTGCCGCGCCCATCACCTTCAAGCGCTTCGCCACTATCGGCTGTCTCATCTCGTGGTACATGCGGGTTCGGATAGCGCGCTCGTCGTCGCTCATCCCGGACAGGTAGCCGCCGGGGACTCCCAGAACCATCTCCAAACTTTCCATGTCCCCCGCGCGCTGGCGCTCGTTGAACCACGCCTCGCGCTGCTCGCTGGTCAGCGCTTTCACGTGCGCTCTTACCTCGGCAGCGATGCTCGGCCTTTCAGCACGGAGCTTTAATGGCTCATTGAGGCTAGCATCAAGCGCGGTGATCGCCTTGACCAAGTTGGCCCGCGCCGCGTCGAACTTGCGCGTTACCGTGTTCTGATGTTTGTCGGCGAAGTCCGCCACCTGAAGCAGGCGGGCCGCATCCGTGAGCACCGGATTCGACGCGGCGGCTTTTCTCGCCGCGTGCACGTCGGAGAGCGCGTCATACGCGATACGGAAGCATCCGAGCACCTCCACGACAGCGGGTGCCGTCTCCGCGTCATATCCAGATATCGACTCGACGTTGGCGGGATGCAACGACGGAGTTACCGCCGTATCAATTTCGATTGGCATAGTAGTAAACCTCGGAGTGAAAACGGGTTAGGGCTCGTGTAGCGCTATAAGCTACGAGACAAGCAAATAGTCCGCAAACGAAAACAAAAGCAAAACAAGCTCGTGCGGTTCATGAGTTGCAGAGTTGAACTCCGCCATTCTGTGAAATCGGCGTTAGCCGCCCACTTTGTCAACATCGTCGTTGCATCACTTCTCCGACCTGTCCTACGTTGCGGCTCCTTCAAAACGCATGCACAGGAGAACCACGATGAGCAACAAGGAACCGCAGATGAACAAGGTGCAGCTCCGGGCGGCTTGCCGCGAGTACGGCATCAAGGGGTACTCAAAGATGACAGTCGAGCAGATGAGAGAAGCGCTGCGCGGGCACGGTGACGAGGACGCCGCTCGCGAGTTCGATCAACAGGAGGAATCCGCAGCGGCAAAGGTGGAGGCTGTGGCCACACCGGCAAAGGGGAAGCGCGCCGGCAACGTCACGGACGCAAGCGCTAAGGGTCGTCCGAAAGCTGGCGGCAAGTGCGCTGCTGTGTGGGACTGGCTTGATAAGCACCGGGACGCCACGCTTGCGGATGTGCGCGCGGTCGCCGAGCAAAAGGACTGGAACGTCTCAAACGCCTCTCAGGAGCTTTACGCCTGGAGGCGCTTCAACGGCATCACCAGTCGCGCCAAATAGCTGCAGCAGATAGCCGAGCATCGAGCCCCGCCCCGTGCGGGGCTTTTTTGTGGCTCCGTATTCGTGGTGTAGGGTGAGACAGCCGCCGCCGGTACCTAGGTGGCGGCGGCTGCTCGTTTGCAGCCTGTCTGTGGCTACGCTGCCTGTATGTTCGGATGGTCGGTAGGCTGCTCGTGCTTGGCCTGTTCTACTTTGGTTGCCCACGATGGCAACCTACCTTGACGAGCCTCCATTTCTACGAACGCAAGGCTTCGCGGGCTATTCCGCATAATCGCATCTACGTCAATGATCGGGGAAATTAGGCCGCGCGCAATTCTGTCGGCCAGCGCCATCGCTTCGTGAAGAGTCACAGCAGTCAGACGCCTAGGGTGATTCAGCCAATCTTGAAACGGGTCCGTCGCCTTCCATTTCGACTTATGGACGC
The DNA here is from genome assembly GCA_964491485.1 of uncultured Woeseiaceae bacterium. GTDB lineage: Bacteria > Pseudomonadota > Gammaproteobacteria > Steroidobacterales > Woeseiaceae > IDS-8. The sequence continues at coordinate 4,667 of CAZBGV010000073.1, read as the reverse complement.
GGTGGGCAAACAGCCGCTTCATCTCCGCGAGCGTGTAGACGCGGTCCTTATAGAACTGCGGTGGGAAGTAGGATATGTCGCCCCAGTCAGTAGCGTGTCGGTTGATCACACGGGAGCCCTTCATTATGAAGATGAAGGAGTCCACCATGTCGCAGACCGACATATTGGGATGCATACATTTCGCCATCTCAGGTTCTCCGGTTAGGAGCTCACCCGGTACGACGAACTGATGGAAGATCGGCGGGTGAGCTGTTATCACTCAAGCTCTTTTCCGCCTGTCTGCTCATGCAGACTGTTTCCGGTTCGCGAAGGAACTGGCGAATGGGTAGCAAGGACTTTAGTTCAGATGATACGTACCGTCAACGGGGTCAGCTCTTATACGGCTCGCAGCGACCGGTACATGCACAGCAGCGGCGAACTGTCACAGGCAAAGGGCGGGAGTTGGAATGCGTGAAGCGACGGAGCAGGCGTCCGCTGTTCGGTGCGAACTGACGTGCAGTATTGCGGTATTGCAGTATTCTCGGGGCAAGCCATAAACCGGGTAAAGCCTACCCCTACGACAAGTTTCTTTTTCTATATAAACCTATGAAAGCGACTTTGAACCCCTGAGCAATACTGCAATACTTTTACTGTAAATATATGTAATAACTGTAAGCACAACAATCATTTGCCGCGGTATTCATCAGGGCAATACCGCAGAATACAAGTATTGCGGCAAAGGTAGGTCATTCCGTTTGCTTGTAGGCAGCGAGCCGATGCATCGAGGACGAGCGAGAATACCGCAGTATTGCCAAATTCTCGGTCACTTCTGGCTTTGGATGGCCGACGACACTCGGCCTAGCCAGTCTTGAATAGGGGGCGGCTCAACGTAACCGGGAAGGGTCTGGATGCGGTAGCACTTGCCGTTGAAGTGGAATTCCTCGGCAATCTTCGCTTTTTCACACTCCGCGAGAATTCCAGTATCGACTAATGAGCGGATCGTGTAATTGAGAGCGGCTGTGGCGCCCATTCGGTGCTTCTCAAACGCCGCGACCTTCTGCGTTCGCTTTTGCAGCCACGTATAGGGGACAAGTTGCTTCTCCTTAAGCTCCCTGATGTACTGCCACGAGTTCGGCAGTTCTTCCGTCATGTACTCGAACAGGAGTGCTTCCACCTTATCCCGGCGGGCGTCGTCGCCATCACCGATGCCACCAGTCTTAATGCGTGTGACCAGCGCCGCGATATTGCGTCGCTCCAGGTTGATGGCCCACTCCACGTGCTCTTTGTGAATTTCAAGGGGTGGCACGTTCAACTGAATGTGACCATGCGCCCACCACGACTGCCACCCGCAGAAATCGGCGGCCGCAAGGTTACCCGCAATGCGATAGACCTTTACGAATGACCTATTCCACGCTGCTCGCAGGGCGCTGTCACGGGTCTTATTGATCTCGTCGTCGCATTCCGCGTCGAACTCGTTGAGCAGGCTTTCAGCCTCCACGTCACATGGAATGTGTGAACGCTTACGCGCAAGCCGTGCTTGTACGGCATGGTTGAGCATCCACACGATCCCTGTCAGCAACTCGGCGCTCGGTTCGACAATCGGGTTCTTATTTCGCGGAGGCCGAACCAGTGACTGGCGCTCAATCACGGTCCAGCGTGACAAGAACCCGTCCTCGGCTGTGCTCGTAGTCAACGCGCCGTAAAAGGTGTCTGGCGTTGACTCACCTACAATCGAGTAGGCAGGGCCGATGATTGGAGGCACGTTCTTGGTCGTGTCGCTGTAGTCAAGGCCGTTGATTACAGAATCGGGTCCCGACTTGTCGGAGAGGTTCAGGATCAGCGTTTTGAGATTGTGCAGCGGGGACAGCAATCCCGCATTGCACATTCCGTCAATGAGTTTACCGAGTTCACCAATGATGTTCACGTAACCCGGGGACATGACCAGCCTCCTAATCATGCCGGGGGCGCTGGCCGCATCGGTATTCAAAACGAAGCTGCGCGCGATGTCCCGATGCTCCCTGGAGCTGGTCAGCCAGTCGTACTGTTCGCACGCGCGGGCGTGAAGGTAGGTAATCCGGTGCATGGACTCTTTGCCGATGGCGCTTGCCATCACGAGAGCGACCATCAGGTTCAAGCCCATCTTGGGTTCCGACACGGTATATGCCCGCCCGTTGATGCCAGCGAGCAGACCAAGCATTCCCGCAATGGCAGCCTCGCGGTTCGGACGTGGCGCCGCGTGGTACAGGTACTTCGCAATCGCTTCTGCGAACCCCGGAGGCCATTGAAGCTCGCTAGCAGTAGTCACAGGGCACCTCCCGCACCTACGGGCCGCTGTGCTGCCGTATAGCCGCTGATCGAGTCGGGATCGCCGTTACGGTATTGGCGGCGGAGCGGCCGACCGTACGCCGCTAGCAAATCCAGTTGTGAGAGGAAAAATGGTCGTCGTAGTATGTAATCGCACTTCATTTGCAGTACCTCGAGAGGCAGCGGTTTTGGCGGATCGACTGCCTCTTTTTTTGATCGGATCTGGTGACGTTGCTCGCACGGGACTCTTGCGGTCGCGCACGCGCGGGCGCAGCCCGCGAACGCATTGAGCGCACGTGCGGACCTTCGGTCCGCTATTCCCAAGGACGAGGCTGTTGGCCCGGCTTCGGAGGAGCGACTCTCACACCGTTCGTGACCTTGAACTGCTCCATCCACGCGAGCAGTTCCGAGGCCTTGTACAGGTAGACGTTCGACTCAATCCGATAGCTAGGAGGACCGCCGTCGTCGCGGCGGTAGCGCCAGCTCGTAAGCGTGCGGGGGCTGACACCGAGCAGCTTCGCAGCTTCGTTGCGGTTGATGAAACCTTCTTCGATAGGGGCAGCTTGTGCGTTCACTGAATCCTCTCCGGTCGCGTGCTCCTGGCTGTTTCGTTGAAACCGCCGGAGCCTCGGAGAGAACTCTATTTCGACCGCTCAGGAGTGGGGCGGTTGGCTGCGAGTGCGGGTAGGTTAGCACGGGCACGCGTGAGCATTGCAAGTATAAATTTTGTCGGTCTAGCCCGTTTTCAAACGAGACGTTCCCGGCAGCGGCACCACGTTGGCACCTGCTGCGATTTTGGCCTGCGTCGTTACCCATGTGGCTATGGCTTCGACTGCGCCCGCTAGCGCGGCTCTGTTGTTCGCGTAGTGCATCGCGTGAACATCGCCGCTGATATGGTTAATCAGGAGCCGTCGTTGGTCACTGTCTATCTTGCATTCGGTCGCGATGTCCTCGAACGTCCGGCGGCAATCGTGACGGCTGATCGGCATGCCGGCGATCTTTGACATTGCTTTGAAGGTCGCGGGCGCACTGGTGATATGAGGCGTCTTTTGCCCGTAGGATGCGAACACGTATTCCGACGCACGCTGCACGCGGCGGCGACGAGCGGCCTTCTCGTTTTCCGCTGGCGGTGACTTGCGCGCGGCCAGTATGTCGTGCAGCACGGTGCTCATGGGCAGTGTCACGCCGTTCCAGTTCTTCACGATGTCGCCACGGAGCCTGATCGTCCTCGCATCGAGGTCCACGTCTGGCCATTTCAGCGAGGCCGACTCCGTCAAGCGAGTCCCGGTCAGCAGGATGAAGCACGCCCAATCGACAGCCGTGCGGTTATCGATGGTGCGAGCCTCGGCACGACGCCTCTGTAGTTCTAGCCAGACCGCGCCAACCTTGTTGAGCGGTATTCTCGTGTCGCGTGCCTTCTCCGGATTCTTCCTGCGCAGCTTGTAGAGACGCGAAACGGGATTGACCGCAAGAATTGGATAATTGCCGTCGTCAGTCGCGTGCATTTCTCGTGCATGATTTAGAAGCGCTCGTAAGTAGTCCATGCACAAGTTGGCTTGAATGGGTGCGCCGCGCTCCGTTATCTCAGTGAACTTGGCAAGGCATTTATCCCGAGTAATTGTGGCCACAGGTTCATCCAGCCAATCCGTCAGGTTCTTCTCGCAGTGGTAGCGGTAGTCGGCCTGCGTCTTGGGCCGGAGCGGACCGTGCTTCGTCCGATGGTGTATCAGGTAATGCTCCAGCACCTCCCGAAGCGTGGTGGCGTATGCTTTCTCGGTTTCTGACTGCCTTGCGGCTTCTTCTCGTTTCTGCCTTTCCTCCTCGACCGGATCAATGCCAAGACGCATCTTCGCTTTCAGCTCCAGCGCTTTGGCTCGCGCCCGATTGACCTCCAACGGCACGACCTTGCCATTGACGAGCAACGGCTCACCATGGCGACCGATCGTGATGACTTTGTCGCGGTCGCTTCCCTTGACGCGATACTGAAGGATGTAGGTCCGCGTTCCGCTTTTCATGCCCAAGCGGATTCCGAACCCTGCCGCTTCCGAGCACCAGAGGAAGTCCTGTGGCTTTACCAGCCCTTTGTTCTTGCCCGACTCGTATCTGGCGCCGCCTTTGAATGCCTCTATTTGCGCGTTGCTGAGTGCACCTCTGCTCTTCACTGGGAGCCTCCCCGGTTATAGTTGCGTTACAGGGATGCAGTGTACGAAGGCCGCGTAGGCAAGCAAAGGGGCGGGGAGCAAAAAAGAACAATCGGATCAGGCATTTACTAGCATTGGTGCGGGCTAGCGTAGGCTAGCGTAGGCAAATCGGGGTCGCGTGCCCTAGGCTGAAAATCCGCGTGTCGGTGGTTCGATTCCGCCCCTGGCCACCACTCAAGCATC
>CAZBGV010000072.1:0-18427 GCA_964491485.1 uncultured Woeseiaceae bacterium | reverse complement strand
CGTTGGCGCCGCCCTGCAGCATCAGCGGCGGGTACATGGTCCAGCCGCCGGCCGGCGCGCCGCCGGGCACGAAGAACGTGGCCAGCAGCAGGGTGAAGGCGAACGGCAGGATCCAGAACGACCAGTTGTTCATGCGCGGCAGCGCCATGTCCGGCGCGCCGATCTGCAGCGGCACCATCCAGTTCGCGAGCCCGACCATCGACGGCATCACGGCGCCGAAGATCATGATCAGCGCGTGCATGGTCGTCAGCTGGTTGAAGAACGCCGGGTTGACGAACTGCAGGCCGGGCTGGAACAGCTCCGTGCGGATGACGAGGGCGAGTGTCCCGCCGACGAAGAACATGGTGAGGCTGAACACCAGGTACATGGTCCCGATGTCCTTGTGATTCGTCGCGAACACCCAGCGGCGCCAGCCTTTCTGCGGCCCATGGTGCTCGCCGGCGTGGGCGGCGGCGTGGGCGTCTGCCACAGCAGTGGTCATCTCTTGCTTACTCTCCGGCGGTTTGCTCGCGCGCGATGCGCGCTCCTACGGCAGTGTCGTTGCGCGCTTCGCGCGCTCCCGCGCCGGCGGCCGCGACCGGCTGCGCGCCGCCCTTCTGCGCTTCCACCCAGGCCTGGAAAGCCTCGGGCTCCACGACCTCCACCACGATCGGCATGTAGCCGTGGTCCATGCCGCAGAGCTCCGCGCATTGTCCGCGATACGTGCCGGTTTCCTCGGCGCGGAACCAGACGGCGTTCATGAATCCGGGAATGGCGTCCTTCTTGATCGCGAGCGCCGGCACCCACCAGGCATGGATCACGTCCTTCGAGGTGATCAGGACGCGAACCTTGGCGCCTTTCGGCACGACCACCGGGTTGTCCACTTCCAGCAGGTAATTGTCGACCGTGTACGGATCGACACCCGAGTTTTTCCAGCGCGCCTGCTGGCTCCTGGTCGCGAGGCTGCTGAAGAACGAGACTTCCTGGTCGGGATACTCGTAGTGCCAGCGCCACTGGTAACCGGTGACGACCAGGGTCAGGTCGGGGTTCTGGTTGTATTCGAGCTCGACCAGGGTTTCCGCCGCGGGCACGGCCATGATCAGGAGGATGAGGACCGGTATCGCGGTCCAGACCACCTCCACCTTGGTGTTGTGGTGGAACTGCGCCGCCTGGTGCCCGCGCGACCGGCGATGCTTGAACATCGTGTAGATCATCACGCCGAACACGACGATGCCGATCGCCACGCACCACCAGAACACGTTCATGTGCAGGCGGTAGGTCTGCTCGCTCATCTCGGAGATGCCCCTGGGCATGTTGACAGCCCAGTCCGCGGACGCGGTACCGGCTACCAGCGAGAGCGGCAGACCCAGCAACAGTTTTCGTGTCATCGATTTCTTACCCTGCGGGCCGTCGTCGATCCGTGGGGGCCTCTCCCCGAGGCTCCGCGACACCGGTCACCAACAATCATGAGCACAGCTCACCTGCCGCTTCTTGCCCGGGCGTGCTGAATCAGCCGCGGAATTCGTCTCCCGGCCGAACATCGTGGCGTTTCAGGGTTTCGAATCGGAATGCCGCTGACCAAAACACGAGTTGCGCCCATGGCGGCTCGACATCCCTGCCTGCATGCAGGCTCCGGGTTCGCGGCCCTGATGGCGCACGCCGGTCAAAAGCGAGCGAAGTGTACTGAATAGAACCATTCCATGCAAACCGCGCCCCGCGTCGTCGATTCGCTCGAAACTATCGCGATCATGCATTTACGGAGCGCATCGTGAACGGTTCTCAACGCTGCGGGCGGCGTCCGGCGGCGGGGATCTCGAACCGGTATTCCCGGCGCGCCGGAAGCGGTCCGGTGCCCCACGCGTGGCCGAAAACGATTTCGAACGACGCCGCGGCGGCGGCGAGGCGTGCCTCGAGCCGCTCGCGCATCGCCGCAAAGCGCTGCTTGCCCGTGAGGCTGGCGCGCCGCTCTGCGAGGCTGTTGCGGGCACCGGCCGCGGTCAGGTCGCGAAACAGCGCTCCGCTGTCGGCCCAGTGCACGGACAGCCGCTCGACGTCGAGCACGGGGTCGCCGAGGCCCGCGTGCAGCATCGCGTCGCCGACGTCGTGCATGTCGGGGAAGGGGTTCACATGGGCGCCGCCGCCGGCCGCGTCCCAGGCCTCGCGCAGCTCGCGCAGGCTGTCGGGGCCGAGCGTGGAGAACGCGAACAGCCCCTCCTTGCGCAGCACGCGGCGCACCTCGCCGAAAAAGCGCGGCGGATCGCCGCTCCACGGCAGGTACAGGTTCGTGAACACGAGATCGACCGAGCCCTCGGCGAGGGGCAGGCGCATCGGCTCTGCCTGGATCTCGCGAATGCGTGCGAAGCGCGAGTGCCGCGAGCGGGCCCGCGCGAGCATCGCGCGCGACACATCGAGGCTCAGGACGCGGGCCTTCCGGTAGCGCCGCGCGAGCTCGCGGCTGGTGCCGCCCGTGGCCGCACCGACGTCGATGACGAGTGCCGGCGCGAGCCGCATGGGCGCGAGGCGCTCGAACAGCCCGGCCGCGGCATGCCGGTGCACGAAATCCGCGTCGTCGAAGTGCGCCGCCGCGCGATCGAAGCGGCGCTGCACGCTGCGCTCGTCGAAAAGCGGTTTCTTGTCCGGCTGCGGTGTCATGGACGGTTGGTGTCGGGGGCGCGTCGTGCCCGGCATTCTCGGCGCCCGGGGCGCGCCAGGGCAAATCGCGCCACGCGTGGCAAATCGGGCGATTCCGCGCGATTTCGCCGGCGTGCCGCCGCGCGCGCGCGTGGCACGCTGCCGGGATGCCGACGCGTCGACTCGCGAGCGCCGCGCTGCGCGCGCTGGTTGCGGCCGCCTTCCCCGGCCAGTGCGCGTTCTGCGGCACGGGCGTGGCAGACGGTTTCGTGTGCACCGGATGCCGTGCCGACCTGCCGCGCCTGCATCTCGCGTGCCCGCGCTGCGCGGAGCCGCTGCCGTCCGCGCTGCCGCCGGGAGCGACCTGCGGCGCGTGCCAGCGGCGCGCCCCGCCGTTTCATGCGGCGCGCGCCGTGTTCCACTACGGCTTCCCGGTGGACGCCGCGCTCAAGGCCCTGAAATTCCACCGCCGCCTGCACTACGCGCCCGCCTTTGCCGCCCTGCTGCTGCCGGTGGCGCGCGCGGCGTTCCCCGACGCCGACGCGCTCGTGCCCGTGCCGCTGCATCCGCTGCGCCACGCGTTGCGCGGCTTCAACCAGGCTTACGAGCTCGCGAAGCCGCTCGGCCGCGCGCTCGACCTGCCGGTGCTCGCCACGGCGCGGCGGGTGCGGCGCACGCGGCCGCAGAGCGGGCTGCCCGCGAGCGAGCGCCGCCGGAACCTCGCGCGCGCGTTCGCCGTCACGGCGAGGCTCGATGGCCGGCATCCGCTCATCGTCGACGACGTCATGACGACCGGCGAGACCTGCCGGCAGCTCGCCCGGGCGCTGCTCGCCGCCGGGGCGGACGACGTCGGCGTGCTGACGGTGGCGCGGGCCGCTCAGCCGGGCGCGCGGAAGGTGTAGTCGAGCAGGATCCCGGCGAATACCGTGAGACCGATGTAGTGGTTGTGCAGGAAGGCCCGGAAGCAGCCTTCCGGCCGCCGCTCGCGCGCGAGCCACAGGTGATACACCATGAGCAGCGCGGCGATCGCCACGGCCCCGAAATACCAGGCGCCGAGCTCTGCCATGCGCCCCATCAGGAACAGCGCGAACAGCATCAGCACCTGCAGGCCGCCGACCACGAACAGGTCGGCTTCGCCGAACAGGATCGCCGTCGACTTGACGCCGATGCGCCGATCGTCGTCGCGATCCACCATCGCGTAGAACGTGTCGTAGATCACCGCCCACACCAGCGCCGCCGCGAACGTGAGCCACGCGAGCTGCCCCGTCTGGCCGGTTTGCGCCGCGAACGCCATCGGCACCGCCCAGCCGAATGCCGCGCCCAGCACGAGCTGCGGAATCGACAGCACCCGCTTCACGAACGGGTACAGCACCGTGAGCCCGGCCGCCACGACCGCCAGCAGCTGCGCCGGCCGGTTCAGCATGGCCGCCAGCCCCACCGCGATCAGCGACAGCGCGACGAACAGGGTCAGCGCCTCCGACGGAGCGACGGCGCCCGTCGCGAGCGGCCGCCCCCGCGTGCGCTCGACGTAAGGGTCGATCCCGCGGTCCACCAGGTCGTTCAGCACGCAGCCCGCGGAGCGCATCACCACGACGCCGGTGACGAACACGAGGAACAGCCCGCCGTCGGGGCGACCCTCGCCTGCCAGCCACAGCGCCCAGAGCGTCGGCCACAGGAGCAGCCAGATGCCGATCGGGCGATCGAGGCGCATCAGCTCGACGTAGTTCTTCAGCTGCGTCCCGATACCGGGACGGGTTCTCAGCTGCGCCGCGTTTCTAGCCATTGCCCTGATTCTCGTCCCCGAGCCGCGCATCATTCATGAACGTTTGCGGCAGGTCGCGTTGAGGAGCCGTGCATGAATGATGCGCGACCGCGAGTCGTGGCTCCAGCCTCGCACGCGAGGCCACGTATCGGGGAAATTTATCAGACCTTGCCGAAGCGGGCCGAATCGCCCACCCAGCGGCGCACCAGCGCCTCGGCGTCGGCGGGCGCGCGGGCCCGCAGCAGCTCCGCCGCGCGCTGCACCGCCGGCATGAGGTGCGCGTCGCGCACGAGATCCGCGATCCGGTACTGCGGCAGCCCGGTCTGGCGCGTGCCGAGGAGCTCGCCCGGCCCGCGCAGCTCGAGATCGCGCTCCGCGACCGCGAAACCGTCGTTGGTCTCGCGCAGCACCGCGAGGCGGCTCTTCGCCATCTCGCCGAGCGGCGGGCGGTACAGCAGCACGCAGTGGCTCTGCGCGGCACCCCGGCCGACCCGGCCGCGCAGCTGGTGCAGCTGCGAAAGACCCATGCGTTCCGCATTCTCGATGATCATGAGGCTCGCGTTCGGCACGTCGACGCCCACCTCGATGACCGTCGTGGCGACCAGCACGGCCATCTCGCCGTCCTTGAACGCGCGCATGACGCGCTCCTTGTCGCGCGCGGCCATGCGGCCGTGCACCAGGCCGACGGCAAGACCGGGCAACTCCTCACGCAGCATCTCGAAGCTCGCCTCGGCGGCGCGGCTGTCCAGCGCCTCCGATTCCTCGATCAGGGGACACACCCAGTACGCCTGCTGGCCGGCCTCGCAGGCCGCGCGCACCCGCGCGACCACCTCCGCGCGCCGGCTCTCCGGCATCGCGACCGTCTGCACCGGGCGCCGCCCCGGCGGCAGCTCGTCGATCACCGAGACGTCGAGATCGGCGTACGCCGCCATGGCCAGCGTGCGCGGGATCGGCGTCGCCGTCATCACGAGCTGGTGCGGAACCAGCGCATCGTTCGCCCCCTTGTCGCGCAGCGCCATCCGCTGGTGCACCCCGAAACGATGCTGCTCGTCGATCACCACCAGCGCGAGGTCGCGGAAAGCGACTCCTTCCTGGAACAGCGCGTGCGTACCGATGGCCAGCTGCGCGCGGCCGTCGGCGAGCGCCGCGAGCGTGGCCCGGCGGCCCGCGGCGCGCACGCTGCCCGCGAGCCACGCGACCTCGAACGGCTGTCCGCGCAGCCACTGCGAGAAGTTGTGCAGGTGCTGCTCCGCGAGCAGCTCGGTCGGCGCCATGACCGCGGCCTGCCGGCCCGCGGCCATCGCCGTCAGGCAAGCGACCGCCGCCACCACCGTCTTGCCCGAGCCGACGTCCCCCTGCACCAGCCGCATCATCGGCCGCGGGTGGGCGAGATCCGCCGTGATCTCGCCGACGACACGAGCCTGCGCGCGCGTGAGCCCGAACGGCAGCGCGTCGACGAAAGCCCGCACCGCGTCCTCGCCGCCGGTCAGCGCGGCCGCCCGCTCGCTGGCCGCGCGCTCGCGCAGCCGCTTCAGGCAGAGGTAGTGCGCGATCAGCTCCTCGAACGACAGGCGCAGGCGGCACGGGTGGTGCCCGTCCGCCAGCGCCGCGAGATCGGCATCCGGCGGCGGCCGGTGCAGGTATTCCAGCGCCGCCGCGAGCGTCGGCATGCGGTATTTCTCGCGTACCTCGGCCGGCAGCAGCTCGCGCGGCGGCGCGGACTGCATGCGCTCGAGGGCGAACGACACCAGCGTGCGCAGGCGCGCCTGCGTGAGGCCCTCCGTCGCCGGATACACCGGCGTCAGCGCGTCACCGACCGCCGGGCGGCCGCCCGCCGCGAGCACGCGATACTCCGGGTGCACCATCTCCAGCCCGAGCGGCCCGGTTCGCACGTCGCCATAGCAGGTCACCGTCGCGCCCGTGCGGAATGCGGCTTTCTGCCGGCCCGAGAAATGAAAAAAACGCAGCGTGAGCTGCCCGGTGCCGTCGCCGATGCGCACCAGCAGGCTGCGACGGCCGCGGTACACGACCTCCGCGAGCAGCACCTCGCCGCTCGCGAGGCAGCGCATGCCGGCGCGCAGCTCGCCGAGCTTCGCGAGCCGCGTGCGATCCTCGTATCGCAGCGGCAGCAAAAACAGCAAATCCTCGGTCCGCTCGACGCCGAGCCGCGCGAGCTTCGCGGCCACCGCCGGCCCGACGCCGGGCAGCGAGGTCAGGTCGCCGCCGTCGGAGGCATCGGCGAAAGCGGGCGAGCGCGCCACGGCATCCGCGCCCTCAAACGGCCAGCACCGCCTCGGCCTCGATGTCCGCCCCTTTCGGCAGGCTCGCGACGCCGATCGCCGCGCGCGCCGGGTACGGCTCCGTGAAATACCCGGCCATCACGCTGTTCACGGTCGCGAAGTTGGCGAGATCCGTGAGGAAGATCGAAAGCTTGACCACGTCGTCCAGCGACCCGCCCGCCGCTTCGGCCACGGCCTTCAGGTTGTCGAACACGCGGCGGGCGCGTGCCTCGAAATCGCCGGCCACGAGCGCGCCGGTGGCGGGGTCGAGGGGGATCTGGCCGGAAAGGAATACCAGGTTGCCGGTGCGGATCGCCTGCGAGTAGGTGCCGATCGCGGCGGGGGCGTTTTCGGTGTGGATTCGTTCCTTCTTCAACGTACTCTCCTGAGGACCGTAGCTCGAGTGGGTCGCGCATCATTCATGAACGTTCGGCTTCAGTGGCGGGGCGGCGCCGCGACCGGGGGAGTCCCTCTCGGCGCCGGCCACGAGCACGTCCCTGTGGGCCTGCGGGCTCGGCATCCTTGCCTCGCACGCCGCCGAGAGGGACTCCCCCGGCCACGGCGCCGCCTGTTTGCGGTCCGTGCCGTTCATGAATGATGTGCTTGGTAACGGGTTTGCGTTCGGCGCTGGCAGCCACGAGAGGCGAAGAAGCGTTCGAGCACGCTCGCGGCGCGGGTGGCGGTTCATCAGGCGCAGTCGCGGGAGACGCGGATCACGTTCGGCATCTTGCGGATGTTGCTCATGATGCGCGCGAGGTGATTGCGGTCCTTCACCTGCAGCAGCAGCCGCAGCACCGAGCAGTCGTCCTGGCGGTCGAGCACCGACACCTGCTCGATGTTCGAGCCCGTGTCCGCGATCGTGGCGGCCACCGCCGCGAGCACGCCCGTGCGATTCGCGGTGTCGACCAGGATCTGGGTCGAGAAATCGCGCTGGATGTCCTGCTCCCAGCCCACCGTGATCCACTTCTCCGGCTGCTTGCGGAAGTTGCGCAGGTTGCCGCAGGCGATGCGGTGGATCACGATGCCGCGCCCGGAGCTCAAATACCCCATCACGTCGTCGCCCGGGATCGGGTGGCAGCACTTCGCGTAGCTCACCACCACGCCTTCCGTGCCGGTGATCACGAGGTTTGCCTCCGTCGGCGCCTGCCCGCCCTCCTCCGGGCCGACGCGCAGCAGGAGCCGCGCCGTGAGCGGCGCGAGCCGCTCGCCGAGGCCCAGCTGCGCGTACAGCTCGTTGGGCTCGGACAGGCCGAGCTCCGCCAGCGCCTCGCGCAGGCGCACCTTGCCCACCTTGCGCAGCGACGAGCCCAGGTCCTTCAGCGCGCGATCCAGCAGCCGCTTGCCGAGATCGACGGATTCGCTGCTGCGCATCTGCTTCATGTACTGGCGAATCGCCGAGCGCGCTTTCGCCGTGTGCACGAACGTGAGCCAGTTCGGGTTCGGCTTCGCGCCGCGTGCCGTGATGATCTCCACCGCCTGCCCGCTCTGCAGCTGGGTCCTGAGCGGCACCAGCTGCCGGTCGACCTTGGCCGCGACGCAGCGATTGCCGACGTCGGTGTGCACCGCGTACGCGAAATCCACGGCCGTCGCACCCTTCGGCAGCGGCAGGATGTCGCCCTGCGGCGTGAACACGTAGATCTTGTCCGGGTACAGGTCGACCTTCACGCTCTCCAGGAACTCCTCGGAGCTGCCGGATTCCTGGATCTCCATGAGATGCGCCAGCCATTCGCGCGCGCGGCGCTGCGGGGTCGGCGCCGTCTTCTTGTCGACGGCCTTGTACTGCCAGTGCGCGGCGACCCCGGATTCCGCGACCTTGTCCATCTCCGTCGTGCGGATCTGCACCTCCAGCGGCAGGCCCTTCGGCCCGAACAGGGTCGTGTGCAGCGACTGGTAACCGTTGATGCGCGGGATCGCCACGTAATCCTTGAAGCGTCCCGGCATCGGCTTGTACAGCCCGTGCACGATGCCGAGCATCCGATAGCAGGTATCCACGTCGTCCACGATGATGCGGAAGCCGTAGACGTCGGCCACCTCGGAGAGCGCCTTCTTCTTCTCCGCCATCTTCTTGTAGATGCTGTACAGGTGCTTCTCGCGCCCGACCACCTCGCCGCGAATGCCCGCCTCCTGCATCGCGCGCTCGAAGCGCTCCGAGATGCGTTTCACGATCTGGCGCTGCGAGCCCTTGCTGCGCCGGACCGCCTTCTCCAGCACGCGGTAGCGGAACGGATACAGGTGGCGGAAGCCCAGGTCCTCCAGCACCACCTTCATGTGGTTGATGCCGAGCCGGTTCGCGATGGGCGCGTAAATGTCGATCGTCTCGCGCGCGATCCGCGCCTGCTTCTCGCGCGGCACGGCATCGAGGGTGCGCATGTTGTGCAGGCGGTCGGCGAGCTTGACCAGGATCACCCGGATGTCGCCGATCATGGCGAGCATCATCTTGCGGAAGCTCTCCGCCTGCGCCTCCGCCCGGCTGTCGAACTGCATCTGGTCGAGCTTGCTGACCCCATCGACGATAGCGGCGACCTCGGGGCCGAACTGCCGCTCCAGCTCCGCCATCGACGTGGGGGTGTCCTCGATCACGTCGTGCAGGATCGCGGCCGCGATCGTCGGGGCGTCGATGTGCATGTCGGCAAGGATCTGCGCGACGGCGACGGGATGGGAGATATAGGGCTCGCCCGAAAGGCGCTTCTGGCCCTCGTGCGCGCTGGCACCGAACTCGTAGGCCTTCAGGACCTGTTCGATGTGCTCAGGCGGCATGAGCGGCTCCAGCGTCTCGATGAGACGCCTGAGCCCGCGGTCACGCCGTACCGTGCTGCCGGGTAGCTTGCCGAGAAGAGTGGCGGCGTAGTCCATGATCGATCATACCCCGATCAATCATACCCGCCCGCCGGGGGTAGCGCCGCGCCTGCCGTGGGTGTTCCCGTCGGCCCGTTCCTCCTGCCGCGCGGAATCAGTCGCCGATCGAGATGCCCCGCATCGGGATGATCTCGTCCGGGACCTCCGGCTGGAGGAACTCTTCCGCCGGCGGCTGCTCCACCTCGTCGAGGATCGCCGGCGTGATGGCCCCTTCCGCGATCTCCCGGAGCGCGATGACCGTCGGCTTGTCGTTCTCCGCATCGACAAACGGCTCCGCACCGTGGGCGATGCGGCGCGCGCGTTTCGACGCCACGAGCACGAGCTCGAAAATGTTGTCGATGTTCTCGAGGCAGTCCTCGACCGTGATGCGGGCCATGTCTCCGGGTACTCCGTGAATCCGAGCGGAAATGAGACCCGCCAGTTTACCCCAAGTTCACCTTTCCCCGCCACGCGGGCAACCGAACGCGACCAAACGCCCCCGTAGGAGCCCGCCACGCGGGCGACCGAACGCAGGCACTTTGCGTTCCGTGGCCGCACACTTGGGGATCGCATCGTTCACGCACGTTTGGCTGCGGTGGCTCCGGCGGAGCCGCGACCCGTAGGAGCCCGCCACGCGGGCGACCGAACGGCACGTACGCCAAACGAAGGCACGCTCGCACGTCAGCATCCTTCACGCACGGCACCATCGCAGACAAGGTGCCTCCGTTCGGTCGCCCGCGTGGCGGGCTCCTACGGAGCTGCGGCGTGCCTTCCTTCGGGGGTGCGGCGCGGGGTGTCAGGGGGTGACGATTTCGGCGATGCGGCGGCGCAGGGCGGGATCGTCGCAGCGGCAGTCGCGGCCGTCGCCGGCGATGATGGCGGCCAGGGCCTGCACGGCGCGCTCGAAGTCGTCGTTCACCACGCAGTAGTCGAACTCCTCCCAGTGCGACATGTCGCCGAGCGCATCGGCCAGCCGCCGCTCGATGGTGGCGGGAGTATCGGTGCCGCGCGCCTTGAGGCGCCGCGCCAGCTCGTCCGCCGACGGCGGCAGGATGAAGATCGACACGCTGTCCGGGCGGGCGCGGCGCACCTGGCGGGCGCCCTGCCAGTCGATCTCCAGGATGACGCTTCGCCCCTCCGCCAGCTGCCGCTCCACCTGCGTGCGGCTGGTGCCGTAGCGGTGATCGAACACGCAGGCCGACTCCAGCAGCTCGCCGCGGGCCTCGAGCTCCGCGAATTCGGCGTCGTCGACGAAGAAATAATCGCGGCCTTCCTCCTCGGTGGCCCGCTTCGGCCGCGTCGTGTAGGAGATCGAGAAGACCAGGTCCGGGTTGCGCCGGACCAGCTCCCTGACGAGCGACGTCTTGCCCGCGCCCGAGGGCGCGGCGATCACGAACAGGCGGGCGGCCACGTCGCTATTCCACGTTCTGGATCTGCTCGCGCATCTGCTCGATCAGCACCTTGAGATCGACGGCCGCGCGCGTCGTCTCCGTGTCCGCCGACTTCGCGCCGAGCGTGTTGGCTTCGCGGTTCAGCTCCTGCATCAGGAAATCGAGGCGCCTGCCTACCGGCTCCGTGCTGGCGAGCACGTTCCGGATCTCGCTCACGTGGCTCGTCAGCCGGTCGAGCTCCTCGTCGACGTCGAGCTTCTGCGCCGTGAGCGCGAGCTCCTGCGCGAGCCGCGCCGGGTCCGCGGCGATGTCCAGGGCGTCGAGCCGCTCCTTCTGCCGGGCGCGCGCGGCCTCCAGCACCTCCGGCAGGCGCGCGCGCACCCGCTCCGCGATCGCCAGGATGTCCGCACAGCGGGCCTCGAGCATGGCCGCGATGCGCCCGCCCTCGGCGGCGCGCATCTCCGTGAGCGCCGTGAGCGCCGCGCCCAGCGCGGCCAGCGACGCCTCGACGAGCGGCTCGCCCGCCGGCTCGTCCTCGCGCGGCTCCTCGATCACGCCCGGCCAGCGCAGCAGGTCGATCGGGTCCGGCGCCGCCAGGTTCGGGAAGGTCGCGGTCAGCGCGGCGAAGCTCGCGTGCAGCTGGTCGAGCACGCCCTGGTTCAGGCGGATGGGCGCCGGCACCCCGGCGGAGCGCCGGAACCCGATGCTGCATTCCACCTTGCCGCGGCGGAGCACGGCGCCGATGCGCTTGCGGAATTCGGCTTCGGCGGGTTTCAGCTCGTCGGCCAGCCGGAGCTGCACGTCCAGCCAGCGGTGATTGACGCTGCGCAGCTCGCACGTCAGGACACCGTCCGCCAGCTCGGCCGTGTGTCGCGCGAAGCCTGTCATACTGTGTAACATCGGAGGTTTCCGCCCGGAATTGTTTCGCGCGAGCTCCCGGCGTTTTCGCTTCTTGATCTTCGGTGAGCCCCGTTATTCTAACCCGATGCAGATCGAGTACGCGAAGGTCTCCGCCCTCGGCGACCGCCAGGACAACCAGGACCGCGCCGCCGTCATCGTCGCGCGCGACGCGGCGCTGATGCTCGTCTTCGACGGCATGGGCGGGCACTCCGACGGGGCCCTCGCGGCCGAGACCGGGCTGCACGTCGTGGAGCAGATGTTCACGGCGGCGAAGCTGCCGGTCTTCGACCCGCAAGGTTTTCTCTACATGGCGCTCGCGCGCGCCCACGACGAGGTCGTGCGGATCGGCCTGAATCTCGACGTGGATTTCCGCCCGCGCGCGACCTGCGCCGCCTGCCTCGTCCAGGAGGGCGGCGCCTGGTGGGGCCACGTCGGCGACAGCCGCATCTACCACATGCGCGGCGGCCACGTGCTGTCGCGCTCGCGCGATCACAGCCACGTGGAGGTCCTGATCCAGGAAGGCGCGATCACCGAGGAGGAAGCACTCGATCACCCGATGCGCAACTTCGTCGAATGCTGTATCGGCGGCGATGCTCCCGTGCCCGACATGAGCATCACGGCCAGGAAGCGGCTCGAGGCCGGCGACGTGCTGCTCGCCTGCAGCGACGGCCTGTGGTCCGGCCTGAAGGACGCCGAGATCGGCGAGCTCTCGAGCGCCGCAAACGGCGCACTGGCGGAGGGGCTGAAAGCGCTCTCGCTCAAGGCCCTCCACCGCAACGCACCCTACAGCGACAACACGACCGCCACCGTGCTGCGCTGGGTCGGGCCCTGACGGTGCGCACCGCCCCGGAACGTCCGAGCGGCCGCGCCTTCGACGAGTTACGGCCGGTCCGTTTCGTCACCGGCTTCACGCGCCACGCGGAGGGCAGCGTGCTGGCCGAGTTCGGCGATACCTGCGTCGTCTGCACGGCGAGCGTCGAGAACCGCGTGCCGCCGTGGCTGCGCGGCGCGGGCCGGGGCTGGGTGACCGCGGAATACGGTATGCTGCCGCGCGCCACGACCGAGCGCACCGCGCGCGAGGCCGCGCGCGGCCGGCAGGGCGGGCGCACGATGGAAATCCAGCGGCTGATCGGCCGTTCCCTGCGCGCCGCCACGGACCTCGAGGCACTCGGCGAGCGCACCGTCACGCTCGACTGCGACGTGCTGCAGGCCGACGGCGGTACCCGCACCGCGGCGATCAGCGGCGCCTGGGTCGCGCTCTCGATCGCGCTGCGCCGGCTCACCGACGAGCGCGTGCTGCGTACCTACCCGCTGCACGGACACATCGCCGCCGTGTCGGTCGGCATCTGGCGCGGGCAGCCCCTGCTCGACCTCGATTACGCGGAGGACGCCGAAGCCGAAACGGACATGAACGTCGTGATGAACGAGGCGGGCCATTTCGTGGAGCTGCAGGGCACGGCCGAAGGGCACGCGTTCACGCGCGCCGAGCTGGATGCGCTGCTCGAGCTGGCGCGCCAGGGCGTGGGCGAGATCGTCGCCGCGCAGTCCGAGGCGCTCGCCGCTTCCCGCTGATCTCCCATGCGCGTGGTCGTCGCCACCGGCAACCGCGGCAAGCTCGCCGAGATCCGCGAGCTGCTCGCCGAGCTCGGCCTGTGCCTCGTGGCGCAGGACGAGCTCGGCGTCACGGCGGCGGCCGAAACGGGAAGCACGTTCGCCGAGAACGCGCTGATCAAGGCGCGGCACGCCGCCGCCGCGACCGGGCTGCCGGCGATCGCGGACGACTCCGGCCTCCTCGTCGACGCGCTCGACGGGCGTCCGGGCGTGCACTCGGCGCGCTACGCCGGGCCGGGAGCGGACGACCGCGCCAACGTGGCGAAGCTGCTCCGCGAGCTCGAAGGCGTGCCGCCCGCCCGCCGCGGCGCGAGCTTTCGCTGCGTCGCCGTGTTCGTGCGGCCGCTTGCCGGTTCCGCGCCGCTCGTTGCCGAGGGCCGATGGGACGGGCAGATCGCCGAGGCGCCGCGCGGGGACGGCGGCTTCGGCTACGACCCGGTGTTCCTCGACCCGGCGCGCGGCCGGACGGCGGCGGAGATGGGCGAGGCCGAAAAGAACGCGCAGAGCCACCGCGGGCAGGCGTTTCGCCGCCTCGCGGGCATGCTCCGCGAGCAGTGCGTGGCGGAGGGCACCGCGTGAGCGCCGCGCCGCCGCTCGCGCTCTACGTCCACCTGCCGTGGTGCGTGAGCAAGTGCCCGTACTGCGATTTCAACTCGCACGCCGCGGGGCCGCGCGCGGACCGCGACCGCTACCTGGACGCGCTCGTCGCCGATCTCGCCGAGGAAGCTGATCGGGCGGCGGGCCGGCCGGTCGTCAGCGTCTTCCTGGGCGGGGGCACCCCGAGCCTCTTCACCGCGCGCCAGATCGGCAGATTGCTCGATGCCGTCGGCGCGCGGCTCGCCGTGACGGCCGACGCCGAGGTCACGATGGAGGCGAATCCGGGCACCGTCGAGCGCGGCCGGCTTCGCGATTACCGCGCGGCCGGCGTCAACCGCCTGTCGCTCGGCGTGCAGAGCTTCGACGACGGCACGCTGCGCCGCCTGGGCCGGATCCACGGGGCCGCCGAAGCCGTTGCCGCGTTCCGGGAGGCGCAGGCGGCGGGCTTCGCGGCCATCAATCTCGACCTCATGTACGCGTTGCCCGGGCAGACCGTCGCCGCGGCACTCGCCGACCTCCGCCAGGCGGCAGCGCTCGATCCCGGACACCTTTCCTGGTACGAGCTCACGCTGGAGCCGAACACCCGCTTCTTCGCCTGCCCGCCGCCCGACCTGCCGGGGGAGGAGGAGGCGCTGGCGATCGAGCGTGCCGGACTCGCGCTGCTGGCCGACGCCGGTTACGAACGTTACGAAATCTCGGCTTTTGCCCGTCCCGGCCTGCGCTGCCGGCACAACCTGAACTACTGGCGCTTCGGCGATTACCTGGGCGTCGGCGCGGGCGCCCACGGCAAGCTCACGGATCCGGCCGGCGCGGTCCGGCGCCGCGTCAAGCCCGCTCACCCGCGGGCCTACATGGAGCGGATGGAAGCAGGCGCCCCCGTGCCGGCGAACCCCGTCGCGCCCGCCGACGTCGCGTTCGAATACATGCTGAACGCGCTGCGGCTCCTCGATGGTTTCAGCGAAGCCGAGTTCCCGGCGCGCACGGGGCTGCCGTTCGCCGCGGTGGCGCCGACCGTGGCCGAGCTGCGGCGCGCAGGGCTCCTGGAGCGGGCCGGCCCGGGCGCCTGGCGGCCGAGCGCGCGGGGCTTCGCCCTGCTCAACGACCTGCAGGCCGCGTTCCTGCCGCGACAGGGGGCGGCGCCGCCGCGGTCTTTGCAGGCGCAGGTGTAAAAATTACCGACTCGGATTATTCACACCCGCCGACGGGTGCCTGTAAATCCCGCCCCATGTGCATGCAAATTCAGTCGCGCGGTACAGAATGGATCGTAAGTATTTGAGATTTTTGGGAATAAAATTCTGGATAGAAAATAGACATTTTAACAACGCCGCTTTAAAAATCCCGACTTACCCCAATGACTCAATTTTCTTCCACAAAGTTACCCACAGGTTTTGTGGATAATTGCCGACACGGAAAACGCCGGCCGGAGCCGCCTTGCGGGGGTGCCGCCCGGAGTTTATGCTACGCGGCCTTTTGCGCCGCCGGCGGACCTTGCGGCGCACCCCGGAGAACCCCATGAAGCCCGAAATCCACCCCGAATACACCGAGGTCAAGGTGACCTGCAGCTGCGGGAACGAGTTCGTCACGCGCTCGACGCTCGGGCACGACCTGCACATCGAAGTCTGCTCGGCCTGCCACCCGTTCTACACGGGCAAGCAGAAGATCGTCGATTCCGGCGGACGCGTGGACAAGTTCCGCCGCAAGTACGGGATGAGCTCCTAGCCGGCGATTTCAGGAGCCGCCGGTCGCCTCGCGCGAGGCCATGCCGAACCGTCGCCCGATGCCGCATCTGCCGGCCGTGGCGCTGCGCTCATTTGCGCGAGCGGGCGCCCTTCCGGCAAGATGGCTCGGCTTATGAAAACGAACGAAAGTTACACGCTCACCAGCCCCGACGGTAAACGGTCGGAGCTGCCGGTTCACAAGGGCACGCTCGGGCCGGATGTCGTCGACATCGGCAGGCTGTATCGCGAGCAGGGCGTCTTCACCTACGACCCCGGTTTCGTCTCCACCGGCGCCTGCGCGAGCTCCATCACCTTCATCGACGGCCAGAAGGGCATCCTTCTCTACCGCGGCTATCCCATCGAGCAGCTCGCCGAGAAGTCGAGCTTCATCGAGGTAGCCTACCTGCTGCTCTACGGTGAGCTGCCCACGGCGGAGCAGCTCCACAAGTTCGACACCTCGATCCGCACGCACACCATGCTGAACGAGGGGATGCTGCGCTTCTTCAGCGGCTTCCGTTACGACGCGCACCCGATGGCCGTGCTGTCCGCCGTCGTCGGCTCCATGTCGGCGTATTACCACGACACCATGGACGTGCATAACCCGGACGCCCGCGAGGTCTTCACGCACCGCATCGTCGCCAAGCTGCCGACGATCGCCGCCGCCGCCTTCAAGCTCAGCGCCGGCCAGCCGTTCGTCTACCCGCGCAACGACCTCAACTACTGCCAGAACCTGCTGCACATGTTCTTCGCGGTACCGGCCGAGCCGTACCACGTCAACGAAGTCACCGCGGAAGCACTGGACCTGCTCTTCATCCTGCACGCCGATCACGAGCAGAACTGCTCCACGTCCACGGTACGCATGGCGGGCAGCTCGGGCGCGAATCCGTATTCCGCGATCGCCGCCGGCATCGCCGCGCTCTGGGGACCGGCGCACGGCGGCGCCAACGAAGCCGTCATCCGCATGCTGACCGAGATCGGCCGGCCCGAGAACATACCGAAGTTCATCGCGAGAGCCAAGGACCGCAACGATCCCTTCCGCCTGATGGGTTTCGGTCACCGCGTCTACAAGAACTTCGATCCGCGTGCCACCATCATCCGCGGCATGTGCCATCGCGTCCTGGAGCAGATGGGCCGCACCAGCAGCCCGCTGTTCGATCTCGCGCTCGAGCTCGAGCAGATCGCGCTCAAGGACGAGTACTTCCTCGAAAAGAACCTGTATCCGAACGTCGACTTCTATTCCGGCATCATCTACCGCGCGCTCGGCATCCCGACCTCGATGTTCACCGTGATGTTCGCCATCGCGCGCACCGTCGGCTGGGTCGCCCACTGGCGGGAAATGATCACCGACCCCGAAGGCCGCATCGCCCGCCCGCGCCAGCTCTACACCGGCCCCGAGCGCCGCGACTACCTCCCCCTCGACGCCCGCTGATCCCGCGACCGCCCGCCACGCGGGCGACCAAACGCGCGCCGTGAACGAAACGAAGGCCCCCGTAGGAGCCCGCCATGCGGGCGACCGGATCGTGGCCCGCTCTCTTTGACACCGCATCGTTCACGCACGTTTGCGGTCCGTGGCCGCGGCTCCGCTCTGTCTTCGATGGTGCCGTGCGTGAACGATGCTGACGGGCGAACGTGCCTTCGTTTGTTGCATGTGCCTGCGTTCGGTCGCCCGCGTGGCGGGCTCCTACGGGGGCCATCGTTCGGCGGCTGCGCTGGGTTCGGTCGCCCGCGTGGCGGGCTCCTACGCGTGGCATCGTTCGGCGACTGCGCTGGGTTCGGTCGCCCGCGTGGCGGGCTCCTGCGGGGGCCTTCGTTTGGGGGAGTGGGTGGCGTGCGGGGCGCGGTCAGGATTCGTCGAGGAGGTCGCGGACCTGGCGGGCGTCGGCGCGGCGCATCGGGCGGCCGTCGATCGGGCTGATCGGGGCCTGGCGCACGCCGTTGACCGGGAACACGGTGGCCTCGACCGGCGCTTCCTGGTGCATGAAGCGCAGCCCGGCGAAGGTCTCGGAGCGGCCGGGGCGGCTCTTCAGGCGGCGCTCGTACAGGCGGTAGGCAACGCGATTTTCGTCGAGCGTGAGCGTCACCTGCTCGAAGGTGTCGGCGAAGACGTGCAGGTTGATCGGTGAATGGGCGGCCGCGGTGCCGTGCAGCACGGGCCCGACCAGCCGCGGCGCGAACGGTGCCAGGAGCTCCATCGCGGAGAGCGCGGCGCGCCGCAGCATGCGCAGCAGGTCGACGTGGCGGTCGCGGCCGAAGAGCTCGAGGTGCGCGGAGAGGGCGGCCTCGATCTCGGTGTTGCCGGGCAGCGATCCGCGCTCCGTCATGCCGAGCCGCTCGGCGGCCTTGCGCTTCGCTACCTGGTAATCCTGCACGCCCTGCTCGGCGATGATCCGCGCCGCTTCCTGCGCCAGCACCTGGCGTGCGCGATCGAAGCGGCCAACAGCCCTCTTGCCCATCAGAAGATCGGCTCCGTCTCCTCGTCGTTGCTCTGGTTGAAAATGTCGCGATGGTCGTCGGCGTAATCGCACTTCGGCACGTGGCCGACGCGGAACTTCTCGAACATCACGTCCTCGGGCGGGTCCGCGGCAGTCGCCGGGCAGCCCGTCCGCTTGTTGATGCGCACGCTCTCCATGCCTTTAGGCATCGGCATCGCGTTGAGCGGCGTCCCCGCCAGCGCGACGCGCATGAACTCGATCCACAGCGGCAGCGCCGTGCGCGAGCCCTGCT
>CAZBGV010000071.1:0-18567 GCA_964491485.1 uncultured Woeseiaceae bacterium | reverse complement strand
ACGTAGCGGTTCAGCACCGGCGTGAGGTACGCATCGACGAGCGTCGTCTCCGCCCGGCTCACGAAGCGGATCAGGGGCTCCACCTCGTGCGACGCCGAGACCTGGCCGAAGCCCAGCTCGCGCGCGAGCGCCGCGATGCGCTGCTCGTGCGCCGGCCAGCGCCAGCCGTGCAGCAGGCAGATCGCGACCGCGTCGAAGCCGTCGTCCCGGCAGCGCGCGAGCGCGGCCGCGAGGTCCTGCTCGTCGAGCGGCACCAGCACCTCGCCCTCCGCGTTCACCCGTTCGCGGGCCTCGAGCACCCGCTCCTGCAGCGGCGCCGGTTTCACGATCTCGAGCGCGAAGATGTCGGGCCGGTTCTGGTAGCCGATCGCGAGCGCATCCGCGAAACCGCGCGTCACCACCAGCACGGTGCGGCTGCCGCGGCGCTCGAGCAGCGCGTTGGTCGCCACCGTCGTGCCCATCTTCACCGCGGCGATCGGCATTTCCGGCCGGCCGGCGGCGGACCAGCGCCCGAGCGCGAGGCGAATCCCTTCCGCGGCGGCATCCGCGTAGCGCGCCGGGTGATCGGAGAGCAGCTTGGCGGTCTCGATCCCGCCGGCCGGCGTGAGCGCGACCACGTCGGTGAAAGTGCCGCCCCGGTCGATCCAGAACTGCCATGGCCCGTAGTTGCCCATGCGGCGACGTTAGCCGGGATTCGGCATGGCGGGAAGATGACGTTATGATGCGGCGCCATGAACGATCGGGGGTCAGCCAGGAAACGGGTGTGGGCGGCCGTGCTTGCGGCCGTCCTGCTCGTGCCGGCGGCGGGCGCTGCCGCGCCGCGGGCGCGCGACCTCGGCGTGCCGTTCGACGGCGAGCCGGGGCCGCTGAACGCCATCACGGACGTCGCCGGCGTGACGGTCGGGCACACGACCCTCATCGAGGACCTTCCCGACGGCCGCGCGGTGCGCACCGGGGTCACCGCCGTGCTGCCGCGCGGGCGCGCTACGCTGGAGCGCCCGGTGTTCGCCGGCTGGTTCGCGCTGAACGGTAACGGCGAGATGACCGGCACCGAGTGGATCGAGGAGTCCGGCTTCCTCGAGGGGCCGGTGATGCTGACCAACACGCACAGCATTGGCACCGTGCACCAGGCGACGATCGAATGGCGCGTGCGGCAGGGCGATGCGGACGCGAGCGGCTACTGGTGGTCGCTGCCGGTGGTCGCCGAGACCTGGGACGGCTGGCTGAACGACGTGAACGGCTTCCACGTGAAGCCGGAGCATGCCTGGGCGGCGCTCGAGAACGCGCACGCAGGCCCCGTCGCCGAGGGCAACGTCGGCGGCGGCACCGGCATGATCTGCCACGAGTTCAAGTGCGGCATCGGCACGTCCTCGCGGGTCGCGGCGACGGAGGCGGGCAGGTACACCGTGGGTGTGCTCGTGCAGGCGAACTACGGGCTGCGCGACACGCTCATGATCGCCGGCGTGCCGGTCGGGAAGCACCTGACGGCGGACCGCGCATACCGCGAGGAGACGGCCGCGCCGCAGGAGACCGGCTCGATCATCGTGGTAGTGGCGACCGACGCGCCGCTCCTGCCGCACCAGCTCGACCGCATCGCGCGGCGGGCGGGGCTCGGGGTGGCGCGGGTCGGCGGCATGGCCGGCAACGGCTCCGGCGACATCTTCATCGCGTTCTCGACGGCCAACGACGAGGCCGGGCAGGCCGGTCCCAACATGCCGGTCACGATGCTCGCCAACGAGAACGTGAGCCCGCTGTTCGATGCGACCGTGCTCGCCACCGAGGAAGCGATCGTCAACGCGATGGTCGCGGCCGAGGACATGACCGGCGACCGCGGCCATCGCGCCGTCGCGATCGACCATGACGCGCTGCGGCGCGTGCTTCGCGAGTACCGCCGCCTGGCGTCGGACCCCGACGCTCCCTGACCACGCATTGCGCTCACGGTCATCCCCCGGGTCTTCCGGCAGGTGCTGAAGGGCGCGTTGCCGCCTGACCTGCTCGAGACTAACATCGAGGATTGGAATAGCGTCACAGCGAGGGGGTACGGCATGATTCCCTGGGAGCTGGAGGCTGACGAGCTCGTGACCTGCAACTGTGCATGGGGCTGCCCGTGCCAGTTCAACGCGCCGCCGACGACCGGTCATTGCGAAGCGATCGCGGGCTTCCGTATCGGCCGCGGGCATTTCGGCGATACGCCGCTCGACGGGCTCAACGCCGTCGCGGTGATGGCCTGGCCCGGAGCGATCCACCAGGGCGGCGGCCGGGCGCACCTCATCATCGACGAGCGGGCGGACGAGGCGCAGCGTCATGCGCTGCTCGCCATCCTGAGCGGCGAGGAGACGGAGCCGGGCGCGACGATCTGGAACGTGTTCTCGAGCACGCTCGATCAGCTGTTCGATCCGGACTTCGCGCCGATCGAGATCGAGGTCGACGTCGAGGCGCGCACGGGGCGCATTTCGGTGCCGCGCCTGGTCGAGGGCCGCGGCGAGCCCATTCGCAACCCGGTCACGGGCCAGCCGCACCGGGCGCGCATCGACCTGCCGGAAGGCTTCGAATACAGCATCGCCGAGGTCGGCAGCGCGACTTCGAAGAGCACCGGGCCGGTGGCGATCTCGTTCCAGGACACGTACGCGCAATTCGCCCACATTCACCTGAACAACCAGGGCGTCGTCAGGCAGAAGGCCGTTTGACCGGGGACGCGGCGGCCGCCGACACGCTCATCGAAAGGCTGCTGCGCCGCGATCGCCGGATCGTCATGCTGCTCATGTGGTGGATCATGATGATCGCTTGCGCCGCGCGGTGCCTGCGTGGCGCAAGGGGCGGGTGCGGTCATGATCGCCGCCGGCATCGCCTGGCTCCTGTGAGCGCCGCGATCAGAGCAGCGTGAGCCAGCCTTCGCGGCGCAGGCGTTGCATCTGCCGGTAGATCCACTGCTGGCGGCCGCGGACGTAGTCCGAAGGGTTGTCGGCCTGCAGCGCGATCGGGTTCGGCAGCACCGCGGCGAGCAATGCCGCCTCCGCGTCGGTGAGCGCGCCCGGAGGCTTCGCGAAATAGGCGCGGCTGGCGGCCGGCACGCCGTAGATGCCCGGCCCGAGCTCGACGACGTTCAGGTAGATCTCGAGGATGCGTCGCTTCGGCAGCAACGCCTCGAGCAGCACGGCGAACCATGCCTCGATGCCCTTGCGCGCGAAGCTCCGGCCGGGCCACAGCCACAGGTTCTTCGCGAGCTGTTGCGTGATCGTGGATGCCCCGCGCAGCGAGCCGCCCTCGCGGTACTGCATGACGGAGGCCTGGATCGAGGCGAAATCGAAGCCGAAGTGCTGCGCGAACTTCTGGTCCTCGGCTGCGACCACCGCGAGCGCGGCGGCGTCGCCGAGCTCCTGCCAGTCACGCCATTCGTAGGCGACCGGCACGCGGCCGCTGTCGTCCTGCAGCATGAATGCGCTCACCGGCGGGTTCACCCAGCGCAGCGGCAGCACGAGCAGCACGCTGAGCAGCAACAAGCCGACGATGACGATGCCCGCCGCCTGTACGATCCGGCGGAACGGGCCCGGTTTCCTGCGGTGCATGCGCAGAGTGTACCCGCGGCCGTGCGCGGGCGATTCACATCGCGCCCGGTTTGTTGCACTCTGTCTGCCTTTCCCGACGCGCAACGGCAGGTGCGACATGCGACGAACGAAAAGAATGCCGGCCCTTCTTGTGCTCGCGGCGGCGCTCGTCGCCGTTCCGGCCGTGCAGGCCCGCACGGTCAAGCCCGTGCTGCACGGCCAGCACTGGGTGGCCATCACCGGCAAGCCGCTCGCCGCCACCGCCGGCGCCATGGCCTTCCAGCGCGGCGGCAACGCGGTGGACGCCGCCTGCGCCATGCTCGCCGCGACGTCGACGATGTGGGACACGCTGAGCTGGGGCGGCGAGACCCAGGCGCTCATTTTCAATCCGCATACGCACGAAGTCATCGCGATCAACGCGCTCGGCGTCGCGCCCAGCGGGGCGACCGTCGAGTTCTTCCACGAGAAGGGAATGCCGTACCCGCCCGAGTACGGACCGCTGGCCGCGGTGACGCCGGGCACGCCGGGCGGCCTCATGGTGATGCTGGCGAGCTACGGCACGATGTCGCTCGCGGAAGTGCTCGGGCCCGCCATGGAGATGGCACGGGGTTATCCGATCGAGGCCGCGCAGGCGGACAACATCGAACGGCATCGCGACACCATCGCGCAATGGCCGGACTCGCGGCGCGTGCTCCTGCCGCACTGGCAGGAAGGCTCGACGGCGCGCGCGGCGCCGTATGCCGGCGAGATGTTCCGGCAGCCCGACCTGCTCGCGACGCTCGAGAAGCTGGTGGAGGCCGAAGCAGAGGCGCTGCATGCCGGAAAGAGCCGCCAGGCCGCGATCATGGCCGCCTACGACCGCTTCTATCGCGGCGACATCGCCCGAGAGCTGGTGCGGGGGACGCAGGCGGCGGGCGGGCTGATCACGATGGAGGATCTCGACCGCTGGCAGGTGTACACCGAGGAGCCGGTCACGACCCGCTACCGCGGCATCGACGTGTACAAGCTGACGCACTGGGTGCAGGGTCCGGTGATGCTGCAGGCGCTCAACATCCTCGAGAACGCGGACCTGCGCTCGATGGGCTACAACAGCACGCGTTACATCCACGCGCTGTACCAGGCGATGAACCTCGCGTTCGCCGATCGCGATTTCTACTACGGCGATCCTTACTTCCCGCCCCAGGAGCCGATCGAAGGCCTGCTCTCCAAGGAATATGCGGCCGCGCGCTACGCGGAGATCGACTGGACGAAGAACGACGAGAACGTGAAGCCGGGCGATCCCTACCCGTACCAGGACGAGAAGAATCCCTGGCTCGACCTGCTCGAGAAGTGGACGCCCGTTCCGCCGGCGAGCGGTGCGCAGGGCGAGGCGGGTTTCCAGCAGGCGTCGACCATGACGCATGACGAGGCGTTCATCGCCGGTACGACCTCCATCCAGGCCGCGGACGAGGAGGGCTGGGTCGTTTCCGTCACGCCGAGCGGCGGCTGGATTCCCGCGTTCATCGCCGGCAAAACCGGCGTCGGGCTGTCACAGCGGATGCAGGCGTTCGTGCTCGATCCGGGCATGAATCCTTTCAACGTCGTCGAGCCCGGCAAGCGGCCGCGCGCCACGCTCACACCCGGCATGGCGCTCAAGGACGGCAAGCCCTTCCTGTCGTTCGCCGTGCAGGGCGGCGACACGCAGGACCAGAACCTGCTCCAGTTCTTCCTGAACGTCGTGGAGTTCGACATGAACGTGCAGGAAGCAGCCGAAGCGGCCAACATCACGAGCTACCAGATGCAGAGCTCGTTCGGCGATCATGCTTCGGAGCCCGGGCGCATCGTCGTGCGCGACGACGTGCCGCAGTGGGTGCAGGACGATCTCACCGACATGGGTTACGACGTCGAGACCGACGAGCGCACGTCCGGTCCGATCAACGCGATCTGGTTCGATCGCGAGCACGGCACCCTGTGGGGAGCGTCCAGCGACTTCGGTGAGGACTACGGGATCGCCTGGTAGACGCGATCGATTGCGAATTCGCGGGAGCTGTTGTAAAAACGCGCAAAACAGGACGGCGCAAGACGCATTCGTCGCAGGGGGAAGCGGTTATGGCCGGCAACGCTCGTCCGTTCGAGATGCTCCCCTGACGCGCGCACCGTTTCGTGCACTGCAGGAGCCCGTTTCGCGATAGTGCTCCAACAACCACGGTACCCAACGGCTATCGACGCGGGCTCCTGCAGTTGCCATTTTTGAATTATCGGCTCACAGCCTTCCGAGCTCTTCCAGCAGGTCGAGCGCGAGCGCGGCGCCCGGCCAGTTGACGTGCAGGTCGCGCACCAGCCGCAAGGCGGTTTGCGCGCGCAGCAGCGAATCGCCGCGGAACAGCCAGTCGGACTCGTCGCCGCCCGCGGGCTCGATCACGCCTTCCTCGACCATCTCGATGACGAGCTCGCGGTGCACGCCGCACACTTCGCAGAATTCGGCGAAGGTGAACGTCACGCGCTCGTCGAGCACGACGCCCGGCAATTCGCGGTGGTTCGGATCGATCATGATCTCATCTCATACCCCGAGTTTTGCCCGCGGGTTCACGTCGTGCTCCCGCTCCAGTTGCTCATAGAGCTCGCGCAGGCCCTCGTCGGTGACCGGCGGCACGACCACCTCGAGCTTCACGTACTGGTCGCCGGGCGGCTGGCCGGGCAGGCCGCGCCCTTTGAGCCTGAGCGTCCTGCCCGAGCCCGAGCCCGGCGGAATCCGGAGATCGACCGTGCCGCCGAGCGTCGGCACTTTCACCTTGCGTCCGAGCGCCACCTCCCACGGCGTGACCGGCAGGTCGAGCCAGATGTCGCGGCCCTCCGCGCGATACAACGGGTGCGGCTCGAATTCGACCGTGAGGTAGAGATCGCCGGGCGGGCCGCCGCCCACGCCGGGTCCGCCCTGGCGCTCGAGGCGGATCCGCTTGCCCGCCGTGATGCCTTGCGGAATCTTCACGTTCAGCGTGCGCCGCCGGCGCACCGGCCTGCCGGCGGAGTCGATCTCGGGCACCTCGAGCGTGATCGTGCGCGACGCCCCGTGCCAGGCGTCTTCGATCGGTATCCTGATGGTGGCGCTCACGTCTTCCCCGCGCATGCGGCCGCCGGCGCGAAACGTGAAGCCGCCCCCGCCGCGCCCCTGCCCGAAGAGGGTTTCGAAGAAATCGCTGAAGTCGCCCGCGAAGGCCTCGCCGCCGAAAGTCTCGCGGCCGAAGCCGTGCTGCTGCTGCCAGTCCGGCGGCGGCCGGAAATCCTGGCCCGCCTTCCAGTTCTCGCCGAACTGGTCGTACGCCGCGCGCTTTTCGGGGTCCTTCAGCACCTCGTACGCTTCGCGGACTTCCTTGAAGCGCGCCTCGGCATCCGGCTCCTTGCTGACATCCGGATGGTACTTGCGCGCGAGCCGGCGGTAGGCTCGCTTGACGTCGTCCTGCGAGGCGCTGCGCTCGACGCCCAGCACCTGGTAGTAATCCTTGAATTTCATGGACACTCGCTTTGCGGGCAGCGGGCCGGATGGGGGGACGGCCCCGCGCTCGGGCCTTTCGGGAAAGTATGGGGGCTGAGACCGCGTTTTCCACGGCGGGCGCGGCCCGGAGCCGGCCGGGCCGGCGGGCCGCGAAGGTCTTCAGGCCAGGTCCCAGCCGAGCTCGAGCGTCTTCGTGACCACCTGCCAGTTGCGCCCGATGGCCAGGACGCCGAGGCAGTCTTCGAGCTCGTCCGGCAGGCGCGAGGACTCGAGGCCCTCGGGCGCGTGCAGGTAGAACACCTTGCGGTCGAGCTTCCAGCGGACCGAGGGCGGGCCCTTCAGGCGCTCGATGCGCGCGAGGTCGGGGTTCGCCGGCGTATCCGCGAGGAACCAGAGGTGCAGGTTGGCGGCGTCCTTGCGGGCGTCCATGAACGGGTTCGCCGCCACGGCGTGCTCGAGCTCCTGGATCCTGAGCACGAGAACCACGGGCTCGAAGCCGCACTGTCGCTGGATGGCTGCCGTGATGCGCCGGGCGATCTCCGGCCGCTGCGGTCGCGAGCAGCGAAACGCCACGTTGCCGCTCTGGAACACGGTGCGTGCGCCGTGGAAGCCGAGCTCGTCGAACAGGTCGACCAGCTCCTTCATCGGCAATTTGTTGCGGCCGCCGAGGTTGATGCCGCGGAAGAATGCGATGCAGGTCGGCATCCACCGATTTCCTCGAACCGCCACCCGGTCATGACTCCACCCGCCGCACGCCCGGGCGGGCACGGGCAGGCAAGCTTACAACGTGCAATCGGCGGCGTGTCAACAAAAGGGCCCGGCAGCGGGTCGGCTGCCGGGCCCCGGTCGTGCGCCTGCCTGGCTAGCGGCTTCTCGCGCCGAAGTACCAGCGCGCGCCGAGCGTCCACGTGGTGACGTCGTCGCCCAGCTCGAGGGAGGCGCCGAGGGCGATTTCCTCGTTCAGCAGGTAATCGCCGGCGATCTCGATCGAGGTCTCGTCGCCCGACTCGTCGAGATCGACGTAGTTGATGAAGGCGCGGCCTTCGATCCGCGGGTGGAACATGTGGCGGAAGCCGGCCGAGAACCCGAACCCGCTGTCGTCGACGTCGCCCGGTCCCGCGTCGATCTCTCCGTCGATATAGGAGAGCCGCGCCACGAGATCCGCACCGCTCGCAAGCGGCATCGCGTAGCCGCCGCCGACCTCGAAGGCCGAAGCGTCGATGCCCGAGCCGAAATCCAGGGTCTGGAAGTTGCCGAACAGGTGCACCGACGGCGTGAGCTCCAGCGAGCCGCCAATCTTGAAACCGTCACCGTCGACGTCGAACGGGCCGGCGTCGAGCTCCGTGTCGACATAGCGGAGCTCACCGTAGTTGTAGTCGAAGTCCGCGGCCGCGGGGCCGGCGGCGGCGAGCGACAGCAAGCCTGCGAGGCCTGCGACGGATTGCCCAAAGCGCGTTGTCATTTGCTTCTCCATTGCGTGATAAAGAATCGAACCCGCCGTTGCCCGGACGCAACGCTGAATGCCCACCAGGGGCGCGCGTTGCGCACGGGCGCCGCCGGCGCCGCGCGCTGGCGGCGCCTGCATCCTTGGGTCACGACGGCGAGCCCGGCGCGCATTATCCGGGTTTCGGTTCGATAAATCTGCACCCCGAACTGTTGCTTTCCGGGGACAGGTGGCCGCGCGCGGGGCCGCCGCGGCCCCGCAGGCGGCGGCCGACGCGGCTCAGGCAGCCGGGGCGGCGAGCGACGGGCTGGCCGGTGCCGCGGCCGCTCCCGGCCCGGGCCAGCCGGGACGCGGGCCGTCGTCGGCCGGCGGCCGGGGCGGCGGCCGGTGATGCGGGCGGTGCGGCATTCGGTGCAGGAATGGCGGGAACACCCGCCGGTGCAGCCGCCCGAACGGGGCGTAGATGCCGCGGGCGGAGTAAGCGGCTGCTTCGGCCTCGGCCACGCGCCGCTCGAGCTCCGCGATCCGGGCCTCGGCTTCCAGCGCGCGCTGCCGGTCGGCCGCCTCCTCGCGGGCCGCGCGCTCCGCCGCGAGGGACTCGCGGATGCGTTCCGCTTCGGCGACCACCGCGCGCGACTCGGCCACGGGGTCGTAGCCGGGCGGGTTCGTCTCCGGTATGTGCAGCGTCTGCACCGGCGCATCGGTGCCGGCCGGACGCGCGTCGCCGTAGTGCACGACGCCGTTCTCGTCC
Organism: uncultured Woeseiaceae bacterium; assembly: GCA_964491485.1. GTDB lineage: Bacteria > Pseudomonadota > Gammaproteobacteria > Steroidobacterales > Woeseiaceae > IDS-8. The sequence goes on along the minus strand of CAZBGV010000071.1, from coordinate 9,355 downwards.
ACCCACTTGTAGATCTCGTGGGCGCCGGCGGGGCCGGCGAGCGCGAGCATCGCCGCGAGCAGCAGCAGCCAGGAGCGAGCCCGCGCCGCGCTCACGGGCGGGCCTCCGCCGCGGGTGCCTCCGCCGCACCGGTCGCGGGCAAGCGGCGTGCGGCGACCGGCACCTGGCAGACGTCCAGGACGGCGGGCGGCGTGTGGTGGAAGAACGGCTTCCCGCGGTGGCGCCGGGATTTCAGCACCCCGGCGAAGGCGTCGCTGCCGGTGTCCTCGACTTCGACGATGCCGAGCTCGTTGGCCGGCAGCGCCGTCGCGAGCTCGGCGTCCACGATCTCCGTGCGCGGCGCGTCCTCGGGAATCATGCCGTTCGCTTCCGGCTCGCCGCGAATGATCCGCTGCACGACTTCCATGCCGTCGATGACGCGGCCGAAAATCGTCAGGTTGCGATCGAGGTAGCGCGGTGCCTGCCCGATCACGATGTAGAAATCCGTGCTGCCGGTGTCGGGCGCGTTGTTCCTCGCCATGGCGACGACCCCGGGGCAGTGCGTCAGCCAGACGCGGCCGGTCTGCAGGTCGCGCGCGGCCGCAAAGCCGTCGATGAAGCCGGTTTCCGGCGCGAACAGGTCGGGCATCTGCACGGTGGCGAACGGCAGCTCGTCGGACCAGGCGCGCTCGAACTCCGCGGGCAGGGTGGGCACCGCGGGTGTGGTGCCGGCCATGTCGCTGCCGTCGCCGCCCTGCGCGACGAAGCCGTCGATCACCCGGTAGAAATCCAGGCCGTCGTAGAAGCCGTTGCCGACCAGCTCCCTGAACTGGGCCACCGTGCGCGGGGCGAACTCCGGCGCGAGCTCGATCAGCACCTCGCCGTCGGGCAGCGTGAGCACCACGAGATCCTCGGGATCGACGCGCCGCCACGCGCCCTCCTGCGCGTCCGCCGTGCCTGCCGCCAGTGCCAGCAGGACGAGGCAGGTGCAGGCCGTGTGCCAGGGTGCGGTCGGGGTCATGGCCTCCACGATACCGGCTGCGCGGAGCCAGTCAAACGGGTTCCGCCGGCGCGGGCTCCCGGCGCCGCCGGCTCCGCCACAGTCCCTGTGCGACGAACGCGCGCCACGCCCACGGCAGCCAGCGCAGCAGCGCGAACGAGAGCCACAGCGCCCACGCGAGGATCAGCACCTTGTACACCCAGAGGGGCAGCGTGAACGCCGCCGCGGGCGGGAGCGGCCCGCTGCTCGCGTCGGCCAGCCAGCGCAGGCGGTTGCCCCAGGAGCCGTTGCCGGCCACGTGCATGTCGGGCGCGCCGAGCAGCCCGCCCGGCACCGAGACCACGATCGCGAGCAGCGCGGCGATGGAGAGCAGCGCGAAGGCAACCTGCAGCACGTTGAAGCGCCAGGCGCCAGCGGTTTCCGGGAACGGCCAGCGCGTGCGCGCGCCGGCGGCCAGCAGCCAGGTCGCGACCAGCGCGAGCACCGGCCATGAGAAGGTGCTGAACCCGAGCCCCAGCAGGAGCCAGTGGCGGGTGCGGAGCGGCGTCAGCGCCGTGCGGCCGAGCAGCAGCGCGAACAGGAGGAGCGCGGCGAGCTCCGGCCAGTACAGGACGGCCGGCCCCAGCCGCGGGCCGCGGGTCGCGAGCACCCAGCGCCCGGGCGGCAGGTCGAGGCCGAGGCTCAGGTTCGCGGCCGCCGCCCCGAGGTCGACGGCGGGCGTCCCCGTGCGCAGGCCGACGGCGGTGTCCTGCTGCCAGCGCACGCTGACCCGGTGCTCGCCGGGCAGGATCGGCAGCGCGAGCTCGCCGCCTTCTGCGCGCAGCGGCTCGTCGGCGCCATCGACCCTGACCTCGAGAACGCGCGCGTCCTCCGGGAGCCGCAGCACGTGCTGCGCGCCGCGCGTGCTGCGGTAAGCGAGGTCGAGGGTGGTCGTGCGCGAGCGCGCGCCGACCTCGGTCGCGAGGCCGACCGAGTCGAAGGCGAGCGTCGCGCCCGGCACGGCTTCCGGCCGGGTGGCGTGCACGGTCAGCGTCTCACCGGCGCGCGGGTGGAACTCGGCGAGGCGCGCACCCGTTTGCGGGGCGGCCGGCGCGCTTTCCGGCACGCCCTCGAAAGTCGCATGCCAGACGTTGCCGACGCCGAACCGCCACAGCTCCGTCCACGGCGCTTGCTCCGGCGCCTCGAGCACGAGCGGGGACCTGCGCGGCAGCGCCGCCGACCATTGCACGACCTGCTCGGACGGGTTGAAGGCGACGCGTACCCTCCCGTCCGTCACCGGCAGGCCGGCGGTGAGCAGCGAGGCGCCCGGAATCAGCGGGATGTCGAGCGTGATCGCGCCTTCGGCGGGCGCAACGCGCCTCACGACCGTCGTCACCTTCCAGTCGAGGTCGAGCTCCACCAGGCGCTCGACGCGCACGAACACCGGAAAGCGGCTGCCGTCCCAGCGCGCCGCGGTGTCCGCGGCGCCGCTCGCGGTGCGCGCCAGGGTCAACGAGCCGGTGCGCAGGCGGCGTTCCTCGATGCCCGCGAGCGACCAGCCCTCGGCGCGCGCCGTGATGACGCGCGGCGGCGCGGGGAAGGGCACCTCGACGGTCTCGACCGGCGGCAGCGGGCCGGAGAGCTCGAGCGCGTGGCGGCCGGCGGTCGCGCGCACCCAGAGGGTGCCGTCCGCGCGCCGGAACAGGGGCGGGCCCGCCGTGCCGTCGATGACGACGCGCTGCGGGCGCCAGCCCTGCGGCGAGCCGGGCAGCGGCACCGCGACCTCCGCTTCCGCGTGCACCTCGAGGCGCACGGTCAGCGCGTCGGGTGCCACGAGGACGTCGGCCGCGGCCACCTCCGCGCAGCGCGGCGCGCACGGCGGGGGCTCGAGCAGCCGCTGCCCGAGCTGCTCGAGGAGCTCGGGGGACGGCATGTCCGCCGCCGCCGGCGGCGGCGCCGACAGCGCGAGCGTCGCGAGCAGCGCCGCCAGTGCGGCCGGCGCGCCGCCCGCGGCGCGGCCGCGCGGCGGTGGCAGGTCGCGCCAGCTCCGGCCGAGGAGCTCCAGCACGAACACGGCGGCGAAGGCGAGCAGCAGCAGCACCGCCGTACAGCGCAGGACGGTGACCAGCCAGCGCGGCAGGATCGTGAGGTCGAGGGTACGCGCGGGGTCGACCGGGCCGCTCCACTCGAGCTCGTAGGTGTTCCAGCGCCAGGCGGGCCGTCCGGGCCCGGCCTGCACGACCGCGTTCGGCGCGTAGCGGGCGTAGCTCGCGATACGGTTCCCGGTGGCCGTGATTTCCCCGACCGCGGATTTGACCGCGCGACTCGACGCGGCAGCCGGGGGCGCGACAGACCGGAAGTCGTCGGCGGCCGCGGGCGCCTCGCGCTCGCGCGGATACTCCATCCTCGCGCGCTGCGGCTCGAGCTGCGGATAGATGGCGATGCGCAGCTCCGCGGCGACGAAGGGCACGAGCAGCGTCGCGACGGCGAGCAGGGACAGTCCGCGCCAGGCGACCGCGGCGCGGTGCAGCCGCCCCGGCGGCGCGACCCGCACCAGCGCGAACGCGGCGAGGGCGTTGAGCCACGCCCAGTGCGGCGCTCCCGGCTCGTGCCAGGCCAGCGCGAGCGCGACGAGCGCGAGCACGCCGACCGGACGGCCGAACAGGCGCGCGGCCGCGAGCGCCACGACCAGCACCAGGAAGAAATCGAGCAGGCGCCAGCGCTCGACCCAGGCGCCCGGAGCGCGGTCGGCGCCGCCGGCGGCCAGGAGCTTCTGCCCGGGCGGCAGGTTGAGCTCGGCCTGCATGCCGGCGAGCCGCGCCTGCCAGCCGCTCGCCGGTACCGCGCCGCGCCGCTCCAGCCGGCCGGTGGCCGCGAGCTCGAGGTCGCGCGTGCGCAGCTCGACGCCGGTCAGTCCCTCGCCCGGGCCCGCCGTCACCAGCAGGTCGCCGCCGCGCTCGGCGGCACTCTCGAGGGCGTAGGGGGCCGCCATGTCGAGCCGCGTCGCGCCGTCGAGCGTGCCCGTCAGGGTATCGCTGAAGGTGAAGCCGCGGCCCGCGAAATCGAGCCAGAGCACGCGCGAGAGATACAGGCGGTCCTCGCCCGCGGTGCGCCCGCGGCTGCGCTCAATGAGCGTCAGCGCCTCGCCCGGCGCCACGCGGAACGCCGGCAGCGTCCTCCACTCCCCGGGAACGCCCACCTGGTCCGGGTCGACCGGCGGCAGGCCCTCCGGGACGGCGATGCGCAGCCGGTCGTCGCCCTGGAAGCTCCAGATCTCGCTCGCCGGCAGGCTCTGCACGGGTTCCGGCATGGCGATCTCGTTGCGCACCTCGCGGGCCCGGGCGCCGAGCGCCACCGTCCAGGTGCCCGGCCGCACCTGCAGCGTGAGCCGCCCGTCGGCCTCGAGGCGCGCCGGCAGGTCGCTCTCGAGCGACGTCGGGACGAAGCTCTCCGGCAGCGCGGGCGCGATCACCGCCTCGCGCAGGCGGCCCGCGACCTCGACGGTGAACCGGGTGTCGAGCGCGGTCGGCACGCCGTCCCGGACCAGGCGATAGACCTCCACCGACAGGGCGTCGGCTTCGCGCGGCGCCGCCTCGCGCTCGCCGAGCCAGAGGCTCGCGCCGGTGCGCTCCGGGCGCGCCACGCGCCGGCCGTCGACCGTGAGCTCGAGCAGCCCGGTCTGCGCAGGCACGGCCAGGGCCCGCGGGCGCTCCGTCCAGGCGATGCGCCCGGCGAGCACGTGGCGCCCGGGCGCGAGCCGCACCGCGGGCTGGTTGCCGCGCAGCAGCACCGGCGCCGGCCGGCCGTCCGCCGTCACGCCCTCGGGCCAGCGCGCCGCGTCGCCCGGCAGCGGCACCCATTGGGCGGCCGCGTACACCGCCCAGGCCTGCGTGAAGCGGGCGGTCTCTGCGTCGACGGTGAGCTCGAGCGTGCCGGGCCAGGCGCACACGGCCTGCTCGGGGCCGGCCGGCGCCTGGTCGAAGAAAAACGGACAGTCGCGGAACTCGCGACCGTAGAGGACCCAGTCGCGCCAGGGCGCGAGCTCCTCCGGGACGTAAACGTCGTCCTGCTGTGCCGCCGCCGCGGCGCAGAGGAGCAGCACTCCACAGGCGAGCAGGCCGCGCGTGCAGCTGTCGGACATCGTCGGTGCCCCCAAAGCCCGGGCACACTATACCGGGCGAAGGTATCCTTTGTGGATGAAAGTCGACCGGTTCGTGCGCCTCGCGATCGCCTTCCTCCTCGCGCTGCTCTTCATCCTGACCCTCGCGGCACTGCTGTTCTTGGTGCAGTCGGCCCTCGACGTGTGGGACCGGCTGTCGAACGGACCCGCCGGTCTGCTCTACACCTGGCTCGCGCTGCTCATCGGGCTCTCGCTCGTCGTGGTGTGGCTGTTCTGGCGGCTGTTTCGACGCCGTCCGCCGCGCGACCCGGAATACCTGCCGCGGCTCTCGCGCGCCGAGATCGAGGCGCGACTGCGCGCCGCCGATGCCGCCGGCATCGACACGGCGCACGCGCGCGCCGAGCTCAGCGAGCTCGCGGCGCGGCGCGAAGCGAAGGCCGTGCACCTGTGCTTCTTCGGCGAGATCTCGAGCGGCAAGAGCTCCCTCATCCGTGCGCTCGTGCCCGACGCGGAGGTGACGATCGACCCGGTCGGCGGGTCGACCGTCGACGTGCGCCACTACCATTGGAAGGATGCCACCGGTGCACGCGTGCTGCTCACCGACGTGCCCGGCACCGGCGGCGAGGAAAAGGCGCTCGAGGCGCTCGCCGGCGAGGAAGCGCGGCGCGCGCACGTCGTCCTGTTCGTCTGTGAAGGCGACCTGACGCGCGCCGACCGCAATACCATCGAGTGGCTGCTCGGCCTCGACAAGCCGCTCGTGCTGGTCATGAACAAGTCCGATCGCTACGACGCCGCCGAGCAGGCGCAGCTCATGGAGCGGCTGCTCGACCGCCTGGGCGATCTCGGCGGCGAAGTCACGCGCGATCGCGTCGTCGCGGTGTCGGCCGGCGGTGCCGTGGAGGTGGTGGAACGCCGGGCGGACGGCTCGGAGACGGTGGCGAGGCGCGAGCGGCCCGCCGACGTGGGCGTGCTCGTCGTCGCGATCAACCGGCTGCTCGCCGAGGAGCTGGGCGACCTCGACGAGCGGCGCGACCGTGCCGTGTTCCGGCTCGCGGCACAGAAGCTCGAGGACGCGGAGCGGCGCTATCGCGACCAGCGCGCCGAGCAGATCGTCCGCAGCTCGACGCGCAAGGCGGTCATCGGCGCGCTCGCCGCGGTGAGCCCGGGCACCGACATCATCATCCAGGGGTACATCGGCACGACCATGACGCAGGCGCTCTGCAGGCTCTACGGCACGGCGCCGCGCGATCTCGAGGTGGAGGAATTCCTGACCCTGAGCCAGAGCCGGGTCGGGCGCGCGGTGCCGCTCACGCTCGCGATCGCGGGCAACGGGCTCAAGGCGTTCCCCGGCGTCGGCACCGTCGCGGGCGGTCTCGTGCATGCGGTAGCCTATGGCCTCATCTTCGACGCGCTCGGCAGGAGTCTCGTGCACTCGCTGCGACGGCACGGCGAGCTGCGCCCGGAAGCGGCGGCCGGGGAATTCGAGGAACAACTGGGTGAGCATCTGGAATCGGGTGTTCGGCAGGTGGCCAGGATGGCGCTTGCCGTGGACCGGCAGCGGGAACGCAGCGGCGAAGACGAAGCCCGCGGCTGACGGCGGCGCGGCGCACCTGACCCTCGCGCGCGAGAGCCTGCGCGATCTCATCGAGGACCGGCGCCTGCCCGCCGGCGTGCGCGAATCGCTCGCCGGCGACTACGCCGCGGTGCGCGCCATGCTGGAGAAGCTCGAGCACGGCCACGTGCACATCGCGGTGTTCGGCCGCGTCGGCACCGGCAAGTCGTCGCTCCTGAACGCGCTGGTCGGCGAGCGCCGGTTCAGCGTGAGCCCACTGCACGGCGAGACGCGCGCCTCGCACATGGAACCCTGGGAAGTCGAGGCGGGCGGCGTGTTCCTGATCGACACCCCGGGGCTCGATGAGGCGGGCGGCGAGGACCGCGAGCGGCTCGCGAAGGAAGTGGCCGGCCGCGCGGATCTCGTGATCTTCGTCGTCGACGGCGACATGACCGAAAGCGAGCGCGACGCGCTGAAAGCACTGCTCGAGCGCGGCCGCCCGGTGGTCGTCGCGCTCAACAAGGCCGACCAGTACGCGGCGGACGAGCGCGACGCGCTGCTCGCCTCCATCCGCAGGAAGACGGCGGGCCTCGTGCAGCCGACGGACGTGATCGCGGTGGCCGCGGATCCGCGGCCGCAGTCCGTGGTCGAGGTCGACGCATCCGGCGCGGAACGCGTCACGTGGCGGCCGCGCAGCCCGGACGTCGAGCGGCTGAAGCTCAGGCTGTGGGAGATCTTCGAGGCCGAGGGCAAGACGCTCGCCGCGATGAACGCGGGCCTGTTCGCCGCGGATCTCAGCGACCAGGTGGCACGGCGGATCCTCGAGGCGCGGCGCGAGATCGCGGACCGCGTGATCCGCACCTGGTGCGTCGCGAAAGGCATCGCGGTCGCGTTCAACCCGGTGCCGATCGCCGACCTGTTCGCCGCCGCGTTCATCGACATCGGCATGGTAGTGCACCTGTCGAAGGTGTACGGCCTGCCGCTGTCCCGCGGCGAGGCCGGCTCGCTGGTGCGGATCATCGTCGCGGAGGCGGCGGCGCTCATGGGTACCGTGTGGGCGCTGCACTTCGGATCGAGCGCGCTCAAGGTCGGCACGTTCGGCCTTTCGACGATCCTGACGGCCGGCGCGCAGGGGGCGATCGCGTGGTACAGCACCTACGTCGTCGGCCGGGCCGCGGGCGAATACCTCGCGCGCGGCAAATCCTGGGGCGCGGGCGGCGCGCGGCGCCTCGTGCGCGACATCCTGGACGGGCTCGACCGCGAATCGGTATTGCAGGAGGCGCGCCGCGAGATCCGCGCGCGGCTCGGGCTCGCGGCGGCGCGCCAGCCGTGAAGCCCGTCCGCGACCGCGACCCCACCGACCGTCGGCGCCGCATCGAACGCATCCGCGACGTGGTACGGGACATTCCGCCCGGCTGCGTGGCGAGCTACGGGCAGGTGGCGGAGATCGCGGGCATACCGCGCGGCGCCCGGCTGGTGGGGTACGCGCTGCGCACCTTGCCGGCGCGCTCCGACGTGCCGTGGCAGCGGGTCGTGACGTCGTCCGGGCGCCTCGCATTCGAGCCGTCGACCGCCGCGTTCCGCCGCCAGCGGCGGCGGCTGCGGGCGGAGGGCGTCCCGGTGCTCCGCGGACGCGTGAACATGCGCGAGTACCGCTGGTCGCCGGATCTCGACGAATTCCTCTGGAAGCCGTCCGCGGCGTGGGACGAGGCGTGAAGCGGGCGCGGCGCAGGGCGCGCGACCTTGCACGGCCTGGCGCGCCCTGTTATCAGGCTGCATGACGGACAGGAAAACTGCGCATGGACAAGGCAGTCGTTTACTTCTCCCACGGCCAGGAAAGCGGGCCCTGGGGCACCAAGATCACCGCGATGGCGGCGCGCGTGCGCGAGCTCGGCTGCCGCGCGGAGAGCGTCGATTACCGCGGGATCGAGGATCCGGTCGCGCGCGCCGAGAAGCTGGTCGCCGAGTGCGCGGGCGTGACCGCGCCGCTCGTGCTGGTCGGCTCGAGCATGGGCGGCTACGTCGCGACCGCGGCGGCGCCGCGGGTGAATGCCGCGGGGGTGTTCGTGCTGGCTCCCGCCTTCGATCTCAGGAGTTTTGGCGCGCCGCTGCCGCCGGTGCCCGACGCGCCGCTCGAGATCGTGCACGGCTGGCGCGACGATGTCGTGCCGCCGGAGGTCAGCATCGCGTATGCCCGCGAGGCGCGCGCGACCCTGCATCTCGTGGACGGCGACCATCGGCTCACCGGGAACATCGACGACATCAACGACTACCTCGCGCGCTTCATCCGGCGCATCCTCGAAGGAGAGCGACAATGACGAACACAAAGCACGCAGCCATCCTCATCGCCGGCACACTGCTCCTGCTCGCCGGGTGCGGCGGCGGCCAGCCGGAATCGAACGAGCCTGCAGGCAGCGTCGCGGCCGCGGGTGCGTCTTCCGACGGCGACGCGGCGAGCGAGCGGGAGGACGTCCTCGGCGCCTCGCTGCACAAGTCCCTCGACAAGGCCGAGGCGGTCGAGGATCAGGTCATGCAGCAGAAAAAGGACATCGACGCGGCGCTCGACGCCGCCGAAGGCAACACCGACGACGACTGACCCGCTCGAACCCGCCCCCGCCGTAGGAGCCCGCCATGCGGGCGACCGAACGCAAGGCATCCACAGGAGCCCGCCTTGCGTTCGGTCGCCCGCATGGCGGGCTCCTACGGGTGGCTGCGTTCGGTCGCC
>CAZBGV010000070.1:0-18571 GCA_964491485.1 uncultured Woeseiaceae bacterium | reverse complement strand
AACAAGAACGCACTGCGAACCCCGCCCCCCGGCGGGGTTTTTTTCCGGACTAGCCGAGCAGCCCTTCGCGCCGGTAGAGGCGCGCGCAGATGAAGGCGAGGAGCGCACCGGCGACGAGCGTGCTCGACACGGAAAGGAAGACGTCGAGCGGCACCAGCGGCTCGTCCTTGATCAAACCGACGATCAGCAGGTGCTGGCTCAGGCTCGGCACCAGCATCAGCGGCGCGCTCGGCCGCACCATGAGAATGCTGACGATGAGGATCGGCATCGTGGGCGCAAGGAGCACGATGCTCATCCAGGTCTGTGCTTCCTTGTAGCTGCGGGTGAACGAGGCCACCAGCGTCATGAGCGAGGAGCCGAGCAGGGCGAACGGCACGAGCATGAGGAACGCGAGGCCGATCACGCCGGGCCCGAAGTTCGCGGTCATGCCGAGCTTCTCGAGCGGCATGAAGCGCAGCGTCACCGCGAACGAGATCAGGCAGATCGCGAGCGACATCGCCATGAACAGGCAGGCGGCCAGGATCTTGCCGAGGATCAGCCGGGCCCGCGTCACCGGCAGCGAGAGCAGCGGCTCGAGCGAGCCGCGCTCGCGCTCGCCGGCCGTGGCATCGATGGCGAGATTCATGCCGCCGGTGAGCAGGGCGAACAGGAAGAAATAGCTCATCATGCCGAGGAGCAGGGCCGAGCGGCCGGTCGGCGTGGAGACGTCGACCTGGTCCACGTTGAGCGGCCGCAGGACCGTGGGGTCGACGCCGCGCGCGAGGAGCCGCAGCCCGCCAACCTCCTGCCCCCAGGCGGCCAGCGCGCTGCCGGCCCGCCCGGCCTTGCGGCTCGACTGCCGGTCCGCCTGGTCCACGATGATCTCGACAGTGGCGGGGATGCCGTTCGCGAGGTCCTCCCCGAAGCCTTCGGGAATGACGATGACGACGTCCTCTTCGCCCGCCCGCACGGCCGCGAGCGCCTCGTCCCGCGTGGACGGCCCGATCTCGTCGTCGATGTTGCGGCTTTTCAGGTAGTCGACGAGATGCGGAGCGTGCTCGGCGCCGATGATCGGCACGGAGACCGGCTGGCTCGCATCGCTGATGGATTGCTCGACGGACAGCGTGATCGCGATGCCGAAGATCACGGGCCCGAACAACGGCCCGAGCAGCAGCGCGGACGTGAGCGTGCGGCGATCGCGGAAGTTTTCGAGCACCTCCTTGCGGAAAACGATGCCGAGCGTCCCGGCCATCACCCGTCCACCATGCCGATCGCCTCGACGAACGCGTCTTCGAGATCGTCGCGGCCGGTGCGCCGGCGGATGGCGTCCGGCGTGCCGTGGAGCGCGACCTGTCCGGCGGCGATGATGACGATCTCGTCGCACAGCGCCGCGACTTCCTGCATCACGTGACTCGAGAAGAGCACGCACTTGCCGCGGCGTTTAAGCTCGCGGATCACGTCGCGCAGAGCGCGCGTCGCTATCACGTCGAGACCGCTGCTCGGCTCGTCCAGCACGACGTTCTGCGGCTCGTGCACCAGCGCCCGCGCGAGCGCCACCTTCGTGCGCTGGCCGTGCGAGAAGCCCTTGGTGCGGCGGTCCGCGAAATCGGCGATGCCGAGCTCGCGGATCACCGCGTCGACCCGCGCCGCGGCCTCCGCCTTCGGCAGCCCGTTCAGGCGCGCGTAATAGGCGATGTTCTCGCGTGCGGTCAGGTGCGGATACAGGCCGGCGTTGTGCGGCAGCGTGCCGAGCCGCCGCCGCGCGCCGAGGCTGTCGGCGACGACGTCGATGCCGTCGATGCTCGCGGTGCCGGCGTCGGGTTTCAGCACGGTGTAGAGGATGCGCAGCGTGGTCGACTTGCCGGCGCCGTTCGGCCCGAGCAGTCCGGTCACCCGTCCGTCCGGCGCGTCGAAGCTGACGTCGCGCACGGCCTTTACGGCGCCGAACGATTTGCTCACGTTCCGTACACGGATCAAGGCGTGGGCCCCGTGAAGTCGAGGAAGAACGGCATCGCGAACTGGCGTTTTTTCATGCAGGCGCGTGCCTCCCCGATGTGCGCAAAGGACGCGGTCTCGACGAAGTCCGCCATCGCCTCCGGAATGCAGGCACGCGTGAGCTGACCGTGACCCTGGTTCTCGCCGACCAGCTTCTCGGAGCTCTGCATCTTTACCGCCGCGAGCTCGGCGAACTTCGGCGGCGTTATCGGATCGGCATCGCCCGACAGGAGCAGCACCGGAGTATCGGTCGCCAGCGGCATGCGCAGCGTGTCGTCGCGTACGCCCTCCGGCCACACCTCGCACATGGCGGCGAGCGTCTCGAGCTGCAGCGGCCCGATGTACGTGGCCTCGAGCATCTCCCGCGTCACGTTCTCGCCTTCGAAGAACGGCGCGTCCTCGGTGCAGACGACGGCATTGTGCATGCCGATGGCGAGCGCCTCGGAGATCGAGCGTGCCGTCATGAGGTATTGCGCGGCGAGCGGCGCGTAGTTGCCGGCGTGCGCCTCGTGAATGAGCAGCGGCAGGAGCGCGACGGTGTTCGGGTGATAGCTGAGCAGCCGGAGTGCGCCCGCCAGCTCGCTCGCGCCGAACGTGACGTGCTCGGGCCGTGCGGTGAGCGGGTCCGGCAGCTCGACCGCTACGGGAGTCTCGACCAGCCGCCTCTCCAGGTTGCGGAACTGCGCGACGATTCCCGGAAACCGCGCGTTGCAGGCCGGGGTTTCCGTGCAGCGGGCGAAGGTGTGGTCGAGCGCCTGTTGCGCCTCGATCGCGATCGCGGGCCCGAGTGCGACCTGTGGCGGCACCACGCCGTCCAGGATGACGGTGCGCGTCGATTCCGGGTACCGGCGCGCGTAATGCTGCGCCACCCGCGTGCCGTAGGAGATGCCGTAGATATTGAACGCCGGCACGCCGAGCGCCTGGCGCAGCGCCTCGAGATCCGTCACCGCGACGCTGGTCGTGAAGAAGCGCGGGTCGTACGCGAGCTCGTCCAGGCATTTGCGCGCTTCCTCACGCGCGCGTTCCGGCGTGATCTCGGTGTCCAGCAGCTCCTCGTCGCCGCCGCAGGTGAGCGGCACGGAATCGCCGGTGCCGCGCTGATCGAGCAGCACGATGTCACGGTTACGGCGGATCGGCTCGAAAGCGCCGGCGTAGGCCGCGAAGAATTCGATCGTCGACTGTCCCGGTCCGCCTGCGATCGGCACCAGCGGCGTGGCCGCGGGCTCGAGCGACAGCGCCGGCACGATCGCGACCGCGAGCTCGATCGAAGGCGAGTCCGGATGCGCGGGATCGAGCGGCCGCGTGAGCCGTCCGCAACGCGCCTGCATGCCGGGGTAGCCCGGCCCCGCGCTGATGCGGCAGTCTTCGAGCTCGAGCGCCTGCGCGGCGCGGGTGGCGAGCATGGCGGCGGCCACGATAAGAAGCGCTGCGAATCGGGCGCCGGGCAATACGCTTCCCCCTGGTTCTTCTGCCGTGGTCCGGGCCTTCTATCTTCGCGAGTGCCGGAACCCAAGTAAAGGCGCTGGTGTCGGTGCGGGTCGCGGCACTATCATTTGCGCCGACCCGTACGGCGTTCCTGTCGGCGCCCGCTCGCGGGCCGGAGCTTTTTCCCTGGTGATGCAGACCGATCGAACATTCGACGTGATCGTGGTCGGCGGCGGCCACGCCGGCACGGAGGCGGCGCTCGCGGCCGCGCGCGCCGGCGCCCGCACGCTGCTCGTCACCGACAATCTCACGACGCTCGGCCAGATGAGCTGCAATCCGGCGATCGGCGGGATCGGCAAGGGGCATCTCGCGCGCGAGATCGATGCGCTGGGCGGCGCGATGGCGCGTGCGATCGATCGCGCCGGCATCCAGTTCCGCACCCTGAACGCGAGCAAAGGGCCCGCGGTGCGCGCGACCCGCGCGCAGGCCGATCGCGAGCTCTACCGCCGTGCCATCCGCGAGCTGCTGGAAGCGGAGCCGAACCTCGTGCTGTTCCAGCAGCCGGTCGAGGACCTCGTCGTCGAAGGCGGGTGTGCCGCGGGCGTCGTGACCGGACTCGGGCTCACGTTCCGCGCGCGCGCGGTCGTGCTCACGGTCGGCACTTTCCTCGGCGGCCGCATCCTCGTCGGGCGCCGCGAGCGGGCGGGCGGCCGCGCGGGCTGCCCGCCGTCCATCCGGCTCGCCGAGCGGTTGCGCGAGCTGCCGTTTCGCGTCGCGCGCCTGAAGACCGGCACGCCGCCGCGCCTCGACGGCCGCAGCCTCGATTACTCCGTGATGACGCGCCAGCCGGGCGACGATCCCGTGCCGGTGTTCTCCTTCCTCGGCCGGCGCGACGAGCACCCCCCGCAGGTCGCGTGCCACATCACGCACACGACGGAGGCGACGCACGACGTCATCCGCGCGGCGCTGCACGACTCGCCGATGTATGCCGGGCTCATCGAAGGCGTCGGGCCGCGCTACTGCCCGTCGATCGAGGACAAGGTCGTGCGCTTCGCGGAGCGCACCTCGCACCACGTCTTCATCGAGCCGGAAGGGCTCGCGACGCACGAGGTCTACCCGAACGGCATCTCGACCAGCCTGCCGTTCGAGACGCAGCTCGCGCTGGTGCACACGATCCCCGGCTGCGAGCGCGCCCATGTGACGCAGCCCGGTTACGCAATCGAATACGATTACTTCGATCCGCGCGACCTGAAACCGACGCTCGAGACGCGCTGCATCGACAACCTCTGGTTCGCGGGCCAGATCAACGGCACCACCGGCTACGAGGAAGCCGCGGCGCAGGGACTGCTCGCCGGCCTCAACGCGGCGCGCCGCGTGCGCGACGAGGAGGGCTGGTACCCGCAGCGCAGCGAAGCCTACCTCGGCGTGCTCGTCGACGACCTCATCACCCGTGGCGTGAGCGAGCCTTACCGGATGTTCACGAGCCGCGCGGAATATCGCCTGCTGCTGCGCGAGGACAACGCCGACCAGCGCCTGACGCCGACGGGCAGGTGCCTGGGGCTGGTGGACGACGCGCGCTGGCGCGCATTCGAAACCAAGCAGGAGGCGATCGCGCGCGAACGCGCGCGGCTGGAAGGCATCACCGTGCGCGCCGGCGCGCTCGACGAGCGCGATCGCGAGCTTCTCGGCCCGGATTTCCGGCGCGACGCGAGCGCGCTCGCGTTGCTCAAGCGACCCGAGCTTGCGCTCCGCGACATCACGACGCTGTCGGCGGTCGGACCCGGCGCCCATCGCGATGCGCTGCCCGGCGAGCTTGCGGAACAGGTCGAGCTCGCGCTCGAAGTCGAGGCGCGCTACACGGGTTACATCGAGCGGCAGCGGCGCGAGATCGAGCGCCACGCCGCCCGCGAAACGCTCGCGCTGCCGCCGGATCTCGATTACGCGCGCATTGCCGGGCTGTCCAACGAAGCCCGGCAACGGCTCGCGGCCGCGCGCCCGGCGACGCTCGGGCAGGCCGCGCGGCTCGAAGGCGTCACGCCGGCGAGCGTTTCGCTCATCCTGATCCACCTGCAGAAACGGCGCCTGCAGCAGAGCGCCTGAAACTTGCCTATCATTCGCCTCCTCGAGGGGACGCGAGGGGAACATGGGCTGCACGCGCTCTATCCGGGCGGCGCTGGCGCTGGCGGCGGTACTGCTCGTTGCGGCCTGCGGGGGCCCGGAAAAGGGCGCGTCCGATCGGCCCGAGGTGCTCGACCGCGGCCTCGGCGCCGAGCCCGAATCGCTCGACCCGCACAAGTCGCGCAGCCTGCAGGCCGGGCACGTGCAACGCGATCTCGGCGAAGGGCTGACCGGCTACTCGGCCGCGGGCGAGCTCGAGCCGCGCGCGGCGGAGAGCTGGGACATCTCCGCGGACGGCCGGACCTACACCTTCCATTTGCGTCCCGCGGCGCGCTGGTCGAACGGCGAGCCGGTGACCGCCGCGGATTTCGTGTACAGCTTCCGGCGCCTGGTCGACCCGGAAACCGCGGCCTTCTATTCGCAGTCCGTGAGCGCGATCGAGAATGCGCCGGCGATTCTCGCCGGCGACCTGCCGCCGGACGCGCTCGGCGTGAGCGCGCCGGAGCCGCTGACCCTCGTCGTGCGGCTCACGGACGCGACGCCGTATTTCCTCGCGCTGCTCACGCACCCCAGCATGTTCCCGGTGCACCGCGCCTCGCTCGAGCACGATGGCACCGCGGCATCGCGGCGGCACCTCGTCACCAACGGGGCGTACCGGCTCGTGCGCTGGGAGGTCGGCTCGCTGATCGATCTGGAGCGCAACGAGTTCTACTGGGACAGGGCCGGGACCGCGATCCCGGAGGTCCGCTGGCACATCGCGCCCGAGCCGCTCGCCGAGGTCAACCGCTATCGCGCCGGCGAGCTCGACGTCACGGATACCGTGCCGCCGGAAGTGTTCGCAAAGCTGCGTGAGGAGCGGCCAGGGGAGCTGCACGTCTCGCCTTACCTCGCCGTTTATTACTACGGCTTCAACCTCACGCGCCCGCCGTTCAGGAACAACCCGCTGCTGCGCCAGGCCCTGTCGATGGCGATCGATCGCGAGGTGCTGACCGGGAAGGTCATCGGGCGCGGCGAGGCGCCCGCCTACAGCTGGGTGCCTCCGGGCATCGACCACTACACGTCACAGCGCCCGGCCTGGGCCGACCTGCCG
This sequence comes from uncultured Woeseiaceae bacterium, assembly GCA_964491485.1. Taxonomy (GTDB): domain Bacteria; phylum Pseudomonadota; class Gammaproteobacteria; order Steroidobacterales; family Woeseiaceae; genus IDS-8. The sequence continues at coordinate 11,964 of CAZBGV010000070.1, read as the reverse complement.
CGGGAGGAGCGGCACGCGCGCGCGCAGGCGATCTACGCGCAGGCCGGTTACGGCCCCGATCGCCCGGCGCGCGTCGAGATCCGCTACAACACGTCGGAAACCCACCAGCGCATCGCGCTCGCGGTGCAATCGATGTGGCGGGACGTGCTCGGCGTCGAGACGACGCTGGTCAACGAAGAGTTCCAGGTGCTGCTTTCCAACATGCGCGCGAAGAAAGTCACCGAGGTGTTCCGCTCGAGCTGGACGGGCGATTACGACGACGCGCACACGTTCCTGCACGTGATGACCTCCGATGCGCCGTCCAACATGACCGGCTATGCGAACGAGGAATTCGATGCCCTGATGCGGCGCGCCGCCACCGAAGCGGACCCGGCGCGGCGGCGCGAGCTCATGCAGCAGGCCGAGACGGTCCTGCTCGCGGACTACCCGGTCATCCCGCTCTATTTCTACGTGAGCAAGCACCTCGTGAACCCGCGCATCCAAGGCTGGAACGACAACGTTCTCGACTACCACTACAGCCAGCACCTGAGCTTCGCCCCCTGACGGAGCTTCTTTATGCTGCGTTTCGCCCTGCTGCGAGCCTTAAGCGCCATCCCGACGCTCCTGCTCGTGATCACCGTCGCGTTCCTGATGGTGCATGCGGCGCCGGGCGGTCCCTTCGACGCCGAGCGCGTGCTGCCGCCGGAAACCGCCGCCAACCTGCGCGCTGCCTATCACCTGGACGAGCCGCTGCCGATGCAGCTCGCACGCTATCTCGGCGGCGTGCTCACCGGCGATCTCGGCCCGTCGTACTTCTATCGCGACCATGACGTCGCGGACCTGATCGCGGCGGCGCTGCCGGTATCGGCGCTGCTCGCGGGGCTCGCGACGCTCCTTGCGCTCACCTTCGGGCTGGCGGCGGGCGTCGCCGCGGCGCTGCGCCCGAACACGCTGGCCGACCGCCTCGTCACCGGCGCCGCGATGACCGGCATCTCCGTGCCCGTGTTCGTCATCGCACCCGTGCTGGTGCTCGCCTTCGCGGTGCACCTGCAGTGGCTGCCGGCGAGCTGGAGCGGCGGCGGCACGCGCGAGCGGCTGGTGCTGCCGGTGATCGCGCTCGCGTTGCCGCACATCGCGTTCCTCGCGCGCATCTCGCGCGGCAGCCTGATCGAGGTGCTGTCGGCCGATTTCGTGCGTGCCGCCCGCGCGCAGGGGCTCGGCACCGCGGCCATCCTGCGCGCCCACGCGCTCAAGCCGGCGCTGTTGCCGGTCGTGTCGTACCTCGGCCCGGCGCTGGCCGGCGTGCTGACCGGGGCGGTCGTCGTCGAGGCCGTGTTCGGCATACCTGGGCTGGGCCAGCTCTTCGTCCGTAGCGGCCTGAACCGCGACTACACGCTCGTGCTCGGCATCGTCGTGTTCTACGGCGCCGTCATCATTCTCCTGAACCTCGCGGTCGACCTCGCTTACGGCTGGCTCGACCCGCGGATCCGCGCGCGATGAGGCCGCTCTTCGCATCTTTCGCCGCGTTGCCACGGAGCGCGCGCGTGAGCGCGTGGATTCTCGTCATCGTGGCGCTCGCCGCCCTGCTCGGCCCGCCGCTCAGCCCGCACGACTACCGCGACACCGATTTCGCGGCCCAGCTCCTGCCGCCCACGTTGCAGGACGCGCATTTCTTCGGCACCGACGACCTCGGACGGGACGTGTTCGTGAGAACGCTCACGGGCACGCGCGTCACGCTGCTCGTCGCGGTGGTCGCGAGCCTCGTGAGCCTCGTGATCGGCGTCGCGTGGGGTGCGACGGCGGGTTACGCCGGCGGCCGCGTGGACGCGCTCATGATGCGCGCCGTCGACGCGCTCTACGCGCTGCCCTTCATCTTTCTCGTGATCCTGCTGATGGTGGCGTTCGATCGCAATTTCTTCCTCATCTTCGTGGCGATCGGCGCGATCAACTGGCTCGAGATGGCGCGCATGGTGCGCGGGCAGACCCTGTCGCTGAAAGAACGCGAGTTCGTCGCGGCGGCGGAGCTCCTGGGCGTCTCTCCGCCGGCGATCGTCTGGCGGCACATCGTGCCCAACCTGCTCGGCGTGGTGGTCGTGTACCTCACGCTGACGATCCCGCAGGCCATCCTGGTCGAGTCGTTCCTGAGCTTCCTGGGCCTCGGCGTGCAGGAGCCCGACACCTCGCTCGGTGCGCTGGTCAACGACGGCGTCGCGCTGATGGAGCGCGCGCCGTGGCTGCTGCTCGCGCCGGGCACGCTGCTCGCGCTAATCCTTTTCTGCTGCAACGATCTCGGCGACGGGCTGCGCGACCTGATCGATCCGCGGCGCCGCGCGCAGAACGCCTGATGCTGCTCGAGGTCGAGAACCTGGTCGTTCGCTATCCCGGCTCGCCGCATCCCGCCGTCGCGGGCGTATCCTTCTCGCTCGGGCGCGGGGAGAGCTTGGGCGTGGTCGGCGCGTCGGGTTCGGGCAAGACCCAGACCGCGCTCGCGATCATGGGGCTGTTGCCGGCGCATGCAAAGGTCGGCGGCAGCGTGCGCTGCGACGGCGCCGAGCTCCTCGGGCTTCCCGAACGCGAGCTCAACCGGTTCCGCGCGCGGCGCATCGGCATGATTTTCCAGGATCCCGCGAGCGCGCTGAACCCGTGCCTCACGATCGGGCGGCAGCTCGCGCTCGTGCTCCGCACCCACGGCGTCGTGCGGCGCGGCCGCTGGCGGCCCGCCGCGGCGGCGCTCCTCGAGCGGGTGCGGCTGCCCGAGCCGGAACGGCTCCTCGACGCTTATCCGCACCAGCTCTCCGGCGGCATGCGCCAGCGCGCCATGATTGCGCTCGCGCTCGCCGCGAAGCCGGACCTCCTGATCGCGGACGAGCCCACGACGGCGCTCGACGTCACCGTGCAGGCAGGCATCCTCGCGCTGTTGCGCGAGCTCGGGGCGCAGGCGGGCATCGGCCTCCTGCTCATCACCCACGACCTCGGCGTCATCGCGCAGAACACCGGGCGCATGCTGGTGCTGCACGAGGGGCGCTGCGCGGAGGCCGGCCGGACGGCGGACGTGTTCCGCGCGCCGGCGGCGCCGCACACCCGCGCCCTCATTGCGGCGGCGCCGCGCCTCGACGGCCCGCACGCGCGACGGAATGCCTCCGGCGGCGAGGTGCCGCTGCTCGCGCTCGAGCACGTCACGGTGAGCTACGCCGAGGGCGCGCGCCGCGCCCGCGTTGCGGCAGAGGACGTGAGCCTCACCGTCGCGCGCGGCGAGACGCTCGGCATCGTCGGCGAGTCGGGCTCCGGCAAGACGACGGTTGCGCGCGCAATCACCGGCTTGCACGCGCCCGACGCGGGGTCCGTGATCCTCGCCGGAGCCGTGCTGCCCGCCGCCGCGCGCGACCGGCCGCCCGCGCTGCGCCGCCGCGTGCAGATGGTGTTCCAGAATCCCGCGGGCTCGCTCGATCCGGCGCTGACCGTGCGCGCGATCCTCGACGAGCCCTTGCGCTACGCGGAATCGCGAAGCGGCAGGGCCGCCCGGGAGGCGGCCGCCGCCGCGCTCCTCGCCCGCGTGCGGCTCGATGCGACGCTGCTTGTGCGCCGGCCGCACGAGCTCTCGGGCGGGCAGGCGCAGCGCGTCGCGCTGGCGCGCGCCCTCGCCTGCGAGCCCGCCGTGCTGGTTTGCGACGAAGCCGTCGCGGCGCTCGACGGAACCGCGCGCGCGGAAATCCTCTCGCTGCTCGCGCACGAGCAGGAGTCGACCGGCCTCGCGCTGGTTTTCATCACGCACGACCTCGCGGTCGTGCGCGGCATCGCGCACCGCATCGCGGTGATGCAGGCAGGCCGCATCTGCGAGCTGGCCGACGCCGAGTCGTTGTTCCGCCAGCCCCGCCACCCGTACACCCGCGCGCTGCTGGCGGCCGTGCCGGTGCCGGATCCCGCGGCGAGACCGCAATGTGCCGTCGGCGACGCGCGCGTATGAGGGCCCGAATCGGCGGGCAGCGAGCACCCGCGGGCCGCGACCCGCGCGCTGGTAAAAGCACAGCGGGATCACTACCATAGCGGCCTCGTAAGCCGCCGGGTGCCCGGCGGCCATCCCGACCATCCAGAAGATTTCTCGTGAAGCGACTGAAAACAGTATTCTTCGCCGCGCTCGTCGCGGGCTCCGCGGCGCTCATCGCGCTGCCGGCGGCCGCCGCGGACGGCGATCCGAAGAGAGGCGCCGTGCTCGGGGAGACGTGCCTCGGCTGCCACGGCATCCCCGGCTACCGCAATGCCTATCCCTCGTTCCGCGTGCCGAAGCTCGGCGGCCAGAAGCCGGCTTACGTGGAGGCCGCGCTCAAGGCCTACCGGGAAGGGACGCGCTCGCATCCGACGATGCATGCACAGGGCAGCGCGCTTTCGGATCAGGACATCGCCGACATCGCCGCATGGATCGGCGCGCTCGGCACCGCCCAGGACACCGTGCAGGCCGACGACGTCGGCGACCTCCAGGTCCTGACGCAGTGCCTCGCCTGCCACAGCGTCGCCGGCCAGGCCATGACGCCGACGCCGCCGGTGCTGTCCGGGCAGCACGAGGAGTACATCGAGCACGCGCTCGGCCAGTACAAAGCGCAGGCGCGCGGCATGACCGTGATGAATTCCTTCGCGGGAGCGCTGAGCGACGAGGACGTCCGGCGGCTGGCCCAATTCTGGTCGTCGCGCCAGGGGCTGCACACGCTGGACCCGAACGAGAGGATCCCCGACACGCGCTGACGCAAAGCGCGGGGCGGCGCGAGCACAGGCAGGCATGATGAACACCGTCCCTCGCCACCGCGATCTCGGCGACGGCATTACGGCCATCGATACCGAGTACGTGCGGCCCCTGCTCGACGCGAGTCACCTGGTCGTCGATGAAGGCCGCGCCGCTTTCGTCGACACCGGCACGAACAGCAGCGTGCCGCTGTTGCTCGCGACGCTCGAGCAGAAGGGCGTCGACCCCGCGCATGTCGACTACGTGTTCCTGACGCACGTGCACCTCGATCACGCCGGCGGCGCGGGCGAGCTGATGGCGCGGCTGCCGCGCGCGCGGGCCGTGCTGCACCCGCGCGGCGCCCGCCACATGATCGATCCGGCGAAGCTCGTGTCCGGCTCGATCGCCGTGTACGGGGATGCGCGCTTCCGCGAGCTGTACGGCGAGATCCGGCCGATTCCGGAAGAGCGGGTCACGATCGCGGATGACGGGCAGCGCTTCGCGCTCGGCGGGCGCGAGCTGACCTGCGTGCACACCGAGGGGCATGCGCGCCACCATTACTGCCTGTGGGATCCCGCCTCGCGCGGCATGTTCACGGGCGACAGCTTCGGCATTTCCTACCGCGAATTCGACACGGCGCGCGGCCCGTTCATTTTTCCGACCACCACGCCCGTGCAGTTCGATCCGGAGAAGGCACACGAGGCGATCGACCGCATCATGAGCTTCGGCCCGGAGCGCGTCTATCTCACGCACTACAGCGAGGTGCGCGACCTGCCGCGGCTCGCGGCCGACATGCACCGCCGCATCGACGACTTCGTGGCGCTGGCCCGCCGCCACGCCGATGACCCGGACCGCGCCCGCGCCATGCGCGACGCCATGTTCGCCTACTTCGCCGCCGAGCTCGACGCGCACGGCTTCGCAGCCGATATTGGGCGCCTGCACGCGTTGCTCGACGCCGACGTCGACCTGAACTGCATGGGCTTGGAACATTGGCTCGATCACGAGCCAACGGCGCGCACGTGAGTCAAACGCAGCGGGCCACGAAGTCAGGGCCGCAGGTCGAACACGCCACAGCACTGACCCTCGGGGTGCCCGTCGGCAACCGCAATGCGACAATGCCCCGGGCAAGTACGACCTGACCAGGAGCAGCGGCAATGAAGGGCTTTCGCGCATACCGAATCGACCAGAAGGACGGAAAGATCGAAGCGGGCTTCACGACCCTCGATGTCGACGACCTGTCGCCGGGCGACGTGGTCGTGAAGGTCGCGTACTCCACGGTCAACTACAAGGACGCGCTCGCCGCCACCGGCGCCGGCCGCATCCTGCGCAAGTTTCCGCTGGTGGGCGGCATCGATCTCGCGGGCACGGTGGTGGAGTCCGCGGACAGGCGTTTCGCGCCCGGCGATCGCGTGCTGGTGAACGGCGGCGGGCTGGGTGAGCTGCGCGACGGCGGCTACGCGGAATACGCGCGGCTCGAGGGAGACTCGGTGGTGCCGTTGCCGGAGGGCATCGCCTTGCGCGAGGCGATGCAGATCGGCACGGCGGGGTTCACGGCGGCGCTGGCCGTGCATCGGATGGAGCAGAACGGGCAGAAGCCGGAGCTCGGGCCGGTGCTCGTGACGGGGGCGACGGGCGGCGTCGGCAGCATTGCGACCGACTTGCTCGACGGTCTCGGGTTCGAGGTGGTGGCGCTGACCGGCAAGGCGGATCGCAGCGACTACCTGGAACGCATCGGTGCCGCGCGCGTGCTGCTGCGCAAGGACGTGAAGATGGGGCAGCGGCCGATGGAGAAGGCGGAGTGGGGCGGTGCGGTGGACAGCCTGGGCGGCGATACGCTCGCGTGGCTCACCCGCACGGTGCGCTACGGCGGCAACATCGCCAGCATCGGGCTCGCGGAGAGCCCGGAGCTGCACACCACGGTGATCCCGTTCATTTTGCGCGCGGTGTGCCTGCTCGGCATCAATTCGGTCGATACGCCGCGCGACCTGCGCCTGGAAGTGTGGCAGCGGCTCGCGACCGACCTGAAGCCGCGGCATCTCGACGTCATCGGCACGCGCACCATCGGCTTCGACGAGCTGCCCGGCTGCTTCCAGGGCTACCTCGACGGCACCGTCACCGGCCGCACGCTGGTCGAAATCGCCCCCGCGTAGGAGCGTGCACCGCGTGCGACAGGGATCGCGGGTCGCGCGCGATGCGCGCTCCTGAGCGCCCCATTTGGGAAACCACCTGCCCATACGCTAAAATTTTCGTCCCCGCGGGTGACGGTCTCGCAGGTCCGGTCCGGCCGTCTCCCGAATCCCGACGGAGACCAGTCATGACCCACGCCGCCCGCCGTTTCCGGCAGGCCCTGGACGACGAACGGCCGTTGCAAGTGGTCGGCACGATCAATGCCTACGCGGCGCTGCTCGCGGAGCGCGCGGGTTTCAGGGCGATCTACCTGTCGGGGGCAGGCGTCGCGAACGCGTCTTTCGGCCTGCCCGATCTCGCGATGACCACGCTCACCGACGTGTGCGAGGACATCCGCCGCATCACCTATGCCACGGACCTGCCGCTGCTGGTCGATGCGGACACGGGCTTCGGCAGCGCGTTCATGATCGGCCGCACGGTGCGCGAGATGCACCGCGCGGGTGCCGCGGCCTGCCACCTCGAGGACCAGGTGCAGGCGAAGCGCTGCGGGCACCGGCCCGGCAAGGCGCTCGTGGACACAGCGGAGATGGTCGACCGCATCAAGGCGGCGGTCGACGCGCGCGGCGACGACGATTTCATGGTCATGGCGCGCACGGACGCGCACGCGGTGGAAGGCCTCGAGGCCGCCGTCGCGCGCGGGGTGCGCTATACGGAAGCGGGCGCCGACATGATCTTCGCCGAGGCGCTGACGACGCTCGACGAATATCGTGCCTTCACGTCCGCGATCGGGGTGCCCGTGCTCGCGAACCTGACGGAATTCGGGCGCACGCCGCTGTTCACGACCGCGGAGCTCGGCGCGGCCGGCGTGCGGCTCGTGCTTTATCCGCTTTCCGCGAGCCGCGCCATGGCGGCAGCGGCCGACGCGGTCTACCGAGCCATCAGGAACGACGGCACACAGCGTGCCGTCATCGATCGCATGCAAACGCGCGACGAGCTGTACGAGGTGCTCGGCTACCATGCGTACGAGGAGAAGCTCGACCGGCTCTTCGCGCAGGGCCGCGCGCGCGACGACGGAGATTCGAAATGACGGCAACCAAAGCTAAAACGGGCGGCCTTGCCGGCGTATCCGCCGGGGAGACCGCGCTCTGCACGGTCGGCAAGGAAGGGGCGGGGCTCACCTACCGCGGCTACGACATCTACGACCTGGCGGATCACGCCGCTTTCGAGGAAGTCGCCTTCCTCCTGCTGCACGGCAAGCTGCCGACGGCGGACGAGCTCCGCCGCTTCGTCGAGCGACAGAAGTCGCTGCGCGACCTGCCGGGAGCGCTCCGCCAGGTGCTGGAGATGATTCCCGGCGACAGCCACCCGATGGACGTGCTGCGCAGCGGCGTCTCGGTGCTCGGCAACCTCGAGCCCGAAGGCGATTTCTCGCACCAGGGCGATGTCGCCGAGCGCCTGCTCGCCTGCCTGCCCTCGATGCTCCTGTACTGGCACCGCTGGCACACTGACGGCAAACGCATCGACGTGCGTACCGGCGAGGAAAGCGTCGCGGGACATTTTCTCCACCTGCTGCACGACCGCTCGCCCGCGGAGTCGCATCGCAAGGCGCTCGACACGACCCTGATCCTGTACGCCGAGCACGAGTTCAACGCCTCGACCTTCGCGGCACGCGTCATCACGGCGACGCTCTCCGACTTCCATTCCGCGATCACCGGCGCGATCGGCGCCCTGCGCGGGCCGCTGCACGGCGGCGCCAACGAGGCCGCCATGGAGCTGATCGAGAAATTCGAGACCCCGCAGGCCGCGGTCGCCGGCGTCAAGCAGATGCTCGCGCGCAAAGAGAAGATCATGGGCTTCGGGCACCGCGTCTACACGACCTCGGACCCGCGCAACAGCGTCAACAAGAGGCTCTCGCGGGCGCTGGCGGAGGAGGCCGGCGACCAGCGGCTGTATGCCGTCTCCGAGGCCATCGAGAAGGTCATGTGGGACGAGAAGAAGCTGTTCGCGAACGCGGACTTCTACGCCGCCACGGTGTATCACTTCATGGGCATTCCCACCTATCTCTTCACGCCGATTTTCGTCTGCTCGCGCGTGTCCGGCTGGTCGGCGCACATCATGGAGCAACGGGCGAACAACAAGCTGATCCGGCCGACGGCCGACTACGTCGGCCCGCCGCTGCAGGAATGGGTGCCCATCGAGCAGCGCGTGTAGCAGCGCGCATCGCGCGCGACGCACACCCCACCCAACCGGAGACGTAACCGTGAGCGTAAGCAGAGATCGCTCGGCCGTGCGGCCGGCGCCCGACGAGCCGCTGGTCGAGATTGCCGAATACGTCTGCGGCGCCGAGATCGACTCGGCGCTCGCGTTCGAAACGGCGCACTGGTGCCTGCTGGACACGCTGGCATGCGGCTTCCAGGCGCTGGATTATCCCGCCTGCACGAAGCTGCTCGGTCCCGTCGTGCCCGGCGCCACGCTGGCCGGCGGCGCGCGCGTGCCGGGCACGTCCTACGAGCTCGAGCCGGTGCACGCCGCGTTCAACATCGGCGCCATGATCCGCTGGCTCGATTTCAACGACACCTGGCTCGCGGCCGAGTGGGGCCATCCTTCCGACAACCTGGGCGGCATCCTCGCGGTCGCGGATTTCCTGAGCCGTCGTGCGCGCGCCGAAGGCGGCGAGCCGCTCACGATGCGCGACGTGCTCACCGCCATGATCAGGGCGCACGAGATCCAGGGCGTGATCGCGCTCGAGAACAGCTTCAACCGCGTCGGCCTGGACCACGTGCTCCTGGTGCGCGTCGCCACGACCGCGGTCGCGACGCGACTCTTGGGCGGCAATCGCGAGCGCGTGATCGACGCGCTGTCGAACGCCTGGATCGACGGCGGCGCGCTGCGCACCTACCGCCACGCGCCGAACACCGGCTCGCGCAAGAGCTGGGCCGCGGGCGATGCGACCAGCCGCGGGGTGCGGCTCGCGCTGCTGACCATGGCCGGCGAGATGGGCTATCCGTCCGCGCTCTCCGCCGCCACCTGGGGCTTCTACGACGTGCTGTTCGACGGCCGCTCGTTCACCTTCCCGCAGGGCTACGGCAGCTACGTCATGGAGAACATCCTGTTCAAGATCTCCTGGCCCGCCGAATTCCACGCGCAGACCGCGGTCGAGGCGGCGATGACCCTGCACGCCGAGGTCGCGCCGCGCCTGAGCGAAATCGACCGCATCGTGATCGAAACCCAGGAACCGGGCGTACGCATCATCGACAAGACCGGCCCGCTCGACAACCCGGCGGATCGCGACCACTGCATCCAGTACATGACGGCAGTGCCGCTCATCTTCGGCCGGCTCACCGCCGCCGATTACGAGGACGACGTCGCGGCCGACCCGCGCATCGACGACCTGCGCGCCCGCATGGAAGTGCGCGAGAACCCCTCGTTCACCCGCGACTACTACGATCCGGACAAGCGCTACATCGGCAACGCCGTCCAGGTCTTCTTCCGCGACGGCAGCAGCACCTCGCGCGTGCAGGTCGACTATCCCGTCGGGCACCGCAAGCGCCGCGCGGAAGGCATCCCGCTCTTGCGGCAGAAATTCGAATCCAGCATCTCGGGCAAGCTGAAGCCCCGCCAGTGGGAGGAGCTCGCCGCCCTCGCTGCCGACCCCGAGCGACTCGCCGGCACCGCCGTCGACGACTTCATGGCTCTCCTCGTCGCCTGACCCGTCGCGCCACGGCTCCGCCCCTCTTTTGGGATGGTGCCGTGAGTGAACGCCGCTGACGGGCGAACGGGGCTTTGTTCTAATTCGGGTGCCTTCGCTTTTCGCCCGCATGGCGGGCTCCTGCGGGGGCTGCGTCCGCGACTCCCGCACGAATCTTCGCTCGCCGGCGCGGTGCTGTGCCGCGGTCGGTCGCGCGCGTGGCGCGCTCCTACAGTAGAGATGGTGCGATCGGCATAATTCGGGGCGTGGACGATCTCGAGAAGGCGATTGAGGAGGGAGTGGCGGAGCTCGGGCAGGTGCTGCCGGAGGGCGGCACTGCGCGGCTCGCGCGGCTGCTCGCGGAGCTCGAGAGGTGGAACGCGCGCATGAACCTGACGGCGGTACGCGATCGGGAGGAGATGGTGGCGCGCCACGTGCTGGACAGTCTCGCGGTGCGGCCTTATGTGAAAGGGCCTCGGGTGGTGGACGTGGGCACCGGCGCGGGCTTTCCGGGGTTGCCGATCGCAGTGGCGGAGCCTGGACTCGCGGTGACGCTGCTCGATCGCAATGCGCGCAAGATCGCGTTCGTGCGCCACGCGATCGGCGAGCTCGGTCTGCAAAATGCGACAGCGGTGCAGGCGGGCGCCGAAGACTATGCACCGTCGGTGCGCTTTGATACGGTTCTGTGCCGGGCGCTCGCCGCCATCCCCGAATTCACGCGCATCGCGGGACACCTGGTTGCCGACGATGGCGTCCTGCTCGCTCTGAAGGGACAATACCCGGAAGCGGAATTGCGATCATTGGCCGACCTGCCCGAGGCATGGAATTACAAAGTGACCGAGCTTGCCGTACCCGGGCTCGCACCGGGTTCGCGCCACGTCGTCATCCTGGCGAGAGGCGCGTGACGCGATGGCTCGCGTAATCGCCGTCGCGAACCAGAAGGGCGGAGTCGGCAAGACCACCACGTGCGTGAATCTGGCGGCTTCGCTGGCGGCGACGCACCGCCGGGTGCTGCTGGTCGATCTCGATCCGCAGGGCAATGCCACCATGGGCTGCGGCATCGACAAGATGAGCCTGGAGCGCACGGCCTGCGACGTGCTGCTCGGCGACGAGACCGCGGCCGACACCATCGTTTCGGCGCCGGAAGGCAATTTTGCGGTGCTGCCCGGCAACGCGGACCTGACCACCGCCGAAGTCACGCTGCTGCGCGAGATCGGGCGCGAGCTGCGCCTGCGCAAGGCGCTGGCGCCGGTGCGCGGCCTCTACGATTTCGTCCTGATCGACTGTCCGCCGTCGATCAACATGCTCACGGTGAACGCGCTGACCGCCGCGGACGGCGTGCTGATCCCGATGCAGTGCGAGTACTATGCGCTCGAGGGCCTGAGCGCGCTGCTCGACACGATCGAGCAGATCAGGGGCTCGGTGAACGCCGAGCTCGAGGTCTTCGGCCTGCTCC
>CAZBGV010000069.1:0-18650 GCA_964491485.1 uncultured Woeseiaceae bacterium | reverse complement strand
GCTCGCGTCCCGAATCCGCACGGAGATCGCCGCGCTGTTCCGCTTCGACGAGTTGCTGCTTTGCCTCGTCGACGCCGAAGCGGGCGTGCTCGACGTGCGGCTGCACGAGAAAGCCGGACGCCGGTTGAGCGGAGGGCGGTGCCCGCTCCCGGCCGGCCTGCTCCGCCGGGTCGTGGACCGGCAGGAGCCCGTGCTGATCGAGGACCGGGCGGTCGCGCCGCAGACCCTGCGGTTCGCGGGCGAAGCCAAGGAATCCGGCTCGCTGATTGCCGTCCCGCTGGTCGAGGACGGCACGGTGATCGGCGTGCTCTCCGTGGGCCATTCGCGGCCCGGCACCTGGTCGGATGCGGACCTGCACCTGCTGAGCCAGGTCGCCGGACAGGTGAGCGCGGCCGTGGCGGACGCGCGCGCGTTCGAGGACCTGGAAAGCTACCGCAAGGATCTCGAGAAACGGGTCGCCGAGCGCACGGCCGAGCTCGAGCGGGCGAACCGCGAAAAGGAGCGGCTGATCGCCGCACTGCGCGAACGCAGCCGCGCGCTGGAGCGCGAGACGCAGGAGGATCCGCTGACCGGCATTGCCAATCGCCGCCACTTCGCCCAGCGGCTCGACGACGAGGTCAGGGTCGCCGCATCGGTCGGCCAGCCGCTGACGCTCGCCGTGGCCGATCTCGATCACTTCAAGGTGATCAACGACCGCCTGGGCCACGCCGTGGGTGACGAAGTGCTGCAGCAATGCGCGAAGCTGATGCGGACGCTCTGCCGCTCGACGGACCTGGTCGCCCGGATCGGCGGCGAAGAGTTCGCGCTCATCCTGCCCGGGATGTCCCGCGATGCGGCACTCGTCTTCTGCGAGGCTGTGCGCCGCACCGTCGAAGCGCACGACTGGACCCGGATCAACCCCGACCTGCGCGTGACGCTCAGCATCGGCCTGTACCAGTGGGACGGCGCCGGAGCGACGGCCGAGCTGCTGCGGGAAGCCGACGGCCGCCTGTACAGCGCGAAGCGCGCGGGACGCAATCGCGTGGCCTGAGCGATGGTCCCGGAGGACCTGCGGGGCGCGAGCCTAGGCCGCCAGCATCTTGCGGATGCCGCTCACCGCCTGGCGGATGCGCTGCTCGTTCTCGACCAGCGAAAAGCGCACGTAGCCCTCCCCCGCCCGGCCGAAGCCCGCGCCCGGCGACACCGCCACGTTGGCGTGCTCGAGCAGCGCTTTCGCGAAACCGAGGGACCCGAGATGCCGGTGCGAGCCGGGGATCGCCGCCCACACGAACATCGTCGCGCGCGGCTTTTCGATCAGCCACTGTCCCGGCCCGGGTTTCGCGAGCCCGTCCACGAGCCGGTCGCGGCGCGCGGCATAGGTCGCCGCATGCTCCGCGACGCACGCCTGCGGCCCGCGCAACGCCTGGATCGCGCCGACCTGGATCGGCGTCGGAATGCCGTAATCGAGATAGCTTTTCATGCGCGCCAGCGCGCGGATCATGGAGGGATTGCCGCAGGCGAAGCCGACCCGCCAGCCCGCCATCGAGTGGCTCTTGGAAAGCGACGTGAACTCGATCGCGACGTCACGCGCGCCGGGCACGGACAGGAGGCTGGGGGGCCGGTAGCCGTCGAACGCGATCTCGGCGTAGGCGAAATCGTGCAGCAGCATCACCCCGCAGCGGCGCGCCGCCGCCACGATGCGCTCGAACCCGCCGTCCGGCGCAAGCGCGGCCGTCGGGTTGTGCGGGAACGAGAGCACGACCAGCTTCGGACGCAGCCGCCCGATGGCCTCCTCCAGCGCGTCGATGAACGCGCCGCCATCGGTAAGCGGCAGCGTATGCAGCTCGCCGCCCGCGATCGCGACGGAATACTGGTGGATCGGGTACCCGGGGTCCGGGCAGACCACGACGTCGCCGGGACCGATCGTCATCAGCACGAAGTGCGCGAGCCCTTCCTTCGAGCCGATCAGCGCGATCGCTTCCTGGTCGTGGTCGAGGGTGACGCCGTGGTTGCGCGCGTACCATTCGCAGATCGCCGCGCGCAGGTTCGGAATGCCGCGCGAGCTCGAGTAGCGATGCGTGCGCGGGTTCGCCGCCGTCTCGCGGATCTTCTCGACGACGTGCGCCGGCGTCGGCAGGTCGGGGTTGCCCATGCCGAGGTCGACGATGTCGCGGCCCGCGCGACGCGCGGCCAGCATGAGCTCCGTGACCTCCGCGAAGACGTACGGCGGCAGCCGCTCCAGGCGATGAAAGTCGAACGTCCCGCGGGTGGCGCCCTCCGGCGCCGTTGCACTGCTGTCCATTGATCTCCCCCCGAGCGGCGGAATCCGCCGGCACCACCAGGGCGCCTTTTTTAGAGGGTCTGCCCGCAGCCGTCAACAGGAATTACAGGCGGCGAGGTGCGCGCCTGCGGAGCTCGTCCATCACGTTGCGCGTCACGGTGTCGCAGCGGTGGCCGGCGAACTCGTGCACGGTAAGCCCCGCCGTGCGGCAATGCTCGAGCACGCGCTCGCGGATCCGGCGGCGCGCGCGATGGAAGCGCGTCTTCACCGTCGCTTCGGGAATCTCGAGGATCGCGGCGGTGGTCGCGACGTCGCACTGCTCCACGGCGCGCAGCATGAAGACGGTGCGGAACGCTTCCGGGAGCTCGTCGATGTATTGCTCGAGCAGGCGGCGCAGCTCGCGATTGGCGAGCTCGCCGTCGGGCAGGATCTGGCGGGTTTCGGGCACGGACATCTCCCGTACGTTCTCGAGATCGGTCTCTTCCATGAGCTGGTAGCGCCGGTTCTGCCGCAGCCGCATGAGCGCCGTGTTCTTCGCGATGCGCGCGAGCCAGAGCCCGAGCGCCGCCGGATCCTGGAGGTCGGCGAGCCGCTCCCAGGCCGAGATGAACGATTCCTGGACGACGTCCATCGCTTCCGCATCGTCGCGCACGATACTGCGGGCGATCCGGAACAGTCGCTGGTTGTGGTGCCTGACGATGCCTTCGTAGGCATCGAGGTCGCCCGCGAGCACGGCGGTCAGGGTATGCACGTCGCTCATCCGGTCGTAACTGACGGCGGTCTGGCTCACGTCAATCTCCTTCCGCGGGGCAGGCCTCCGAACCCGGGACCAGGGTGGCGAGGTACGCGATCAGGTCGGCCCGCTCCTCTTCGTCCGGCACGCCGGCAAAGCCCATGCTGGTGCCCGGCACGGCGCTCAGCGGCGCGGCAAGGAAGCGATCGAGCGTCTTTGCGTTCCACGTGATCGCGGCATCGCGCATCGCCTCGCTGTAGCCATCATACCCCGGCGCCGTGCCGGAAACCCGGCCGAACAACCCGCAGTGCTTCGGGCCCGTGCGGTTGCGGTCCGGCGAATGGCACGCCAGGCAGCGCGCATACACCTGCTCGCCGGCGGCCGGGTCGCCCGCGGGGGGAGCGGCGAAGCTCACGACACAGGCGACGAGAATCGCCGCGCCGGCCAGCGCCGGCGCGGCGCGGAGCGCGCGCATCAGGAGAAGAACGCGCCCGGGACCGGATCGAGGCCCAGCGCCTGCCGCAGCACCGCCCAGTGCATCGCCTCGTCGGCCAGGATGCTCGCCGCGGCCGACGACAGCTCGCGGTTGTCGAACACCGGAATGGCACCGGCGTAGGCGCTGACGGCGCCGCGCTCGAGACCGGCGGCGAACTGCAGCACGTCCTCCTGTGCACGGAGCTTGTCGACCGGGAAGTCGTAATCGGACTTCGCATCGGCCGGCGTGCCGCCGAGATCGCGCACGGCTTTCGCGAGCGCGTCCACGTGCTGCTTGTGATGGCCCTGGAACGTGACGGCCACTTTGAGCACGTCCGGCTTCAGGAGCCCGCTCTCGGCGCCGAGCTGGTAAGCCGCCACCGCCTCGTGCTCGGCCGCCACCGCCGTGTTCAGGATACGCACGTCCTGCGCCACGGCTGCGTCCGCCGTGCCGGCCGCCAGCGCGGTCTTCTTCCCGCCGAGCAGCGCGATGGCGATGCCGGAGAAGGTCACCGCCCCGGCCTGGCGGATGAACCGGCGGCGCGAGTCGAGCGCCGTCTCCACCAGCAGCGAGGGAGCCGGCGCAATCGGGGTCCTTGCAGTCATGTCGTTTCTCCTTGTGAGCAAAGCTCTAGATGGATTTCAGGTATTCGACGAGATCGGTCTTTTCGGCGTCCGTCAGGCCGAGGGCCAGCACGAGGTCGTAGTGATCGACGACGTCGGCGAGGGTCGCGAATTCGCCGTTGTGGTAATACGGCGGGTGCTGCCACAGCGCGCGCAGCGGCGTGCTGCGATAGCGCTTCGTGACGGTGCGCGTCGCGTACAGCGGGTCGGCGCCGACCTCGTGCGCCTCATGCAGCGCCGGCGCGTCGGTGAAGTGCGGCCCGGAATGGCAGGTCGCGCACTGCGCGCGGCCGTCGAACAAGGCCTTGCCGCGCTCGGCAGCCCCCGCATCGAAGCTGCCTTCCGGCGGCGGCGGCGCCGGGAGGCTCACCTGGTAGTCGAACAGCGCCGGCAGCTTCGGCGTGACGAGATCGGGATCGGCCTCCACGAGGATGTTGAGCTCGGGGGCGCTGAAATTGCCCTGCCCGCCCATCTGCGTGACGGCGACGTAAGCGTTCCAGTAGGAGATCGGCCCCTCGCCCGTGTAGGTTTCGAGCGCCACGTCGGCAAGCCCGTACGCCGGCGCGATCAGCACCGGATCGTTGATGCCGTCGTGGTTCCAGTACGGGTCGTACTTGCCGGGGCCCCACGACCGGAGCACTGCGCGCGCCTCGGGCTGGTTGTCCCAGTAGGGCGAGAGCGACAGGATCAGGCCCGGATCGAGATCGCGCGCCGGCCAGCCGTCGAGGCGCTTGCCGATCCCGGGGGCGACGGAATCGTCCACGTCGGAATGGCAGAGCGCGCAGGTGATGCCGAAGCGCGTGACGACGCCGTCCGCCGAGACTTCCGCCTTGACGCCGACCACCGCGTCGAGCCGCAGCAGCTCGACCGTCGTGGCGGGGTCGGTGAGATCGGCGCTTTCGAGCAGCCCCTCGGGCAGCGCCTCCGCGTCGACCTTGAGGCCGACCGCGAGCGCCGTCTCCGGGGTGACTGTCATCACCACCTCGTGCATGCGCAGCACGTCGGTCCACAGCGCTTCGTCGCCGAAGGTGTCGAAGCGGAAAGTCGCCTGCGGGTCGGGCTCCGGCTCGACCTGCGGGTCGTCGGGCGCGAGCCCGAACGTCGTGTCCTCGTCGTCGAAGGGACAGCCGGCGCAGACGCCGAGCAGCAGGACGGCGGGCAGGATTCTCAGGCGGGTCATGTCGGAACCTCTTCTCGTTTGCCGGCTACAGGATGCAGCCCGGCCCCGAAAGGTTCCCGCGGGAAGGTCCAGCGCACTCTTTATATAATGAGCACCCCCTTGAACCCCGGGAATGCCATGAACCAGCCGGCGCCGTGGCCGACGGCGGACGACCTCGGACTGCTGACCGACCGTTACGAGCTCAGCATGCTCCAGGCCTACTGGGCGGCCGGCCTCGCCGGAAGCGCCACCTTCAGCCTGTACTTCCGCAAGCTGCCGCCGACGCGCCGCTTCATGCTCGCCTGCGGCCAGCAGCATGCGGCGCATCTCGTGACCCGCCTGCGGTTCCCGCCGGCCGCGCTGGATGCGATTGCGAGCCTCGGCGGCTTCCGCGACGAGTTTTTGCGCTGGCTGGAGCGTTTTCGCTTCAGCGGCGACATCGTCGCGCTCGCGGAAGGCACTCCGGTGTTCCCGCAGGAGCCGTTGCTCGAGGTCACGGCGCCGGTCGCGGAAGCCCAGCTGCTCGAAACGCTGGTCATGAATTACGTGCACCTGGAAACCGTGCTGGCGTCGAAGGCCGTGCGCACGGTGCTGGCCGCGGACGGACGGCCGGTCGTCGATTTCGGCATGCGGCGCATGCACGGCCTGGATGCGGCGGTGCGCGGGGTGCGTGCATACCGCACGGCCGGGATCGCCGGGACCAGTAACGTCTACGCCGGTCTCCGCTTCGACCTGCCGGTGAGCGGCACGATGGCGCACAGCTTCATCCAGGCGTTCGACGACGAAGCGGAGGCGTTCCGCCGGTACGCGGAGCTCTATCCGGGCACGACGCTGCTGGTCGACACCTACGACACGCTCGCCGGGGTGGACAAGGTAATTGCGCTGCGGCGCCGGCTTGGCGACGCGTTCCGGGTCGGTGCCGTACGCCTCGATTCCGGCGACATGGCGGCGCTGGCGAAGGCCGCCCGCGAGCGCCTCGACGCTGCGGGCCTTACCGACGTGCGGATCTTCGCGAGCGGCGGGCTCGACGAGTACGGCATCGCGAAGCTGCTCGCGGCCGGTGCGCCGATCGACGGCTTCGGCGTGGGGACGGCGCTCGGCACTTCGGCCGACGCGCCCTACCTCGACCTCGTGTACAAGATGACGCGCTTCGCCGGCACGCCGAGGCTCAAGAGCTCACCGGGCAAGGCGATCTGGCCCGGTGCGAAGCAGGTGTTCCGCTATCGCGATGCGGACGGAACCTGCGCGCGCGACGAAGTCACGCTGCGTGACGAGCACCGCGACGGCGCCGAGGCGCTGCTCACGCCGATCGTCGCGGAAGGCGAGCCGCTCGACGCGCCGACGCTCGACCCCGCGGCCGCGGCCGCGCATGCACGCGCAGCCGTCGAGTGCCTGCCGGCGCCGCTGCGTACCGTGGACGGCGGGCCTGCCCCTTACCCGGTGAGCATGAGCGCGGCCGTCGAGCGCGAGCGGGACCGCGCGCTCGCCCGCGTCGCGCACGGCTGAGGCTGCGCGCGCCGCTGGCGCGAAACTTGCACCGCTCGACGTACGCGTTCGGGCGGAGGCGGCGCCATGGGCGGCACAGACGGCAGCAGCGTGCAAGGCGGTCATCGGTCCGGCCTGCTGCGGCGCGGGATGACGCACCGGGAGGACCCCGGCCACTCGCCGCGGGACCATTGAGCCGCCCGCCCCCCGTCGCGGGCGGCGGCTTCGGCGACGCCGGCAACCCGGAGAGCACCGCCAGCCAGCTGCGGCGGGCGCTCGTGTTCACGGCGCCGCACCGGTTCTCGATCGCCATCATCCTCGTGCTCACCCTCGCGGTGGCGCTGGTGAGCTCCATCGAGCCGCTGGTGCTCAAGTTCATCATTGACGGCCTGACCGCCGGGCGCGGCTTCGAAACGGTGGGCCTCGGCCTCGTATTCCTCGGCATCATGTCGGTGTTCCGCGAAGGCGCGACCGGCACGTCCAACTGGCTCACCTGGCGCATGCGCATCGGCCTGCAGTACGCGCTGCTGCAGGCGACCGTCGAGCGGCTGCACCGCATGCCGCTCAAGCTGCAGCGCAGTGAAGGCGTCGGTGCGGTGCTCACCCGCCTCGATCGCAGCATCCAGGGCTTCGTCACGGCGGTGACCCAGCTCCTGATCAGCGTGCTGCCGGCGGTGGTCTTCCTGGTCATCGCCCTGTTCGTGATGCTGGATCTCGAATGGCGCCTCGCGCTCGTCGTCCTGCTGTTCGCACCTTTGCCCGCCGTGCTGGCAGCGCTCGCGGCGCCCGAGCAGGCGCGGCGCGAGCGCAGCATGCTCGACCGCTGGGCGCACATCTACTCGCGGTTCAACGAGGTGCTCGCCGGCATCGTCACCGTGCGCAGCTTCGCCATGGAAGAGGCGGAGAAGCAGCGGTTTTTGGATGACGTGAGCGCGGCCAACCGCATCGTCGTGCGCGGCGTGGCGACGGACACCGCTTTCGGCACGGCGAGCAACCTCGTCGTCGCCCTCGCCCGCATCGCGGTAATCGGCCTCGGCGGCCTTTACATCGTGCGCGGCGCCATGACCGTCGGCACGCTGATCGCGTTCCTGGGCTACGTCGGCGGGCTGTTCGGGCCCGTGCAGGGCCTCTCCGGCACCTGGGGAGCGCTGAAGCGGGGCACCGTCTCGCTCGGCCAGATCTTCGCGATCCTCGACCTCCAGGAGCAACTCGGCGACGCGCCCGATGCGCGCGAGCTCGAGAGCGTGCGCGGCGACGTCGTCTTCGAGGACGTGCACTTCTCGTACGGGCCGGGCGAGCGGCCGCTGCTCTCCGGCATCTCGCTCGAGGTGCGCGCGGGCGAGAAGGTGGCGATCGTCGGTCCGAGCGGCTCCGGCAAGACCACGCTGATGGCGCTCTTGATGCGCTTCTACGACCCCGACCAGGGCAGGGTGCTGCTCGACGGCCAGGATCTCCGCACCTTGAAGCAGCGCTCGCTGCGCAGCCACATCGGCGTCGTGCTGCAGGATCCCCTGCTCTTCAACGATACGATCGCCGCCAACATTGCCTACGGTTATCCCGACGCCACCCTGCAGGAGATCGAGGCGGCGGCCCGCGCGGCGTCGGCGCACGATTTCATCGCCGCCATGCCGGACGGCTACAACACCGTGGTCGGCGAGCGCGGCACCCGCCTGTCGGTGGGCGAACGCCAGCGCGTGTCGATCGCGCGCGCGCTGGTCAAGCGGCCGTCGATCATCATCCTCGACGAGGCCACGGCATCGCTGGATGCGGACTCGGAGGCGGCGGTGCAGGAAGCCCTCGACTCGCTCGTGCGCGGCCGCACCACGTTCATCATCGCGCACCGGCTCAGCACGGTGGTCAATGCCCATCGCATCGTCGTGCTCAAGGACGGGCGCATCGTCGAGACCGGCACGCACCAGGAGCTGCTCGCGAAGGACGCCTATTACGCGCGCCTCGTACGCCAGCAGACGCGTGGCCTCATCCGGAACGAGGGCGAATAGGCGGCGCTCCGACCGGCCTCGCGCCCCGCGCAGAATTTCCTGCCCCGACTTACAAAATTACAATCGCGAGCCCAATTTTTACATCCCTCCGGGCGCATTCTCGCCCCGGTCGCCGGCCGCTCGTCCCGGTGCTCCGTTTCAACAGAGAACGCGATGTCCGCGGGTCCATCGCGCGAGCGGCGGGCAAGATCAGTGGCATATGTCTTGCATGGAGCGAGCTTACCTGCCTCTACGTGCGGCCCAGTGTCGGAGGCACAGAACTGACCACACGGAGAGGACCTCCTTATGAAGATTCTCGTTGCAGGTGGCGCGGGCTTCGTGGGTTCCCACCTGTGCCGGCGGCTCATCCAGGGCGGGCATACCGTCTTCTGTCTCGACAACCTGCTGACGGGACGCCGCCAGAACATCGTCGGTCTTTTGTCGTCGCCGCGCTTCTCCTTCATTCATCGCAGCGTGCTCGAGCCGGTCTGGTGCCCGGTCGACGCCATTTTCAATCTCGCGAGCCCGGCGTCGCCGGTGCACTACCAGTCGCAGCCCGAGCTCACGCTGCGCACCAACGTGGACGGCAGCCTGAACCTGCTGCAGCTCGCGGAGCAGACCGGCAGCCATTACATCTACGCGTCGAGCAGCGAAGTGTATGGCAATCCCGTGCAGCACCCGCAGCAGGAGGATTACCTCGGCAACGTCAAGACGATGGGACCGCGCGCCTGCTACGACGAGGCGAAGCGCTGCGCCGAAACCGTGTCCTATCTCTATCAGAACCGCGGCGTGCGCGCATCGGTCGTGCGCATCTTCAACACCTACGGCCCGCGCATGCGCGTCGACGACGGCCGTGCGGTGTCCAACCTGCTCACGCAGGCGCTGCGCCACGAGCCGCTCACGATCTACGGTGACGGCTCGCACACGCGGTCCTTCTGCTACGTCGACGACCTCGTCGACGGGCTCGTTCGCTTCCTCGACCTCAAAGAGCCGCTCGCGGGGCCCCTGAACCTCGGCAATCCCGAAGAAATCACCGTGCTGGATCTCGCGGAGCTCGTGCTGAAGCTCACCGGCTCGCCTTCCGGCATGGTGTTCCGGCCGCTGCCCGTCGACGATCCGGCGCGCCGCTGCCCGGACATCACGCTCGCGCGCGAGGCGCTCGGCTGGCAGCCGCGGACCCGGCTGGAGGACGGCCTCGCGCGCACGATGCATTACTTCAAGAGAGCCATCAGCGATCGGGACATCACGCCGATCCCGGCCGCCGCCGTGCAATGAAGAAGGTGCTGATCACCGGGGGAGCGGGCTTCATCGGCGGCCATGTCGCCGAGGAATTGCTCGCGCACGGTTACGACGTGCGCGTCCTCGACGCGCTCGTGCCGCAAGTGCACGAGGACGATGCGTTTCCAGAGTGGCTGGACCATGCCGTCGAGCGCGTCGAAGCCGACGTACGCGACGCCAACGCCGTGGCGCGCGCGCTGTCCGGCGTGCACGCCGTCGTGCACCTTGCCGCCGCGGTCGGCGTCGGCCAGAGCATGTACCAGCTGCGCCGCTATGTCGGCGTGAACGGGCTCGGCACGGCGACGCTGCTCGAAGCGATCGCCGCCCGGCCGGTCGAGCGTCTCGTCGTCGCCTCCAGCATGAGCGTCTACGGCGAGGGCGCGTACCGGGACGGCGGCCAGCGGCTGCTGCACCCGCAGGGGCGCTCGCGCGAGCAACTCGCACGCCGCGAGTGGGAGATCCTCGGGCACCGCGGCGAGGTGCTGACGCCGGCGCCGACGCCGGAAGACGTGTTGCCGGTGCCTTCTTCACCGTACGCATTGACCAAGTACGACCAGGAGCTGCTCTGCCTGATGTTCGGTGCGGCGTACTCCGTGCCGACGCTCGCGCTGCGGCTGTTCAACGTCTACGGCCCGCGCCAGGCGCTGTCCAATCCGTATACCGGCGTCATGGCGATCTTCGCGTGCCGGCTGCTCAACGACCGGCCGCCGATCATCTACGAGGACGGCGCGCAGCTGCGCGATTTCGTCAACGTGCGTGACGTCGCGCGCGCGTTCCGGCTCGCGCTCGCGCGGCCCGATGTCTCCGGCTGCGCGCTCAACGTCGGCAGCGGCCGTCCGGTCAGCATCGAGGAGGTCGCGCGGACGCTCGCGGACGTGCTGGAGCGCGACATCGATCCAGAGTTCGAGGGCAAGTACCGCGTCGGCGACGTGCGCCATTGCTTCGCCGACGTCTCCCGCGCGCGCGACGCGCTCGGCTACGGCCCCGAGGTCCGCTTCGAGGACGGCATCGCGGAGCTCGCCGACTGGCTGGCCCGCCAGACCGCCACCGACCGCGCGGGGATCGCCGCCGCCGAGCTCGCACGGCGGGGGCTCACGCTGTGACGGGGCCCGGCAACGGCCGCGGCCGCGTGCTGATCACCGGCGGCGCCGGCTTCATCGGTACCAACCTCGCGGACCGCCTGCTCGCCCAAGGGGAACCGGTGCTCGTCTTCGACGACCTGTCGCGGCCCGGCGTCGAGCGCAACCTCGGCTGGCTCTGCGCGCGCCACGGCGACGCCGTGCAGCATGCCAACGCGGACGTACGCGACGCGGACGCCGTCGCTGCGGCGGTATCGGGAAGCGCGTTCGTGTACCACTTCGCTGCGCAGGTCGCGGTGACGACCAGCCTGCGCGACCCGCGCACGGATTACGCGATCAACCTCGGCGGGACGCTGAACGTGCTGGAGGCGATGCACAAGGCGAGCACGCCGCCCGGCCTCATGTTCGCGTCGACCAACAAGGTGTATGGCGCGCTGCCCGGCGTCGGCATCCGCAAGGTTGACCGGCGCGTCGCGCCCGCCGATCCGGCGCTGGCCGAACGGGGCGTCAACGAGTCCCAGCCGCTCGACTTCATCAGCCCGTACGGCTGCTCGAAAGGCGCGGCCGACCAGTACGTGCTCGATTACGCGCGGAGCTTCGGCGTCCCCGCCGTCGTGTTCCGCATGAGCTGCATCTACGGGCCGCACCAGCAGGCGACCAGCGACCAGGGCTGGGTGGCGCATTTCCTGAAGCAGGCTCTCCACGGCGAGCCGCTGACGATCTACGGCGACGGCCACCAGGTGCGCGACCTGCTGTACATCGACGACCTGGTCGCCGCGCTGCTCGCGCTGCGCGAGCGCATCGACCGCCTTTCCGGCCAGGCATTCAACATGGGCGGTGGCACGGCCAACACCCTGAGCCTGCTCGAGCTGGTCGACACCGCCGAACGCCTCTCCGGGCGTAGCCTCGACGTGCTGTTCGCCGGCGCCCGCGCCGGCGACCAGCCCTGGTTCGCGGCGGATCACGGCCGCTTCTCGTCGCTGACCGGATGGGCGCCGCGCATCGGCGTCGCCGACGGCATCGAGCGCCTCTGGAGCTGGCTGGCGGAAGACCGGCAGGCCCCCAAAACCGGCGTCCCCGCACGGCCGGGCGAGAGCCGCTTGTGAAGGCGGCAGTGCTGCACGGCAACGGCCGCTCGTCGATCGAGCGCTGCCGTGAGGCGGGTCCCGGGCCGGGCGAGGTGCTGATCCGGCTGGAAGGCTGCGGCATGTGCGCCTCGACCCTGCCGGCCTGGCAGGGGCGGCCGTGGTTCGGCTATCCGCTCGCGGCCGGCTCGCCCGGGCACGAGCCGTGGGGCCGCGTGGTGGCCTGCGGCGAAGGCGTCGCCTTTCCCGGGGTCGGCGATCGCGTCACCGGGCTCACCTACCGCGCGCACGCCGAGTGCGACGTCGCCGACGCGGCCCAGGTGGTGCGGCTGCCCCCGGCGCTCGACGACCGGCCGTTCCCCGGCGAGGCGCTCGCTTGCGCGATGAACGTGTTCGAGCGCGCAGACATCGCACCCGGCATGCCGGTGGCGGTGGTCGGCGCGGGTTTCATGGGCGGGCTCGTTATCCAGTGCGCCGCCGCCGCCGGGGCGCGGGTGACGGCGTTTTCCCGGCGCGCCTGGTCGCTGGAGCGCGCCCGCGAGCAGGGCGCCGTCGAGGTGCGCCCGCTGGACGATCCGGCGGCCCTCGAAGGCAGCTGGCCGCGCGTCGTCGAGTGCACCGGAACCCAGCAGGGCCTCGACGTCGCGAGCCGCCTCACCGGCGTGCGCGGCCGCCTGGTCATCGCCGGCTACCACCAGGAAGGCTTGCGCAGCGTCGACATGCAGGACTGGAACTGGAAGGGCATCGACGTCATCAACGCGCACGAGCGCGACCCGCAACGCTATATCGACGGCATGCGCGCCGCCATCGACGCCGTACTGGCGCGCCATCTCGATCCGTGGCCCCTGTTCACGCATTCCGTCCCGCTCACGGAGATCGACCGGGCGTTCAGGCTCATGGAGGAACGCCCGGCCGGCTTCACCAAAGCACTGCTATGCCTGTAGCGCTGCCACGAGAGGAATCGGTCCCCGCGCGCCCGCGCCTCGGTTTCGCAGGGCTCGGCTGGATCGGCGGGCAGCGCCTGCGCGCGCTCGCCGCCTCAGGGGCCGCGCATGCGGCGGCAGTGTGCGAGCCGGATGCGGCGCGCCTCGGCGCAGCCTGCGCGGAGCTCGCCGGCGCACCCGCGGTCTGCCCGAGCTTCGAGGAGCTCATCGCACAGCCGCTCGACGGCGTCGTGATCGCCACGCCGAATGCGCTGCACGAGCCGCAGGCGCACGCCGCGCTCGCGCGCGGCCTCGCCGTGTTCTGCCAGAAGCCGCTGGCGCTCTCGCGCGTCGGTACGGAGCGGCTGCTCGCGCTGGCGCAGCAACAGGGCGTCTCGCTCGGCGTCGACTGGTCGTATCGCTGGCTGGCCGGCATGGCTGAGCTCCGCCGGCGGATCCGGGACGGCGCGATCGGCGAGGTCGTCGCGGCAGAGCTCTGCTTCCACAACGCGTACGGGCCGGACGCGGCCTGGTACTACGACGTCGCGCGCTCCGGCGGCGGCTGCCTGCTCGATCTCGGCAGCCATCTCCTCGATCTCTGTCACTGGCTGCTCGGGCTCACCGGCGCGGACGGTGTGCACGCGCGCTGCTTCCGCGCCGGCCAACGGCTCGAGGCGCCGGTCGAGACCGCCGAGGACTGCGTGCTGGCCGCGATCGAGTACTCGGGTGGCGCGCGCGTGCACCTCGCGTGCTCGTGGCGTGCCGCCGCCGGGCGCGGTGCGGTGATCGGCTGCCGCGTGCTCGGCACGCGCGGCGGCGCGGAGATCGTGAACGTCGACGGCTCGTTCTACGACTTCGAGGTGGCGCTCACGCACGGCACGGAGCGTGAGCTGCTCGGCGCACCGCCCGATGCGTGGCCGGGCCGCGCACTCGTCGAATGGGCGCGCACGCTCCCCGGTCGCGGTGAAGGCGGGCTCGCAGGGCTCGTGGAAACCGCCGGCGTGATCGACCGGATTTACGGCCGCAGCGCGCGGGGAGCACGCTCATGCGAATCCTGATGACGACCGACGCGGTCGGCGGTGTGTGGTCTTATTCCATCGAGCTCAGCCGCGCGCTGGCCGTGCACGGTTGCGAAATCGTGCTCGCCTGCCTCGGCGGTCCGTTGCGGGCGGAAGCGCGCGCCGAGGCGGCGGCGCTGCCCAACGTCATGCTGCACGAGGCCGGCTACCGCCTCGAGTGGATGCAGGATCCCTGGGCCGACGTCGAGCGCGCCGCCGACTGGATCGGCCGCCTCGTCGACGAAAGCGGCGCGGAGCTCCTGCACCTCAACTGCTACGGTCCCGCGCTGCGCCGCTTCGACGTGCCGATGCTGCTCGTCGCCCACTCGTGCGTGCACACCTGGTGGCGCGCGACCCGCGGCGGCGATCCGGACGCCGGCTGGCGGCGCTATCGGGAGTGCGTGATCCGCGCGCTCGCCACCGCGGACTGCGTCGTCGCGCCGAACCATGCCCACCTGCACGCCACCGCCGCCTGCTACGACGAGGTGAACCTGAACGGGCGCGCGACGGTGATCCCGAACGGCATCGACCCGACCCGCTGGCCAGCGGAGCGGCTGCCCGGGCGCTTCGTGCTCGGCGTCGGGCGGGCGTGGGACGAAGCGAAGAACCTCGGGCAGCTCGCGACGCTCGCGCCGACGCTCGACTGCCCGACGTTGCTGGCCGGCGACCTCGGCGCGGCGCACGCCGGCCGGTCCAATCTCGTGCACCTGGGCTGCCTCCCGCGCGACGAGCTCGCGCAGTATTTCAGGCGCGCGGCGGCGTTCGTGCACCCCGCGCGCTACGAGCCGTTCGGGCTCGCCGTGCTGGAAGCCGCGGCGTGCGGCTGTCCGCTGGTGCTCGGCGACATCCCCACGCTGCGCGAGCTGTGGCAGGACGCCGCCCTCTTCGTCGGCCCGGACGATGCACCGAGCCTCCGCCGCGTCCTGGAGCGGCTGCTGCGCCGGCCGGGCGAGCGGCTGCGGCTCGGGCGCGCGGCACGCGAACGGGCGCGCCGATATACCGCTGCGCGCATGGCCGAAGCCTATGCGAACCAGTACCGGCGGCTGGCAGGGTCCGGGGAGCGAGCCCGGGAAGAACCAAGGGAGAACGTCGCATGAAATTCGTCTTTTTCTGCCATTCGCTGACTTCCGACTGGAATCACGGTAACGCGCATTTCCTGCGCGGCGTGACGACCGAGCTCGCCGCGCGCGGGCACGGCGTCAAAGTCTACGAGCCGGCGGACGGCTGGAGCCTCAGGAACCTCGTGCGCACGGAAGGCGTCGCGGTCATCGACGGGTTCCGGCGACACTATCCGCTGCTGCAGCCGCGCCGCTACACGATGCAGACGCTCGATCTCGATGCCGCGCTCGACGGCGCCGACGTGGTCATCGTCCACGAATGGAATCCGCCGGAGCTGCTCTCGCGCATCGGCATGCACCGCCGGCTGACGCGCTCGCGGTACCGCCTGTTCTTCCACGACACCCACCACCGCGCCGTCAGCGCGCCGGACGAGCTCGCCGCGCTGCCGCTCGACGATTTCGACGGCGCGCTCGTGTTCGGCGAGGCGCTCGCCGCGGTGTACCGGCGGCACGGCTGGGGCGACCGCGCCTGGGTTTGGCACGAGGCCGCCGACACGCGCGTGTTCGCGCCGCGCGACCGGGACGGCGCGCCGGACGACGACCTCATCTGGATCGGCAACTGGGGCGACGACGAGCGCACGCGCGAGCTGCACGAATTTCTCATCGAGCCCGCGCTGATGGCCGGCGTGCGCGGCTCCGTCCACGGTGTGCGCTATCCCGCAGCGGCCCTGGCGGCGCTCGCGCGCGCCGGCCTGCGCTACCGCGGCTGGCTGCCCAACTACGAGGTACCGCGGCACTTTCACCGGCATCGTTTCACGCTGCACGTGCCCCGGCGTTTCTACCGGGAAACACTGCCCGGCATCCCGACGATCCGCGTGTTCGAGGCGCTCGCGTGCGGCATTCCGCTGATCT
This sequence comes from uncultured Woeseiaceae bacterium, assembly GCA_964491485.1. Lineage (GTDB taxonomy): Bacteria > Pseudomonadota > Gammaproteobacteria > Steroidobacterales > Woeseiaceae > IDS-8. The sequence goes on along the minus strand of CAZBGV010000069.1, from coordinate 2,543 downwards.
CGGCGCCGTGGTCGGACGCCGAGAACCTGTTCCGGCCGGGACGCGACTTCCTCGTCGTCGGCGACGGCCGCGAGGCGACGCGCGCCATGCGGGACCTGCAAAACGATCCGGCCATGGCGGACGAGCTCGCCGCCGCCGGCCGCGCAACCATCGAACGGCGCCATACCTGCGCCCATCGCGTCGACGAGCTGCTCGACATCTGCGCAAGCCTCGGCCCCGCGCCGGCCTTTGCCCTGCCCGCGAGCTCGTCCCGCAAGCAGGGCGACGGCGTGCTGCCGCTCGCCCGCGGAGCCGGTTCGCTGCCATCGCCCGCACGCTGAGCCTCGAGCCGTGAGCCTCGACGTCGCGTTTTTCGTCTCGAGCATCCTGTCCGCGTACTGGAACGGCGCGGCCACTTACTATCGCGGACTGGCGAGCGCGTTGCACGCGCGCGGGCACCGGCTGCGCTGGTTCGAGCCCGACGCCTTCGGCCGCCAGCAGCACCGCGACCTCGACACGCTGCCCTGGGGCGAGGCCGTCGTCTACGACCCAAAGGACAGCGCTGCCGTCCGCCGCTGCCTGCGGCAGGCCGCGAGCGCCGACTTCGTCGTCAAGGCGAGCGGCGTGGGCGTCGGCGACGCGCGGCTCGAAGCCGAGGTCGCGGCGCTGGCCGGCCCCGGCAGGATCTTCTGGGACGTCGACACGCCCGCCACCCTCGCCCGCCTCGAGGCCGACGCGGCGGATCCGCTGCGCGGGCTCCTGCCCGAGTTCGACTTCGTCTTCTGCTACGGCGGCGGCGAGCCGGCGCGGCGCCGCTATCGCGCACTCGGCGCGCGACGCTGCGAGGTGATCTACAACGCGCTCGATCCCGCGACCCACTTTCCCGTGGCGCCGGAGGCGCGCTTCGCCGGCGACCTCGGGTTTCTCGGCAACCGCCTGCCCGATCGGGAGCGGCGGGTGGAGGAATTCCTGTTCGCCCCGGCGCGGCGGCTCCCGCGCCGCACGTTCGTGCTCGGCGGCGCGGGCTGGGATGACGCGGCGGGCAGGCTCCCCAACCTGCGTTGGGTGGGCCACGTCTACACGAGCGAGCACAACGCGTTCAACGTGAGCGCGAAAACCGTGATCAACATCAGCCGCGACGACATGGCGCGCATGGGCCACTCGCCGGCCACGCGCCTGTTCGAAGCTGCCGGCGCCGGTGCCTGCGTGATCTCCGACGCGTGGCAGGGCATGGAACACTTCCTGGAGCCCGAGGCAGAGGTGCTGGTCGCCGCCGACGGCGCGGAGGTCGCGCGGCGCGTCGACGAGCTCGGCGGAGCGGAGGCGCGCGCCATCGGCGAGCGCGCGCGGCAGCGCATGCTTGCGGAGCACACCTACGCGCACCGCGCGCTCGACGTCGAGCGCGTGCTGAACGCCGCGCCGCGCCGGCGGGTGCGCGCGGGATGAACTTCGCGTTCATCGGCCTGACCTGCAGCTCGTCGTGGGGCAACGGGCACGCGACGACCTACCGGTCGTTGCTGAAGGGTTTGCGCGAACGCGGACACGAGGTGGCATTCTACGAGCGCGAGCAGCCGTGGTATGCCGCGCACCGCGACGTGCCGGAGTGCGATTTCCTGCACTTCTACACGCATGCGCGCGAGCTCCTGCACGAGCACCGCAGGGCGCTCGCCGCTGCCGACGTCGTGATCATCGGCTCGTACGTGCAGGAGACGGACACGCTCGTGCGCGGGCTCCAGCGCTCCGGCGCGCTGCTCGCGTTTTACGACATCGATACGCCCGTCACGCTCGCCGCGCTCGCGCACGATCGTTGCGAATACCTCGCGCGCGAGCTGCTGCCGCGCTTCGACCTTTACTTGAGCTTTTCCGGCGGCGCCGCGCTCGATACGCTGCGCGCGCTCGGGGCCCGCCGGCCGCTGCCGCTCTATTGCTCGGTGGACCCCGCAACGCACGGCCCCGTCGCGGTGCCAAACGGGGTGGACCTCGGCTATCTCGGCACGTGGTCGAAGGACCGTCACGACGGCGTGCGCAGGCTGCTCCTCGAGCCGGCGTCGCGCTGGAACGGCGGGCGCTTCGTCGTTGCGGGCGCGCAATATCCGGACACCGTCGGCTGGCCGGAGAACGTCGCGTACGTCGATCACGTGGCACCGGGCGAGCACGCCGGCTTCTACTGCAGCCAGCGTTTCACGCTCAACGTCACGCGCGCCGACATGCGCCGCATGGGTCATTCGCCGAGCGTGCGGCTGTTCGAAGCGGCCTGCTGCGGCACGCCGGTGATCTCCGATGCATGGCCGGGGCTCGACACGTTCTTCCGCGTCGGCGAGGAAATCCTCGTGGCGGAAGGACCGGAAGAGATCCTCGCGTGCCTGCGGGGGATGCCCGACGACGAGCGCCGGGCGATCGGTCAGGCGGCGCGCGCACGCGCGCTGTCCTCGCACACGGGACGGACGCGCGCGGCCGAGCTCGAAGCGTACATCGAAGGCAGGGAATGAGGACATGGAGGAGACAGGCACCGTCATCGCGGAAGTCCGCAGGCTCGGCGAATGGTTCCACAACCTGCACCTGCC
>CAZBGV010000068.1:0-18929 GCA_964491485.1 uncultured Woeseiaceae bacterium | reverse complement strand
CAATCCGGCATCGAGAACTTCGCCACGCGCCGCAAGGTGCTGGCGCAAGGCATCCTGAGGCTCCAGTACGGCACGAGCGTCGCGCAGCTCGAGCGCATCCTCGCAGGTATTCGCAAGCTGCTCGGCGAGAGCCCGAACGTCGAGCCCGGCACGTCGCGCATTCGCCTCGTCGATTTCGGCCGCGAGGCGATCGAGCTCGAGCTCTTCGCTTACCTGCTGACGGCCGACGTCCCGGAATTCCTCGCCATGCGCGAAAAGCTGCTGCTCGACATTGCGGCCGTGGTCGAGGCCGAGGGCAGCGGTTTTGCACCGACGAGGCTCATTTACATGAACGACTTGCCAGCCATCGATACCGCGCAACGTCGTCCTGCCCGCGATGCGGTCGGGACGCCGGGCGTGACGGCATTGCCGGCGTCCGCGGCGGGTCCCGCCCTCCAGAGGTGAACGCCGTGTCGACCATCGACACGCAGCACCTGAACCCACTGAGGATGATCCGTCGGCAAAGGAGCAGAGCATGAGCATTCAGGCGCTCGTCGGCTACGGCTTCACGCTCAGTATCTTTCTCGGCGTGGTGGCCGTGGGCATGCGGGTCGCACCCGCGGACCTGTCGTATGTCCTCAGCAAACCCGCCCGACTCGCCCGCTCGCTGCTCGCCATGAATGTGCTGGCCCCGATCGCGGCCGTGGTCGTCTGCAAGGTGTTTTCGCTGCATCCCGCCGTGATCGTCGCCCTCGTGACGCTTTCCATCGCACCACTGGGCTCGCTGTTCTCGCGGGCGATGCTGCCGCTCGTGGCAGAGGATCACCGCGCATACGCGCGCGGGCTGCTGTTCGCGAGCGCCGTGCTGTCGGTAGTCCTGACGCCGCTGGCCGTAGAGGGATTTCGATACCGGAAAGCTCGGGTGGTGGGAAGGAGGCACGATCCGCACCCATACCGAGTATCGATACGGGGACCTGAACGCGAATCTCGGCGGCGCTCTCATCGCGACGAACTCCGGGTTGCTCCTGCCTACCGGCAAGATGGACGACGTAGTGATCACCTCCATCCATCTCGCGCAGCGAATCGGAGATAACGCCAGTCTGCTTCTCGGACGGATCAACGCTGTCGATCTACTCGCCGCCGATCCTTTCTTCGGAGGTGCAGGACAGACGCGCTTCATGAACGTCGCATTCTCGGCGCCGCCCAGTGGGGTGACTCCGGCGGTCATCATGGGTGCCGTCGTGACGGTCAGGACGACGCCGTGGATCTGGACGTTCATGGTCTTCGATGCCGACGACCGGACTCACGACTACTGGCCCGACGACATGTTCGGCAGCGGCGTGAACGTCTCCGTGAGCGGCACCTACGTCGGCCAGCTCATGGGGCACACCAGCACCGCCAGCGTGTACGGCACCTATTCGACCAAGGACGGGGCCAATCTCGGCGAGCTGCTCCTGCCCCCCGAGCTGCGGACCGGCGACAAGGACCACGCCCAGCATTTCGGGATCCAGTTCAGCCACTTCCTGCATGAGAACCCCGAGCGCCCGGGCGAAGGACTGGGACTGTTCCTGAAGATCGGCGGGAGCGAGGGCAACCCGAACCCCTTCCAGGGATCCGTCATCGGTGGCCTGAGCGGTAAGGGATTGTTTCGCTCGCGGCCGAACGATGCGTTCGGGCTCGGATATTTCTACATCAACTTCAGCGACGACCTGCAGAGCACTCTCGATCCGTTCCTGACCTTCGACGACGAACAGGGCATCGAAGCGTTCTACAACTGCGCGGCGACGGACTGGCTGCAGGTCACCATCGACCTCCAGTACGTGAACCCTGCGCTGGGCGATACCGACAATGCCCTGGTCGGGGGATTGCGCGCGAGAGTCCGGTTTTGAAATACGCGCGGCAATTCGTTACGAACAGAGCCGTGGGCGGAGCCGGCGTCACTACGCTCGCTACCCTGCTCATCGCCGGAGTGCTCCTGCTGGCAGGCTGCGGCGGCGCGCCGCTGAGCCAGATCTCGTTGATGCCGGCTCCCGAAGTCTACGAAGAGGGAAAGATCGATCCGTTCCTCGACAACGACCCGATCAGTCGCGGCCAGCATCCCAGCCTCCTGTACGCGACCGACCGGGCGCCCGTCGAGGCCGGTGACGACGGGTACTACAGCGACCAGCGCGGCGGCGCCCTGCATCTCGGCGTGGCCAGCATCCGCCTTGGCCTGGATAAAACCATCACCTGGGAGGAGGCACGGCGCATTTCGCCGCTCAAGAACCGCACCGAGGATTACCCGCTCGAGGTCGACGCGGTGACCGAATACGGGCCGCTAGCCAGCACGATCCGCCCGTTCGACGATCGGTTCCCCCGCGACCTGGAGCCGGGGCGCCGGTTTTCCGAGGAAATCGACCGCCAGCTGGAGCGCTCGGGCCGGCGCGACGTGTTCATCTACGTGCACGGCGACAAGGTCGTGTTCGAGAACCCGATCCTGGTCGCCGCCGAGCTATGGCATTTCCTGGGCTACCAGGGCGCTTTCGTAGCGTTCTCGTGGCCGTCCACGCCGAGCACCTTCCGCTACTTCTCCGATCTCGAGGACGCACAGGTCTCCGGGCGCGACCTGCGCTCGCTCATCCTGCACATCGCCGGCACGACCCGGGCGGAGCGGATTCACGTGGTCGGTTACAGCGCGGGCACCCGGGTGGTGATGAAAATGCTGGGCGACCTCGGCATGTTCGGCTACCTGCGTGACGCGAGGGAGGTGAAGGCCTACACGAAGCTCGGCAACGTGATTCTCGTAGGCAGCGACGTGGACCAGGAGATCCTCGCCGGCTACCTGCTGGACGGCGGGCTGCGCGTCCCGGATGCACTGACGATTTACCAGTCGCCGACGGACAAGGCACTCGGCATGTCGCGCTTCGTGTTCGGGCATGACCGCTCCGGCCAGATCATCGAAAGACAACGGCTCGGGCCGCACGCGCGGCAGTTCTTTGCGGAGCACCCCGAGCTCCGGTTCATCAACGTTGTCGGCGCCGAGGGTTCAGCAAGCGGCAACGGCCACGGCTATTTCCGCAGCAGCCCGTGGGTGAGCAGCGACGTCCTGATGACCCTGATGTACGACCTGGCGCCGCAGGAGCGCGGACTCGTGCACGACACGGACGGCATCCGCTGGCGCTTCCCGGAGGATTACATCGCCCGCCTGCGCGATCCGCTGCAAAAAGCGAACCCTGCTTTCGCAAGACATTCCGGGAATGCGGACGGGAACTGACCTGTTCTGGCGGGAGGCTCCCGACGGCGACCAGATCGAGATCGTGGAGGTCATGGACCTCGCCGACGGGCTGATCCGGCACCATCGCATCTACTGGGGCTGGTACGGCATCCGTGAGCTGATCCGCTCGGCGCTGGCGAAAGCAGAGCGCGGGGCTTAGGGGTCTCTCCGTGCCGATGCTTCCGGTTGCCCGCGTGACGGGTGCCAGGGAGGCGGGCCGCTGAACAGGGCTTTGAGCCGGCGGGTCGCAGCGGGCGTCCAGTCCGCGGGCTCGGTCAGGGCGATCCAGGCCTCGATGTAATCGTCCGGCGCGAAGTTGTGGCCGTGGCCCGCCGGCGTGATGTCGCCCGCGCGCATGTCCGCGAGGACCTGCAGCATCGTGACCACGGGAATCCAGCGGAGCGCCGGCGTCACATCCGGGCCGCGCGGCGATGCGAGCCACGCGGGATTGCGCCATGCGAGGCTCGGATCGAAGAAGGTGATCGGGTCAGTGGCGTACTGCAGGAACGCGATGCGCAGCGGTCCCCACGGCCCGTTCGCGTCGTCGAGCCGGTCGTGCTGGTCGGTGAACCGGATGACGCTGCCGTCGCGGAAGCGTGGCAGCCACGCGGGCGAGCCGGGCACGCGTTCTCTCGTCGCCGCGCGCCAGGTTTCACTGCGGTACGGCGGCCCGCTCCACAGCGCACCGTCGAACGGGTCGCCGACCACGTCGTAGAGGTCGAACGAGCGATCGGAATTGAGCGCGCCGAGGCTCAACCCGTACAGATACAGTCGCGGGCGCCGGTCGCGCGGCAGGGAGCTCCAGTGTCCGTAGACGGCGTTGAACAGCGCCTGCGCGGTTTCCGCTCCGTTCTCCGGCTCGACGACGAGCGAGATCGCGCTCGCGAGGTAAGAGTACTGCACGGCGACGCTCGCGATGTCGCCGCGGTGCAGGTATTCGACGGAATCCATCGCGCCCGGGTCGATCCAGCCGGTGCCGGTCGGCGTGACCAGGACGAGCACGGAGCGCTCGAACGCCCGCACTCGCTGCAACTCGGCGAGCGCGAGCCGTACGCGCGCCTCTACCGACCCGGCGGAATTGAGGCCCACGTACACCCGTATCGGCTGCGGGGCGGGCTCGCCGAAGAACGCCTCGAGAGCCGCGGCGCTCGGGCCCGACGACACGAACAGGCGGCCCTGGCGCCCGAGCGTCTCCCACGGCACGAGCGACTCCGCGCTGCCGGTCAGCGCCGCGTTGCGCGGCGCCTCGGCTTCCGGCTCGACCAGGGCGTCGAGCTGCTGGAACGACTGGTCGACCGTGTGCAGGAAATAGCGGAACAGCACGCCGTCGATGACCGACCAGAACAGGACGACCGCCGCCACGAGACCGACCAGCCGGGACACGCGCGGGGGGATGAAGCCCGGCAGCCTGCCGGTGATCAGGCGGCGTGTCACCCGGAAAAGCCGCGCCAGCAACAGCAATACCGCGAACAGCGACAGCGCGATCAGGGCGATCACGAACGGCCGCGTCTCCTCGACCGGCGGCATGTCCATGAGGGCGCGGATGGAGTTCTGCCACTCGGCAACCTGCGAGAGGAACACCAGCCCGATGACCACGCACACGCCGCCGGCCGCGATCCGCGCGATACGCACCGCGCGCGGCGGAAGCGTCGGCAACTCGAGATAGCGCCAGAGCCAGCCGAGCCCCGCACCGATCGCGTATCCGGCGCTCAAGGACAGGCCCGCCACGATGCCCTGCATCAGGGCGGAGCGCGGCAGGAGGCTCGGAGTCAGCGAGAAGGCGGCAAAAAGCGTCCCGAGCAGCAGGCCCGCGGACGAGAACGATGTCCAGATTCGGCGATCGACGATCACTGCCGGGCGACCCGCTTCGCTGCAACAAGCGGATTGTAGCGGCCCGGCCAGGGCACTTCGCCGCCGGCGCCCGGGCATGCCGGAAACCGGTCCCGAGGCCGGTCCGACGCCGCGAGCGCTCGCGCAGCCCGCGCAGCAGCGATTGCCGGCACGGCGCGGCCGGGGGGAGCGGCCGGCGGCCCCTGCGCCTGCCCTCAGGCGCTCTCGCCGCCCTGGGCGATGGCCTCCGGCAATGCCAGCGGTTCTGCGAAGCCTGCGGGGAAGAAGTGACAGCTCACCGAGCGCAGGGTGGCGAGACCTTCGGCATCCAGGTCCCAGCCGTTGGTGGCCTCGAGGCGCAGCGGCGCGGCTCCGGCGCCGTCCGTTCCGGTCATCGCCGTCAGCGCTTGCAGGTCGCCGGACGCGATCCTGGAGAACGTCGTCGCGTCGGTCACGTAGATGAAGGTCGGCACCTCGGGTGCGCCACGCGTCACGGTCACGCGTGCCTCGCCCGCCTCGCCGGCGCGTGTCGCCGCCACCGTGTAATCCGAATTCCCGACCCGCACGCCGAAGGTGACCGGAATCAGCGCCGGATCGTCGCGATAGCGTTCCGCCAGCCGTTCGAGGGCGGTCCGCGTGTCCTGGTGCCCGAGCGGAGCGGCAACGAAAAGCGCCAGCAGGATGACGCGCAGGGCAATGAGCATGTCGTCCTCCTTCCGAGTTCATTGATTGGATGCTCGAAAGACCGGGCCGGTTGCGTCGATCTCGCTCCCCCGCCGGATTTTTTCGTTATGAGCAGAAGCCGCGCGGTTATGAGCGACCGACCGGCCGGTGCCGTCGAAGGGTCACGATGCCGTCCGCCTCGCAATTCGCGGCGCGTACCCCGCGACATTGCCGTGAGTAATGAAGGCGACGCCTAGAGCGACTTCGTCAGGAGCAGCCAGCGCTGCCCGGGACTGCGCCAGCCTTCCTTCACCATGTCGCGCTCCGCGATCAGGCGATAGCCGCAACGCTCGTAAAGGCCCCGCGCGCCGGTGTTCGCATCGGAGACCACCACGCTCAGGCCGGGAAGCCCGAGGCCGCGCGCGTTTTCTTCGGCGCGGGCAAGGAGCTGCGTGCCCAGGCCTTTCCCCCGATGCCGCGGCACGACGGCAAGCACGTTCACATACCACGTGCCGGGTGCGAGGTTCTCGAGCTCCTGCAGCGGCACGAACAGGGCGGGCATGTCGGGGGGGATCGGCGAGGGCAACTCCGCAATCGGGTAACCCATGAGGCAGCCGGCCGCCTCACCCTCATGCTCGATGATCACCGCGTTGCGCCAGGAAAAGCTGCCCTCGTCGCGGGCCGCGCGCAGCCGGCCGATGTCCCATGCCGTCTGCCCGGGACCGGCGAGCTTCCCCCAGAGATAGAGCGGCAGGCCGTCGCCCGCGTCATTCACGAGCTCCGCAAGCAGCGGCGCGTCTTCCGGGCGGGCAGGACGGAATGGTGGCTTCAACGCGGGCATCGCAACCTCACCACCATGGTAGCGCAGGCGGTGCGAAATGCTGCCGGCCTGCACCGCCCGCGTATCGGCCAGCTCGTGCCGGGCCGCGTCACGGTCGCGGGTCGGGGGGAGCGCCGGCGTCGCATTTCACGCATTCGAGCGTCTCGCCAAGCGCGCGCTCGCGGCCTTCGGCAGTCGTGACCCACGGCCGGTTGATCCACGGCGGGTCGTGCCGCACGTGCTGATTGTGGCCGCAGGCGAGCTGGGCGACCCAGTGCCCCTCGTCGTCCCGGTGATAGCCGACGATCTCTCTCTTCACGATGGTGGCGTCCGGCGCTCCTGCGGCGAGGGCGAGCGCTGCCGGCCGGCCGCGCATTCCCGCAGGATACCAGCCCGCCTCCCGGCGCCGGAACATGGGCGCAACCCGCACGGACCCGAGGGTCGCCTCAGGTATGCTCCCGGCATGGACGCATCGATTCTTTGGTACACGGCCGCGGGCCTGCTGATCGTCGTCGGGCTCGCCGGGGCGATTCTCCCCGCCCTGCCCGGCGTGCCGCTCGTGTTCGCTGGCATGTGGCTGGCGGCGTGGGTCGCGGATTACAGCGAGATCGGCGTGTGGACGGTCGCCCTCCTCGGCGTGCTCGCCGGGCTCGCGATGCTGCTGGATTTCGTCGCCGGATGGCTCGGCGCGAGGCGAGTGGCCGCGAGCACGGCGGCGCTCTGGGGCGCGGCGATCGGCACGATCGTCGGGCTTTTCTTCGGACTGCCGGGGCTGCTGCTCGGGCCGTTCATCGGCGCGCTCGCCGGGGAGCTGCGCTCGGGCGGCACGCTGGGGCGCTCCACCCGGGTCGGCATCGCCACGTGGATCGGACTCCTGTTCGGCACGCTCGCGAAGGTCGCGCTCTCGTTCACGATGCTCGGGATATTCGTCGGCGCCCTGCTGATCTCCTGATTCAGCGCAGGCGCAAAGGCGGCGCCATGCCCACCAGTGCAAGCAGCCCCCACACGCACAACGCCATGCCGCCGGCGAAATACAGTGCGAGGAAAAAGCGGAACGCGAAAGGATTCGCTTCGCGGCTCGGCATCCAGCGGCCGCGGAAAAAATTGGCGCCCGCCGGCAGCACGCCGTCGCGATAGCCGTACCAGGCGACGGCCAGCACGCCGCCGCCCATCACGATCAGGAAAGCGGAGCTTGCGAGCGCCGGCAGCATCATGCCGGCGCTCCGGTCAGCTTGCGTGCCGCGAGCAGCACGCCGATGACGACGAGGGACAACACGCCGACCTGCAGGATCTCGAAAGGCCAGAGGTTGTGTGACGTTGGGTCGATGGCCACACCGAACACGATGCGCAGCACGACGAACGCCATCATCGCCGCCGGCACCGCGGCCGCGACCCGCCAGCCGCCGCGCCACCGCCGAAGCGCCCACACCGGCGCCAGGACGCCCGCGATGCCGAGCGCAAGGACGGTCAGCATGAACCCGCTCATGAACAGCATGTCGCCCACGCCCGGCGGCGTGCTCTCCTGCTTTGCGCGCTCCTCCCGTGCCACGCGCTCGTTTTCCTGCTGAAGCCCGACGACCCATTCGGGCGGGGCGGCGCCGGCCGAGCGCGCAGTACTGGATGCAATGCGTACGCGCTGCGTCGCCGCGACGTGCGTGCCGTACTCGCTGCCGTCCCCGACGCTGATCCGGATCTCGTCCACGCGCTGGCCGGGCTCCATCAGGAAGAACCAGCCGAGGGCCTCGCCGCTGCCGGTATAGACGCGCGACGGATTGCTGCCCGCGCGCACCTCGACGCCCCGGTAAAAGGGGCGGGCCCAGATCCTGACGGGTTCGTCCGTGGTGTAGCCGATGCGAACGTAAAAGGTCTGGTTCACGGACAGCGTGACGGATTCGCCCGCGGGGTGCATGGCGAGCACACGCACCGTCGTCTCCGCACACACGCTGCCGGGGAATCCGGCCAGGCCGGCCAATGCGATGAGAAGGAGCGCTATCCGTTGCTGCACGGGCATGACCCTCACGAAGAGTGGGGTGACGCTAACAGCCGCCGCCGGCATGAAACTGCGGCCGAATTCCCGGTTTTGGCTCGACGTTCGCGGCCCCGGCCCGTCCCGGGTGCCGGAATGCGGAGTAGTTCACGAAAAGCCGGCATTCCGGTACCTTGGGCTGATGCAGGTGAACGAGATCCATGGCGCATCGCAAGGCGGGGCATCAGATGACGGGGAATGAACAGGCCGATCTGCGGATCGAGCGCGAGGAAGGCCCGGGCAAGGGCCGCTACTTCGTCCGGCAGGACGGTGCGGAAGCGGAGCTGACTTACTCGCGCGCCGGCGAGAGCACGATCATCATCGATCACACCCTGGTCCCGGACGCGCTGCGCGGCCGCTCGATCGGCCAGGCGCTCGTGCGCCGCGCCATCCTCGATGCGCGCGCGGAGGGACGCTCCGTCGTGGCGCTCTGCCCGTACGCGCAGGCACAGATTTCACGCCACCCCGAGTGGCAGGACGTGGTGAAGCGCTAGCGCATCGGTACCTCCGCGTGGCCGGTCGGGTGCTATAGTGAAGCCGCCGCGGGAGTCCGTAATGGAAACAGAACCAGCCGAGGTCGGCGCAAGGAACGAGCGCTGGCCGCTCATACGCGACGTGCTCGTGCTGCAGTGCAAGCTCGTGGTCGATGGCTTTCGCGACCTCGTCCTCGTGCCGGTGTCGCTGATCGCGGGTCTCGTCAGCGTCATCGGCAAAGGCGGCGTTCCCGGCCGCGAGTTCTACGATGTTCTGCGTGTTGCACAGCGCTCGGAGCGCTGGATCAACCTGTTCGGCGCCGTGGAGAAACGTGAATCGCACGAGACCGGAGCCGCCGACACGACACCACCGGGAACGCCGGACCTCGACACCCTCATCGCGCGGATCGAAAGCTTCCTGGTGGATGAGTACCGCAAAGGTGGCGTGACCGCGCAGGCGAAAGAGCGCCTCGACGCGGCGCTCGAGGCGCTGGACGGCATGCGCAATCGCATCGGCCGCGGACAGACGGGATAGCACCCCGTCGTGCGCAGCACCTGCGCCCCGCCTTTCCCCGCCTCTGCGAATTCCGCCGCCGCGTCGCGCAGTCAGGGTCGTCGATCGGCGCGAGCCGCCGGCGCGAGCCACAGGTCCGCGAAGTCGTAGCTGAAATCGGTCGCGGGGGAGACCGGCTGCATCGTCGCGTGATGGATGGTGCCGTCCGGATTGAGCGCGAACGTGATGAACGCGTCGGCCCGCAGCTCGCGCTCGTCCCAGCGTGCGATGAACGTATCGTGCTGCCAGTGCTCCAGCGTGCCGTGCAGGAGCGGCGTGTGCGAGAACGCGATCGACAGTTGCCCGTCCGCGTGCTCGATCACGATGTCCCCGTACCACGCATCCGTGTACACGCCGGCATAGTCCGCCGCCGGCAGCGACGGCCCCGAAGCCCCGTCGCGCGCGGCACGGGATTCGTCGAGGGCGCTCGCATAGTTCTCCTGCTGGCGCCGGCCCACCGCCTCGAAAGCCGAGATCCACTCCTTGTCCGGCGCGCCCAGGTAGAAGTCCAGCACGTGGTAGGCGATGCTGTCGTACGCGCCACGGGCTTCCTGGTTCGTCAGCACCGCCACGCCGACGCCCAGCTCCGGCAGCATCGCCACCTTCGACACGTAGCCGGGCAGCCCGCCGGTGTGCTGCACCAGCTTCCGCCCGCGATACTCGCTCAGGCCGAAGCCGAGCCCGTAACCGAGGAAGTCCGTTGCGAGCGGCGCGAGCTCCGGTTCCGGCTCTCTGATCGGCATCGGCGTCACGACGGTCGTGAGCTCGCGGGCGGTGGCTTCGGAAAACAACCGCGAGCCGTCCGGCAGCTTGCCGGCGGCGAGCTGGACCGCGAGCCACTTCGCCATGTCGGTCGCGGAGGAATTGATGCCGCCCGCCGGGTTCGTCGCGTCGCTGGTGAACGCCGCAATGGGGCGCAGCTTGCCGTCGACGGGCGCATGCGTCGCGGCGACGTTGCCGGGGCGGGCGGCACCCGAGTGCAGCACGTTGCTGTCGCTCATCCCGACCACGTCCAGGATGTGCGATTCGACGAACTCTTCCCAGGTCAGTCCGCTGACCGCTTGGATGACCTCGCCGGCCACGAGGTACAGCACGTTGTCGTAGGCGTACGCGCTGCGGAAGCTGGTCTTCGGCTCGATGTAGCGCAGCCGGCGCGCGATCTCACGGCGATCGTAGTCCGAGGGCGGCCACCACAGCAGGTCGCCGGCACCGAGCCCGAGGCCGCTGCGGTGCACCAAAAGATCGCGCACGGTGATCTCGCGCGTCACCCACGGATCCCACATCTGGAACCACGGGAGGTAATCGACGACGCGGCCATCCCATTCGATCTTTCCTTCCTCGACCAGCAGCCCGAGCGCGGTGGCGGTGAAGGCTTTCGTGTTCGAGGCGATGCCGAACAGCGTGTGCTCGTCCACGCGCGCCGCGTCACCGAGGCGACGCACGCCGTACCCTTTGGTCACGACCGCTTCGCCGTCCTTGACGATCGCGACGGCAAGGCCCGGCACCTCGAACGTGCGCATGGCGCGCGCGACCCAGCGATCGAGATCGGGAGGCGCCTCGGCCGCGAGCGCAGCCGCCGGAACAGACACCAGCAGCGCGAGCAGGAGCGAGGCCGCCGGCAGCGCGCGGTAGAGCGGCGCTGCCGCCGCGGCTCCGTCTCGCGCCCCCCGACGGACGGCCCCTGCCCGAACCCCGAAGACCGAATCGCCTGCCCAGGTACGCTGCATCGCCGCTCCCCCCGCTTGCCCGAAGTTTCGCCGGCAGTTTACCCGACCGCGCCGCTCGAGGACGGGTCACCGGTAGTGCCTTGGTCCGGTCGCCCGCGTGGCGGGCCGCTGCGGCCGCCGCTCCACGACGGGCCGCAGCGCCGGCGGCGGGCCGTGCGCGCAGCGACAGGGGGATAAAGGCCGAAGGGCCGCCCTTTTTCGTATTAGCATTCGCCTCCCGTCTGGATGTCGATGCGCCGAGGAGGCACCGATGCTGATTACCACCACCCCCACCGTCGAAGGCCGGCAAGTGAAGCAATACTGCGGCGTGGTCGCCGGCGAGGCCATTCTCGGGGCCAACATCTTCAAGGACCTGTTCGCCGGCATTCGCGACCTCGTGGGCGGACGCTCGGCCGCTTACGAGTCCGAGCTGCAGCGCGCACGCGAGATCGCGCTCGCCGAGCTCGCGGAACGTGCGCAGGCTGCCGGCGCGAACGCGGTGGTGGGAGTCGACCTCGATTACGAGGTGCTGGGCACGGGCAACAGCATGCTCATGGTGTCGGCCAGCGGAACCGCCGTCGTCCTGGGTTAGGCCTTTCCGTGCAGCAGCCGGCAACGGCACCGGGCGCATCCGGCGCGGCCGGGCGCGCTGTGGGTCGATCGACGACCATACGCGGGGAGTCTATTGTGTGCTCATGAGAGGATCGCCTGTCGCAGCCGGGCTCCGCGCGGCCAGGGCCGGCGCCGCGATCGGGCGCGGCGACTGGCTGCGGATCCTGATTGCGGCTTTGCTGATCCTCTTCGCCGGGCTTGCCGTCACGTGGACGTTGGGGAGAATCCGGCAGCAGCTGAAGGAGCAGGTCGGGGAGAGCCTGCGGACTGTCGTCGCCACCGCACGCGGCGGCATCTCGCTCTGGATCGGTCGCATCCAGGAAGAAGAGTCCGTGCTGACAGCGAGCCCGGAAGTCGCCGACGCGGTTCAGGAACGGCTCGCGGCCGCCTCGTCGGGCCGCGAGGCTTCCGCAAGCGATCGCAACCTGCGGCGGATTCTGCGGCCTATCCTCGACAAGTACGAGTACACGGGTTTCGCCCTCGTCGTCCCGGACGGTCAGTGGATTACGCGCTCCGGAGAGCTCCGGGAGAAACCGGTTGCGGTTTTCGACGGCACCGTGTCCTCCGCTCTGCACGGGCAAGTCGACGTCTACCTTGCCGTGGACCCGGAAACCGACGAGCCGCCCAGGCTCATCGTAGCAGCCCCGGTGCGCAGCGCTTCGGGCGGTGTCGTTGCGGCGCTGGTGCTGTCTCTCGACCCGGCCGGCAGACTGGCCGACATCGTCCGTATCGCCCGTCCGGGCGCCACGGGCGAGACCTACGTCTTCGACCGCAGGGGGCGGCTCCTGACCGGCAGCCGTTTTTCGAAGCAACCTCCCGGTGCGCCGCGGGCTCTCACCGGACAGGGCAGCGTCAACGCCGCCGATGCTCCGGCACACTCGCCCTCCCCCCGGATTCGGGACGCCGTTCGCCTCGTTCGCCTGCTCGATCGCAACGAATGGCCGATCGACGTCGACGTGGAAGGCCATACCGACTATCGCGGCATCGACGTGCTCGGCGCCTGGACCTGGGCGAACAAGCTCGATGTCGGCATCGCGACCGAGATCGATCGCGATGAAGCGATGATGCCCTATCGCAGCATTCTTACGCTGACCATGCTCATGCTCGCTGCGATCAGTGTCAGTCTGCTGGCACTGCTTGCGCTGCTTGTCAACCGGGAACGCATGCTGGCGAGGCAGTACGCGATCGAGCAGGCCGTCAGGACCCGCAGGGAAACACTCGCGATGGTTTCGCACGATTTGCGCTCGCCGCTGAACAACATCATGCTGGGCGCGTCCATGCTTCCCGCCGGCCTCGATCGCCAGGCGCTGGCTCACGTCACGTCGGTCATCGAGCGATCCGGCCGGCGCATGCAGAAGCTCATCGTGGATCTGCTCGACATTTCCGAGATCGAAGACGGGCGGTTGAAGATCGTGCGCATACCGACTGATCCGCGCACTCTCGTCGAGGAGGTCCGGGATGCGTTCGCCAATGAAGCTAGCTCGAAACGAATCGAGCTCGCGGTGAGCTGCCCGCGCGACATCCCGCCGATCCTGGCCGATCACGACCGCATCGTCCAGGTGCTTTCCAACCTGCTCGGCAACGCGCTCAAGTTCACGCCCGGCGGCGGGCAGGTCGCGGTGAACGCGAAAGCATCCGGAGCCGAGGTGCTGTTCGAGGTGCGCGATACCGGGCCCGGCATTGCCGAGGGCCAGTTGCCGCACATCTTCCAGCAGTTCTGGACCACCGCGAGCTCCGAGAAAACGGGTCTTGGCCTCGGCCTCTACATCGCGAAAACCCTGGTGGAGCACCACGGCGGTCGCATCTGGGTCGACACCGGCCGCGACCGCGGCACGTCGTTCTATTTCACCGTCAGCCGCGCGAGCAGCTGATGGCGCCACCGCCAGCGGCGAGAACGCCGGCTCGCGCGACCGTCACACGGCGGCAACGCGGGCCTGTTGCTCCTTGTAGAGCTGCCGCTCCTCGCTGACCGCTTTCACCACGGCCGGACGCGCCAGCACGCGCGCGTGGTACTCCTTGAGGGCAGGCCACACGCCCAGATCGATGCCGCACGAAGGCGCCCAGTTCAGCACGGTCGCCAGGTAGGCGTCAGCGACAGTGAAGCGGTCGAGGAGGTATTCGTGCGTGCGGGCGTGCTCGTCCACGAGACCGAGCCGCAATCCCGCCTTGTCGCGCGCCCAGCTCTTCACGGCCTCCGGCGCTTTCGCATCGAGGATCGGACCGAAAACGGCCTTGTGCAGCTCGGTCGAGATGAAGCCGAGCCATTGCGCCAGCCGCATCCGTCCGGCCGCGTCCGCCGGCGCGAGATCCGCCTCGGAGAAGCGGTCCGCCACGTACTGCAGCACCGCGGGGTTTTCCGTGAGCAGCGTGCCGTCATCGAGACGCAGCGCCGGCACCTGGCCCATGGGATTGATTCCGAAGTAGTCCGTCCCGTCGCGCAGGCGCTTCGCCTTCAGGTCGACTTCCGTGTACCCGACGGCTTGTCCCGCCTCGTACAGCGCGATACGAGTGGCCAGGGAGCAGGCGAGCGGTGAGAAATACAGGTTCATCGTGAGATCCTCCTTGATAGTTGTTTTGTACTATACTGCACAAAAATTCAGGTCTGCAAGAATTTAATACCGAATGGTACAGAAAACCGA
This sequence comes from uncultured Woeseiaceae bacterium, assembly GCA_964491485.1. Taxonomy (GTDB): domain Bacteria; phylum Pseudomonadota; class Gammaproteobacteria; order Steroidobacterales; family Woeseiaceae; genus IDS-8. Next base: position 4,375 of record CAZBGV010000068.1, on the reverse strand, counting down.
AAGGCGCCCGCGCGGACGACCCCGCGAATACGATCCGGAGCGTGCCCTGTCACTGGCGATGGAGGCGTTCTGGCTCGGCGGGTACTCCGGCACGTCGCTGGATTCCCTGAGCGCGCGTACGGGCATGAACCGCCCGAGCCTGTACAGCGCATTCGGCGACAAGCGCGCGCTGTACCTGAGCACGCTCGACCGCTACACCGCGGACGCGGCCAAAGCGATGCGGGAAAGCCTGGGCTTCGATGCCCCGCTGCGCGAGGGGCTCGCGAACCTGTACCGGCAGGCGATCTCCTTCTACGTGCCGCGGAAAAACGCGGCGCGCGGCTGCTTCCTCATCGGCACCGCCGCCGTGGAGGCGATGTCCGACAAGGAAATCCGCACGAAGCTCAGGCACGCGCTCCGCCGCTTCGACGCGGTTCTCGAAGAGCGCTTCCGGTATGCTCGCGCCCGCGGCGAGCTGAACCGTCACGCCGACCCGGCGGAGCTCGCCGTGCTGGCGTCCGCCGTGCTGCACACGCTCGCGATCCGGGCGCGCGCCGGCGAGACGCGCGCCGCGCTGGCCGCCATTGCAGAGACCGGAGTCCGGCTTGTCTGCGGCGCCCAGGCCGCGACCGGCCGGCGCCGCCGCTGATTCACGATTCCCCGGTCCGCCGCCGGAGCCGGCTGACGACGACGATCGCGATGAGCGAGAGCGCAAAGCCCGGCACGAGCTCGTACAGTGCGAAGAGACCGCCCGCATCGCGCAGCAGCGGCCAGGCGATCACGGTGATGCCGCCGACCAGCATGCCGGCCAGCGCACCGTTGCGCGTCATGCCGTTCCAGTAGAGGGACAGCAGCACGGCAGGGCCGAACGTCGCGCCGAAGCCGGCCCATGCCCACGCGACCAACGCGAGCACACGGCTGTCGGGATCGAGCCCCAGCAGGAACGCGAGCGCCGCGACGGCCAGCACCGCGAGCCGGCCGGCCCACAGCAGCTCGCGGCGCCCCGCCGACTTGCGGAAGACACCCTTGTAGAAATCCTGCGCGAAGGCGCTCGACGCGACCAGCAACTGCGCCGCCGCCGTGCTCATCACCGCCGCGAGGATGCCGGACAGGCACACACCCGCGAGCACCGCCGGGAAGCGGTCCACGGCCATGAAGATGAACACCTTCTCGACGTCCGCTCCCTGCAGCGGCCGCTCGAGCACGGCGATACCCGTGAGACCGACGATGACGGCTGCCACCAGCACCACCGTCTGCCACGTCATCGCGATGCGCCGGGCCCGCGGGATGCTGCCGGCCTCATTCGCCGCCATGAAGCGAGCGAGGATATGCGGCTGGCCGAAATAGCCGAGGCCCCAGCCCACGAGCGAGACGATGCCGACGAGGCCGAGCGCCTGCCCCGTCCCGGCGTCGACGAACGGATCGAGCAGGTCGGGATTCAGCGCGTTCAGCGTATCCGCCATCCCGCCCGCTCCGCCGAGCGCGAACCAGCCGAGCGCCCCCACGAGCACGAGGGCGACGAACATCAGGCTGCCCTGCAGCACGTCGGCCCAGCTCACCGCGAGAAAGCCGCCGAAGAACGTATAGACGAGCACGGACATCGCGCCCCCGAACACGGCCCAGGCGTAATCGATGCCGAACAGGGCCTCGAACAGCCGGCCCGCGGCGACGAAACCGGAGCTCGTGTACAACACGAAGAACACGAGGATGAACACGCCGGCGAGGAGGCGCAACGTGCGGCTCCGGTCGCCGAAGCGGCGCTCGAAATAATCCGGCAGCGTAAGCGAATCGTCGAGTGCCTCCGTGCGGCGGCGCAGGCGGCCCGCGACCAGCTTCCAGTTGAGCCAGGTTCCGACCAGCAGTCCCAGCACCATCCACCCGGCCTCGAGACCCGCGGCGTACGCGAGCCCCGGCAGTCCCATGAGCAGCCAGCCGCTCATATCGGAGGCCTGCGCGGAGAGCGCGGTGACCCACGCGTTCAGGCTGCGGCCGCCCAGGATGTAATCCTTGAGGCTCGTCGTGCGGCGCCAGGCAAGAAAGCCGAGCAGCAGCACCACGGCCATGTAGGCCAGGAACGTGCCGACGATGGCGGTGTTGTTGGCGTGCATCCCCCCCCCCCCGCGGGACCGGGCGGCGTGCGAATTCTATTGAAGATTCGGGCGCGCGTCTCGCCGGCGTGGCCGCGCCGGCGACCGCGGCTCATTGCCGGGAGAGGAACTGCCTTGTGAAGAACTCCGCCGTCGCCGTGTTTGCGCGTAGCCACGAGGCGTAGCGCAGGAAATCGTGGATCTCGTTCGGCAGCACGAGCACCTCGAACGGCACGCCCTGCTTGCGCAGCCGCTGCGCCAGGTCGACGGTCTGGTAGAAGCGCACGTTGCGATCGTCGTCGCCCTGGATCAACAGCACGGGCCCGCGCCAGTTGTCGACATCCGCATCGGGCGACGATTGCCACGCCACCTCGATCGCCTTCTCGAAATCCCCTTTCTCGTAACGGGAGCCGGGCTCGCCGAACCAGCCGGCCAGCAGCACCGACCAGTCGTGCACGCCGTGCAGGTCGACACCGGCCTTGAACAGCTCCGGGTCGCGCGCGAGCCCGAGTGCCGTCAGGTAGCCGCCGTAGGAGCCGCCCCACAGGCCGATGCGCCCCGGATCGACGCCCTCGAGCTGCTGCAGGAAGCGGCCCCCCGCGACGACGTCGGCGTACTCGGATGCGCCGGTCGGCCCCCATTGCGGCGGGTTGTTGAACTCGTGCCCGTAGCCGATGCCGAGACGATAGTTCACCGACAGCACGACGAAACCGTGATTCGCGAGGTACTGGTTCATCGCATAGCTGTTGCTGTAGTAGCCGGAGTAATGCCAGCCGAGCAGCATCTGCCGCGGCGGGCCGCCGTGCAGGAACACGATGCCGGGCTTCTCTTGCGCGCCGCCTGCGGTGCGGAACAGCTGGCCATGCACGGTCACGCCGTCCTGCGCCTCGAACGTCACCGCCTCCGGCACGACCAGCTCCGCGGCAGGAAAGTCGTCCGGCAGCCGGTCGGCCGTGAGGGCGCGCGTGTCGTCTCCCTCGAGCTCGGCGACGTAGACGAACGGCGGCTGCGCGGCCGTCGCGCCGATGAACGCGACGTGCTCGCCCTCGCCGCCGACGGCCGGGGCCCACTGCAGCGATTCGCCGGAGGTGAAGGCGGACGGCTGCGCCCGGTCCACGGGCACGCGGAACAGGTGGCGGCGCTCGCCGTCGTCGCGGGTGTCCCCCGTGTTCGCGCTGTACATGAGGAAACGGCCGTCGGGGCTCAGGTCGACGTCCTCGACCATGAACTCCCCGGGCGTGAGCAGCCGCGGCTCTCCCTTGCCTGCCGCCGCGATGGAATAGAGGTGCGGCCAGCCGTCGAGGTCCGCGCGGAAGACCAGCCGGTCGCCCGCGCCCCACGCGAGCTGCGCGTCGCCCGGGAACGAGCCGCGCAGCGTGTGCGGGCTTTGCCACACGGTGCGGGCCTCGCCGCTCCCGAGGTCGGCGACGTGGATCGACCAGGGCTGCGGCGTCTGCTCGAGAATCGGCTCGGGCGGCCCGCCCCGGCCGGGGCGGCGCAGGAAAGCGATCCGCTCGCCGTCCGGCGACCAGCGCGGCGAGAAATCGCGCTCGGTCGAAGGCGCGACATACTCGAGCGGCTCGGTCGACGACGTGTAGATGCCGATGAACGAGTGGTCGCCGCGATCGGACACGAACGCGAGCCGCTTGCCGTCGGGGCTCCACCGCAGGGAGCCCGCATGGCCGCGATCGAAGAACAGCCGCTCGGGCTTCCCTTCCCCGTCGAGCGGCGCCGTCCAGACCTGGCCGTCGCGGATGAACGCGAGCCGGTGCGTCGCCGAGACCGCCGGCTCGTCGCCTTCGGCGATCTTCACGGGCTTGCCATCGGGTAGCGCGACGGCCCAGATCGTCACCCTGGGCTGTTCCGGCGAGGAGGTCGGATTGGGCGCGAGGTTGCCCTCCGCCGGCCAGTTCGCGCCATGATCGCCGCCGCGCACGTACACCAGCCAGCGGCCGTCCGGCGAGAGCGTGAGCTGCGTCAGCTGCTGTCCGTCGTCGCCGGCGTAATGCGTGACTTGCCGGGGGCGGAACTTTGGACCGGCGGCAACCCACACGTTGCGCACGCCGCGCTCGTTCAGCACCCAGGCGAAGGCCGGGCTGCCGTCGGCGGCGACGAGCTCGCCGGGAAACGGATAGCTCATGATCTGGGGAAGCGTGAAGGAGCCTTCGGCGGCGGAGACGCCGGCGGTGGCGAGCATCGCGCCGAGGAGCAGTGCAAGCGAGCGGCGGATCATGACCAGCTCCGGGTTTTCGGCAGGGCCCGCAGTATAAGCCACACACGTGCGGCAGGAGCCCGCCACGCGGGCGACC